>DASVVS010000165.1:0-12582 GCA_036386455.1 Thermoleophilaceae bacterium
GCACATGCGGGCCGCGATCGTCGGCCCCAGCGAGACGATCCCGATCGTCGCCGGCGAGCTGCGGATGGGCACCTGGCAGCAGGTGGTGATGATCGACTTCGACGACCGCCCGCGCAGCCGTGCGGTGGTCGTGACCGTGACGGGCTAGCCGCTGCTCACCTTCGGCGGGGCGGGCGAGTCTGCTCGTGTGCGAGCGGCGCAGCTACTGGGCCCGCAGCTCCCGCAACCGTGCTTCGGCCAGCGGCCACTGTCCTGCTTTCGGGTCGCATATAGACCCTTAGGCAGGACGGTGAAAAGCTCGCCCCCCCTAGGCCGGGGCCTACGCGCCCCCGAGCGCCCCTAATCCTGGACCGGCACCGCGAACTAGCGGTAGTTCGCCGGCCCCACGTGCACGAAGCGGCCCTGCTTGCCGGGCCAGTCGATGCCCTGCGTGCCCGGCCGGACGAAGCAGGCCGGACGCGCCGGCTGCTGGCCGGGCGCGGACTTCTCGACGGGGTTGTCCGGGTCCTCGAAGTTGTTCGCCGGCAGGCAGTCCCAGTTCGGGAAGATCTTGCGCCGCGCCGACTCGGCGCTCGGGATGATCGGCGGGAAGTACGCGTTGCCGCGGTTCGACGGCAGCCGCCGCGGGTGGATGCCGAGCGATTCGGCCCCGTTCGGCCCGATCTGTCGCAGGTAGTGGCCGGTCTCGTTCGGGCCGTGCCCGTCGACCGTGTCCTTCGTGCCCGCCGACCCGTTGCCGAGGAAGTCGGCGACCAGGTGCTGGTGCAGCTCGAGCCACTGGAGGATCGGGTTGAACTCGGACAGGAACGGCCCGAGCGAGCGGAACATCGGCACGGTCTCGTCGAGCGTCTCGCGCAGCGCCGGCAGCGCCTCGTCCGAGACGTCCATCTGGCGGTCGAAGCCGTCGAAGTAGCGGCGCAGGCTGGGCGCCAGCGAGCGCAGCGAGACGAGCGTGGGCCGCAGCTCCTCCGCCACCGGCCGCAGGTCCTGTACGAGCGGCCGCGCGTGGCGCGAGAAGTCCTCGACCCGCTCCAGGGTGAGCCGCGACTCGTCCAGGAACGTCGGGAAGATGCGGAACGCCTCGGCCAGCGCCTCGCGCTCCGACGACGTCTGGGAGAACAGCGCGTGCGAGTTGCGGATCAGGCCGGTCAGCTTGTCCTCGTCGCGCGTGAGCGCCTCGTACACGCTGCCCGTGTCGCGCACGAGGCCGCGGACCGCTCCCTCCTGCCGGTACAGCACGCTCAGCAGGTCGGCCGCGCTGTCGGCGAACTCGGGGAGCTGGCCGAGCGCGTTGTTCACGTTCTCGCCCCTCCCCCGCATCCCGCGGCCGAGCTCCTGCTGCCAGAGCTGGATCGCCTTGCGCGTGGTCGGGTCGTAGGTCTGGAAGATCTCGTCGAGCTCGACCGTCTCGGCCACCCGAGCGTCGTGCAACCGGCCGCCGTCGGGGATCCGCCGCGAGCCGCGGGTGCCCGGCGTCAGCTCCACGAACGTCTCGCCGAGCAGCGTCTTGGTCCGCAGGATCGCCTTCATGTCGCTCGGCAGCGGCGCGTACTCGGAGTCGATCGCGAGCTTCGCGACGGTGCGGCTCGTGTCCTGGTCCACGCGCACGTCGCGGACCTTGCCGATCGTGATCCCCGACGCGCGCACGTCGAGGTTCTTCTGGAGGCCGGTCGCCTCCGGGAACCCGATCTCCACGTTGTAGGCCTCGGGCCGCAGCGGCAGCGGGCCGCCGAACTGGAGCCACAGGAACATCAGCAGCCCGACGCACGAGAACGCGAAGGCCGCCATCGCGGCCAGCCGGGGGACGCTGGGGGCGTGCTTGATCATTCGCCGCAGAGGGTCGGGTTCGTGAGCACCGGCGTGAGGTTGAGCGCGAACTCGGTCTCGGGCCGCTCGGAGGCGAGCGAGCGCAGCGTCTGGCAGCTGCCGGCCACCAGCGACGGGCGGAACGGGCCGTGCGCGTCCGAGGTCGAGAACGCGGTGGCCGAGTTGTGCGTGAGCCAGGCGAGGTAGAACAGGTAGCCCTCGTCGCGGTCCGGGTCGCCCGGCGGCTCGCGCCCGTCCTTGTTGTAGGCGGCGAGGTTGAAGAGCTTGTTGAACACGCGGAACGTGCGCGTGAGGTTGGGCGTGGCCACGCTCAGGTCGCGCGCCGCGGGGCGCAGGAAGCGGACGGTCGGGCGCGAGGCGCGCACGAACGGGCGGATCCGCTCGCGGATGATCGGCTCGCCCTCCACCGACAGAGGCCGCAGGGCGCGCTGGGCGCCGCCGAGCGCGCGGATCGGCTCCCGCAGCTGCTCGCTCGCCGGCCCGAGCACCTCGGCCAGCCGCTCGACCTCCTGGACCGTGGCGGTCGTCTGCTGCAGCGCCCCCGGCAGCTCGCGTACCGCGGCGGAGATGTTGCGGTCCTCGGCGGCGTTCGCGCGGAACACGCGGGCGGCCGAGCTCACGAGGTCGGCCAGCTCGTCCTCGCGGCCGGCCAGCTCGGTGCTCAGGCGCTCGAGCGAGGTCACGAGCCGCCTCAGGTTGCCCTTGCGCGTGGCGACCGAGCTCTGCAGCCGCGCCAGGTCGCGGTGGGTCGGCTCGAAGAGCCGGAAGACCTCGCGCAGGTCGGTCCCGCGCCCCTCGAGGCCCTTGCCCGCGCCATGCACCAGCAGCAGCAGGTACTCGCGCGTGTCGCGGTCGAGCATCGCCAGGATCTCGTCCAGGTTCACGTCCTGGATCGCGTTGCCGAGCGGCAGCGTGTCGCCCTCCTCGAGCGGCTTTCCGCGTCCCGGGTCCACCTCCAGGAACATGTCCTTGAGGCCGGTCTTGGGCCGCAGCAGCGCGGTCGCGTCGTCGCGGATCAGGTCCTCGTACTTGCGGTCGATCTCGAGCTCCACCACCGCGCGCCCGTCGTCGAGCCGCACCTCGCCGATCGACCCGACCTTCACGCCCGCCACGCGCACCGTCTGCCCCTGCCCCGGCATGACCGCCTGAGCCGTGGGCAGCTCCACGTTCAGCCGGACCGGCTCGTCCTCCACGATCGGGAAGCGCAGCCGCTGGTTGGCCAGGATGTAGCCGGCCACGACCAGGGCGATGGCGGCCAGTCCGAGCAGCGGCAGCAGCGCGAGGAAGTTCTTGCGGAGGACGGCGATCACCGCGTGCTCCCTCCGATCTCGCGGTCGCTGACCCGGAAGAGGCTGTCGAGGTTCATCCGCTCGATGTCACGCCGCATGAAGCGGACCGCTCGGTCCTTGGCCCGCTCGTACTGGCGGTGCGCCTTCGGCGTGTCCGGGAGGCCACGGGCCACGACCGGGTTCGGCGGGCCCGGGTTCGTGCGCAGGTCCGGCGGCTCCTGCGTCTCGCACGGCGCGTCGGGGCGCAGCGGCGGCCGCGTCTTCGGCGTGGGCGGCTGCGACCCGAGGATCGGGAAGTACGCCTGCGCGAACTGCGGGTTGCCGTTGGGGTCGTCGCCGACGTTGACCGTGTAGTCGCCGGCCGAGACGAGCACGTGGAACCACTGGCCGTTGGCGTCGCCGCTGCGGCTCTCGCCCGCCAGCGACGGCAGCGGCTTGGGCGCCTCCTCGTAGACCGGGCCGGTGGCCGGGAACGCGGGATCCGGCACCCGGTCGTGCGAGTACGGGCGCAGCACCTCGTTCTCGCACGACGAGGACTCGCGGACGAGCTCGTAGAGCGGCACGGTGCTCCGCGTGAGGCGAGCGAGGCTCGGCACGGTGGGCCGCAGGTCCGCGACCAGCCCGCGCAGCTCGGCGCGCGAGACGAGCCCGCGCGTCTGGCGGATGAACGGGAAGCTCACGTCGATCGTGCGGCCGGTCTCGCGAACGGTCGGGCGCAGGTCGGCGGTGAGGCGGCGCAGCGGCGGGAAGGCGTCGTTCAGGCGCGCGAGCGCGGGGCGCGCGGCCTGGATCGTGCGCGGCAGCTCCTCGATCGCGTCCTCGAGGTTGGTCGCCTCGCGCGCGAAGGCCCCGGCGGCGGTGTTGAAGTCGGTGATCAGCGAGCGCAGCGCCTGCGGGCTGCGGTCGAGCCCGCGCGCCACCCGCCCGGCGCTGTCCAGGTACTCGGAGAGGTCGTGCTCGCCGAGCCCGAGCGTGGCGTCCTGCACGACCGCGGAGTCGCGATAGGCCGGCTCCCAGTACGGGATCGAGCGGTTGAACCCGCGTGCTCCCGCGCCCTCGAGCGCCGAGCCGTACTCGCGGAAGATCGTGCGGATGTTCTCGCGCGTGTCCTGCTGGAGCACCGCGAAGACCTGCCCGAGCTGGACCGGCGCGGCCGTCTGCTGGACGGGGATCGTCTCGCCGTCCTCGAGCTCCGGGCTCGCCTCCGTGCCCGGGCTCAGCTCGAGGAACCAGTTGCCCTCGAGGAACATCCGCGGCCGGATCTTCACCTGGGCGTCCCTGTGGATCGGGCGCCCGTCGTCCTCGATCCGCATGGTCACCTCGACCCTGCCCTCGCCGGGCTCCGGGTGGTCGACCTTCACGACCTGGCCGACCTCCACGCCGGCGATCCGCACGGGCTGGCGCTCCTTCACGTTCACCGAGTCCGTGAACGCGGCCTTGATCTCGTAGTGGTCGCTCCACGGCACCCCGCGGGCGAATGCCAGGTAGACGGCGAGCACCGCCACGATCAGCGTGATCGCGCCGGCACGGAAGGGGGACATGCCGCGGTCGCGCCTCATCGGTCGTGGTTGTGTCCCCTGCCCTGCGGCTCTCGCGCGAAGGTCTGGCCCTTCGGCACGCGCGGGCGGCCGCGGTAGGTCGGCCCCTGCACGCCCGGCACGTCGGGGCGGGTCTGGATCAGGTACTCGGGCTCCGGCGCCGTCGTCCAGCGGCGCATCCAGCCGCGCTGCCCGTTCTCGCAGTCCGCCTCGCCCGTGTCTGTGATCGCGTGGTTGTACGGCGTCGAGTGGAGGCTCACGTTCGACCCGCGCCGCGCCATCGCCTCGTTGAAGCCCTGGTAGTTGACCGGGTCGGTGGCGCCCATCGAGCCCTGGTTGTTGGTCTGCGGCGCCGCGGTCTTCGACTCGGTCCGCTGGCTGTAGCCCTGGCCGGTGTCGGCCGCCAGGTGCTCGGACAGGAACGTCCACCAGTAGCCCCAGTAGTTGCAGACCGTCTGGAAGGGCCCGAGGAACTTGATCTGCGGCTCCAGGGTGCGCGCGGTATCGCCGAGGGCCCGCAGCGCGATGCCGCTGGCGGGATCGGTGGCGAGGTCGCGCAGCGCCACGAGGGTGGGCTCGAGGTCCTCGTAGAACTCGACCGAGCGGCGGCTGACCGGGATGCCGCGCTCGAGCGCGGGCGTGATCAGCGGGAGCGTGGGGCGCAGCTCGCGCACGACCGGCCGCAACGCCCGCGCGAGCCGCGCGCTGTCGGTCAGGAACGGGCGCTGCACCGGGAACGACTCGATCCCGGCCTGGAAGAACGGGTGCGTGCGGCTGATCGTCTCCTTGAGCGCCTCCGGGTCGCGCGAGATGGCCTCGAAGGTGTCGGCGCCGAGCGTGAACACCTCGGCGTTCACCTCGGCGATCGGCTCCACGATGCGCGCGGCGTCGCCCAGCTCGCGGAAGAAGCGCCCGATCTGCGTGCGCGGGTCGGCGAGGTTGCGCGCGACCGGCTCGAGGACCGCGAACAGCCGCGGCAGCTCCGCCACCGCCTCGTTGATCGCGATGCCGCGCCCGGCGAACGCGTTGCCGAACTCCTCGGTGTTGCGCCGCACGCCCTGGCGCGTGCGCTCGTCGTAGATC
Source organism: Thermoleophilaceae bacterium (assembly GCA_036386455.1). Classification (GTDB taxonomy): domain Bacteria; phylum Actinomycetota; class Thermoleophilia; order Solirubrobacterales; family Thermoleophilaceae; genus AC-37. Next base: position 5,738 of record DASVVS010000165.1, read on the forward strand.
CTGTTGAAGTCGTCGATCTCGACCGGCAGCGTCGTCTGGCGGGCCGGGAAGGTGTGCCCCTGCCGGATCGCCGCGCCGTTCGTGCCGCGGTCCATCTCGAGGTACTTCAGGCCCAGCGGCGAGCGCGGCCGGATCGTGAAGGTCGTGTCGCTCGGCACGTCGCCCACCGACTTGTCGAGCTTCAGGTCGAACTCCGCGCCGGCCTCGCCGCCCGCGAGCTTCACCGAGCGGACCTTCTCCACGAAGCCCACCCGCGCGCCGCCCTCGCGCACCTCGCCGCCGCGGCCGAGCGACAGCGCGTTGCCGGCCTGCACCTTCACGTCCAGCGACGGCACGAACGGCAGGCCCTTGTTGGCGTTGTAGGCGAGCAGCACCGAGACCACGACCACCAGCACGGCGATCGCCCCGATCAGGACCGGGCTCGCGACGATGGATGCGCTCGGGCGGCGGGTCATGGCGCCAGCAGGAAGTCGAGGAGGCCACCGGGGTCGGGCTCGTCGCCGCCCTGCTCGCGCGCGCGCTCCTCGAGCTCCTCGAGGAGTCGCTCGATCTCGCGCTGCACCTCGGGGCTCGGCGGCGGCGCGTCGCGGGCGCCCCCGCGGTCGCGGTCGCTCCGGCCACGTGCGCGGGGCGCCGGGGTGCCCGGCTCCGGCGTGTCCTCCGCCGGCGGGTCGTAGCCGGTCTCGCCCTCGCTCGGGTCGGCCGACGGCGGTGTGAAGTTGGGGTCGCCGCCGGCGGTCGGGTCGGGCGTCGTGATGCCGGGCTGGTTCGGCCCGAGCCAGGCGCGGCAGTTCTTCAGCGAGGCCTCGTTCCTCTTGTAGTCCTCGCCGCTCGTGAGCGGGGCGCAGTTGGCCGTCTGGACGAGACTCACGCGCGGCACGTGACCGAGCTGGTCGTACGCGTTCGTCTGCATCGTCTGCGTGAAGATGTATTGGAGGAGCGCCTCAGGGCCGGTGAAGCCCTTGCCGCCCGGGCTCAGCGGGTGGCGCTCGACCGCGCGGCTCCGGTCGTCCCAGTCCTCGAACGTGATCGCGAGGTTGTTCGCCAGCGGCACGCTCGGGCGTGCGTACTCGCTCAGCTCGCGGATGCGCGGCAGCGCGGCGCGCATCGCCTCGGTGCCGCTGGGCGCCGCCTTGCCGAAGGCGCGCAGCGACGGCCGCGTGGCGTCCGAGAACTTGGCCGAGACGTCGAAGAAGCGGGTCAGCTCGCCCGCCTGGGAGGCGAGGCCCGCCAGCACCGGCCGCTGCTCGCGCGCGACCTCCTCGAGCGACGCCATCGTGGGCCTCAGCTCACGCAGGAACGCCGGGAACTTGCTCCAGTTGGCCTGGATGTCGGCCGCGCGCTCGGCCGACGCGGTCACCGTGTCCTCCGCCTCGCCCACGAAGCGGCCGACGTTCTCGCGGTTCTCGGCCAGCTTGCCGATGGCCCGGTCGGCGTCGCGGACCAGGTCGCGGATGACCCGGTTGTGGTCGGCGAGGACCGCGAGCAGGTTCGAGGACTGGCGCAGCGCGGGCACGGCGCGCCGGATCGCGGAGTTGAGCTCGTCGGGCCGGCCGGCCAGCCCGGCGCCGAGCTCGGCGAGGACCAGCCGGAAGCGCTCGCGAAACGGCCGGCGCATGATGTTGGTGATCAGGTCGGGCGGGATCGTGGAGGTGGTGCGCTCGACCTCGATGCGGTCGCCGTCCTCCAGCTCCCGCGCAGCGCGGCCCGGGCGGCAGTCGAGGTAGAACTCGCCGAGCGGCGACTGCGGGCGCGACTCGCACTCGGCGTCGGTGCGGAACGAGCCGAAGCCGCTTTCGGTCAGCTCGATCTCCACGAGCGCCTTGTGCGTGCGCTCGTCCAGCTCGATCTCCTTGACCTTGCCCGCGTTGGTGCCGGCCACGCGGACGTCGCCCTCCACGACCATGCCGAACGCGTTGTCGAGCTCCACCACGAAGCGGCGGCCGTCCCCGGGGCCGTCGTCGGAGCTCGCCGCGGCGAACGCCACGACCGCGACCAGCGCGAGGAATGCGATGGCGATCCGGCGCGTCATGGCCCGAGCGGCCTCTGCGTCTCGTCGCAGTTGAACTCGGGGTACGGCTTGAACGGGAGCGAGCCGTCGCCGAAGCTGTCGCGCTCGGAGGCGCCGGGGCACTTGTTGTACTGCCCGAGCAGCGCCACGTCGAGGATCTCCTGGCCGCGGACGGCCGGGGCGAGCGGCTGCAGCAGGCCGTTCTTGAACGAGAACGCCGCCACGTGGCTTCCCGCGCGGCTGAACCCGCCGAGGGCGTCGACGTTCCCCGTGTGCGAGAAGTCGTCGAGCCAGGCGGTGAAGTCGAACGAGTACGGACGTGCGAACGCGAACCGCGGGGTGGCCGTGCCGAGCGCCTCGGCCGCGGCCGGCAGCGCGCCCTTGCGCTCGGCGCCGTTGCGGTGCACGGGGCCGACCGCGATGTCGCGCAGCGGCGGCGTGGCGATCGACAGGTCGATCAGGTCGTTGTCACGGCCCGGCCGCGAGGTGATGGCGGCGAGGTCGCGCACGGCCGGGTCGAGGTCCTGCACCATGCGGCGCACCTCGGCCGTGTACGGGACGAGCCGGCGCGCGACCGGCTTGAACTCGGTCACCAGCGGGTCGAGGTCGTCGAGCGCCGCGCGCAGGTTCACGTAGGTCGTGTTCGCCTCGCGCATGAAGTCCGGCAGGTCGTGGATCGCCTCCCCGAGCGCCCCGCCGCCGCCCGGGCCGCGCGGCCGCGACAGCGCGCCGGTGGTGTCCGCGAGGTTCGAGACGAGGCCGGCGAGATCCTCACGGCGGTCGGCGACGTCCCCGACCAGGTCGGAGCTCTCGGTCACGAAGCGCTCGAGGCTCCCGGTGTCGCGGTTCAGCTCGCGGAACAGCCGGCTGGCGGACACGAGCGCCGGATCGAGGTAGAGCACCCCCTGATGCAGGTTCTCGGCCTGCCCCGCGTACTGGCGGTTGGAGTTGCGGAAGACCTTCTTCAGCGACGAGCGGGTGTTCTTGTCGAAGATCGAGAAGACCTCGTCGAGGTCCACGTTCGAGGTCGTGTCGCTCTGCTCGATCACGCCGCCGTCCGCGATCTCCTCGGCCTCGTCCTTGTCGGGCGGGTAGCGCAGCTCGATGTAGCGGCTCGCCGGGCCCGAGATGCCGAACTGGCGGATCTGCGCGTGCGTGCCGCGCGGCAGCGGCGCCCACTCGTCCTCGATCGCGAGCTCCAGCTCGGCGACGCCGTCGTCGGCCAGGCGCAGCCGCTTGACGGTCCCGACCTTCTGGCCCGCGACCTCCACGAGGCCGCCGCGCACGACCTGCCCGGCGTTCGCGAAGCGCGCCTTCACCGTGTAGTCGCCTCCGGTGTCGGCGAACAGGAGCCATCCGGCCACCGCCGCGGCGCCCACGAGCGCCACCAGCACGGCCAGCCGGGCCGCGGCCTGCCGCGTTATCCCGCTCTGCGTCTCCCTGGGCTGCGGCTCCAACACTCCCCCGGCGCCGGAAACTACCTACTCGGGCGGCGGCGAGCGCCGCTCTGCCGGGCCGGCGGCGCCCATACGGACATACTGCCTGCATGCCGACCACAGATGCCCTCCGGCGGCGGCGCGAGGCGACCGTCCGCGAGCACATGGAGTCCGAGAACCGCCACGACTTCGACGCGACGATCGAGACCTTCGACCACCCGCGCTACGAGCTGATCGCCACCGGCGACGTGCACGACGGCGAGGAGGAGGTGCGGGCGTACTTCGCCGAGACGCGCGCCGCGTTCCCGGACCAGGCCAACGAGCCGCTGGCCTTCCACCACTCCGAGGAGGCTGTCGTGGTCGAGTTCCTGCTGCGCGGCACTCACCGCGGGCCGCTGCGGGGGCTGCCCCCGACCGGGCGCTCGTTCGAGTGCCGGATGTGCGCGCTGTTCCTGTTCGACCCGGACGGCGACCGGATCGTCGGCGAGCGCGTCTACTTCGACCAGGCCACGATCCTGCGGCAGCTCGGGGTGGCACACGAGCCGGGCTCGCTGGCCGGACGCCTGACCACGGCCATCAGCCACCCCGTCACCATCGGCCGCGCGGTTCTCGGGCGCCTACGGCAGCGGTAGGGGAGGCGGGATCGGCCGCCCCGCAGTCGACCGGGGTCACTTCCGTCCTCTATAGGGACGCAATCGACCCCGGTCGGTCAGTCGCCCTGCCTGAACTCGATCTCGCGGATCACCTTCGCGGGCACGCCGGCGGCGATCACGCCGTCCGGCAGGTCCTTCGTGACCACGCTGTTGGCCCCGATCACGCAGCGATCGCCGATCGTGATGCCGTTCGACACCACGCAGTTGACCCCGAACCAGCAGTTCGAGCCGATCCGCGTCGGGCCCTTCGAGGTGAAGCCCTGCCAGGTCACGGGGATGTCGTCGCGGTCGTAGGCGTGGGCGGCGTCGGAGACGAAGCAGCCGTTGGCGAACATCGTGTGGTCGCCGATCGTGACCTCGGTGTGGGCGGCGATCATCGTGTTCTTGTTGAGGAAGCAGCCCTCCCCCACGCTCACGCGCGCACCCTCGGCGATCGTGATCCAGCAGCCGGGCTCGAGCAGCGTCCCCTTGCCCAGCCGAAGCTGGCCGCTGTCGAGTGACTCGAGGACGTTCCCCTCGACGGGAAAGCGGATGAAGGCTTCGCTCCGCAGCGCGTGCCGGTGGATGCGCAGGCGGTGCAGCGGGCGAGCGTTGCGCTCGTACCAGAGCCACTTCTGGGCGTAGAGCTTGAGGTTCACGCCGCGGCGGCGAGGCGCCGGCGCGGGGCGCGCCGCTTCGTGACCTTCGGGGTCACGATCCCGCTCAGGAAGCGGCCCGTGTGCGAGCCCTGGGTCGCGGCCACCTGCTCCGGGGTGCCCTCGGCCACCACGCGGCCGCCCTCCTCGCCGCCCTCGGGGCCCATGTCGATGATGCGGTCGGCCGTCTTGATCACGTCGAGGTTGTGCTCGATGACCACGACCGTGTTGCCGGCCTCCACGAGCCGGCCGAGCATCTCCAGGAGGCGCTCCACGTCGGCGAAGTGCAGGCCGGTGGTGGGCTCGTCGAGGATGTAGAGCGTCCGCCCCGTGGCGACCTTCGAGAGCTCGGTGGCGAGCTTGACGCGCTGCGCCTCGCCGCCCGAGAGCGTCGTGGCGGGCTGGCCGAGCCGGATGTAGTCGAGCCCCACGTCGTGCAGCGCCTGCAGCCGGCGCTTGATCTTCGGGATGTGCTGGAAGAAGTCGAGCGCCTCCTCGACCGGCATCTGGAGCACGTCCGCGATCGTCTTGCCCTTGAAGCGGACCTCGAGCGTCTCGCGGTTGTAGCGGCGCCCGCCGCACTGCTCGCACGGCACGTAGACGTCCGGCAGGAAGTGCATCTCGATCTTGATCTGGCCGTCGCCGCGGCACACCTCACAGCGCCCGCCCTTCACGTTGAACGAGAAGCGTCCCGGCTTGTAGCCGCGCGCGCGGGCCTCCTGCGTGCGCGAGAAGAGGTCGCGGATCGGGTCGAACAGCCCCGTATAGGTGGCCGGGTTCGAGCGCGGGGTGCGCCCGATCGGCGACTGGTCGATGTTGATGATCTTGTCGATCTGGCCGAGGCCGTCGATGCCGTCGTGGGCCCCGGGCCGCAGCTTCGCCTGGTGCAGGCGGTTGGCGACCGCGTGGTGCAGGGTCTCGTTGACCAGGGTCGACTTGCCCGAGCCGGAGACGCCGGTGACGCAGCAGAAGACGCCGAGCGGAACCATCACGTCGACGTCCTTAAGGTTGTGTTCGCGGGCGCCGCGGACGACCAGCTCGCCGGTCGGCTTGCGGCGCTCCTCCGGGACCTCGATCTTTTTCTTGCCGGAGAGGTACTGCCCGGTCAGCGAGCTCGGGTCCTTGGCGACCTGCTTCGGCGTTCCGGCAGAGATCACGTGGCCGCCGTGTTCGCCGGCGCCGGGCCCGAGGTCGACGAGGTGGTCGGCGGCCATCATCGTGCCCTCGTCGTGCTCGACGACGATCACGGTGTTGCCGAGGTCGCGGAGGCGGTCGAGGGTGGCGATCAGCTTCTCGTTGTCGCGCTGGTGCAGCCCGATCGAGGGCTCGTCGAGCACGTACATGACGCCGACCAGGTGGGAGCCGATCTGGGTCGCCAGCCGGATCCGCTGCGCCTCGCCGCCGGAAAGGGTGCGGGCCGAGCGGGCCAGCGAGAGGTAGCCGATGCCGACGTTCTCGAGGAAGGAGAGCCGCTCGGTGATCTCGCGCACGATCAGCCGCGCGCTCGCCCGCTCGGTCTCGGTCATCTCCAGCTCGCGGATCCACGCCGACGCCGCCTGCGCGGAGAGGTCGCTGTACTCGGCGATGCTGAGGCCGCCGACCTTGACCGCGAGGCTCTCGGGCCGCAGCCGCGCGCCCTTGCAGGCGGGGCAGGGCTGCTCGGCCATGTAGCCCTCGATCCGCTCGCGCACGCGCTCTGAATCCGTCTCCTCGTAGCGGCGCTCGAGGGTGTTGACGATCCCCTCGAAACGCACGCTGTAGGAGCGGCGGCGGCCGAAGCGGTTGCGATAGGAGATCGCGTGGCGCTCGTCGCCGGTCCCGTAGAGGAAGATCTCCCGCTCGTCCTTCTTCAGCTGCGACCAGGGCTTGTCGGCGTCGACGCCGTAAGCCTCGGCGACGGAGGCGATCAGCCGCGCGATCGCCCGCTCGGTGGTGGTCATCTCCAGGCTGCGGATCCACTCCGCCGCCGCCTGCGCCGAGAGGTCGCTGTACTCGGCGATGCTGAGCCCGCCGACCTTGACCGCGAGGCTCTCCGGCCGCAGCCGGGCGCCCTTGCAGGCCGGGCACGGCTGCTCGGCCATGTAGCCCTCGATCCGCTCGCGGTTTGACT
>DASVVS010000166.1:0-17993 GCA_036386455.1 Thermoleophilaceae bacterium
CCGCGCCCGAGTCCGCCGCCTAGCGGCCCGCGCGCCACCTCCGCGCCGCACTGCGCGGCCACGCGCCACTGGGTGGCGATCTCGGTTCCGCTACCGCCCCCGGGGTAGCGCGGAGCCAGGAACCCGAGCAGAGGAGGAGGGCATGGCTGAGGTAAGCACGCCCCCGCAGGTGGGCACGCAGCCCAGCTCCGAAGAGGAGCAGACGGGCGCTGCGGCCCAGGCGCAGGAGACCGCGTCGCAGGCGAAGGACGCGGCGCAGGAGAAGGCCCAGGAGGTCGCGGGCCAGATGCAGGAGAAGGCCGGTGAGGCCAAGCAGCAGGCATCGAGCAAGGTCCGCGAGCAGCTGGACCAGCGCTCCAAGCAGGCCGGCGAGCAGGTGACCTCGACCGCTTCGGATCTCCGCAGCGTGGGCGAGACGCTGCGCGAGCAGGGCAAGGACAAGCCGGCGCAGCTGGCCGATCAGGCCGCCGAGCGGACGGAGCAGCTCGGCAGCTACCTGACGGAGTCGGACGCGGACAAGATCCTCAGCGACGTCGAGGACTTCGCCCGGAGGCAGCCGTGGGCCGTCGTGGCCGGCGGGATGCTGCTCGGCTTCGCCGCGTCGCGGTTCATGAAGGCGTCCAGCAGCCAGCGCTACAGCCAGCGAGGCTCCGGCGGCGGCCCCGCCCGCTCGTCGGCCGGCGAGCTCGGCGGCGGGCCGGCGGTGACCGGGTCGGAGACGACCGGCTCCGTGGCCAACGGCTACAGCGCAGGCACGGTGCCGCCGCCCACGGGCGATCCGGTCGTGCCCGCGCCGCGCACGACGCCTCCCACCACGCCGAGCGTGTAGGGAGGCCCGGACGTGGCCACCAACGGAAGCAACGACCTCCGGGAGCAGCCGATCGGCGATCTGCTGAAGCAGCTCTCCCAGGAGACCACGACGCTGGTCCGCAAGGAGCTCGAGCTCGCAAAAGCGGAGATGGCGGAGAAGGGCAAGCAGGCAGGCAAGGGAGCGGGCATGTTCGGCGGCGCGGGCGTCGTCGGCTTTCTCGCGCTCGGCGCGCTCACGGCTGCGCTGATCCTGGCACTGGACACCGGCATGAAGGCGTGGCTCGCCGCGCTCATCGTCGGACTCGTCTACGCCGCGATCGCCGGAGTCCTCGCGCTCTCGGGCAAGAAGGAAGTCCAGCAGGCCGGCCCGCCGGTCCCCGAGCAAACCGTCGAATCAGTGAAGGAGGACGTGCAATGGGCCAAGACCCAGACGCCATCCGCCAGGACATAGAGCAGACCCGCGAGCAGATGGGTGAGACCATCGACGCGATTGGCTACAAGGCCGACGTGAAGTCGCGTGCGAAGGAGTCGGTCGGTGAGAAGACCGACGCGATCAAGTCGAAGGTCGGCGGCGTGATGGGCAGGGCGAACGACGCCACGCCCAGCACCGGCGAGATGAAGGAGGGCGCCCAGCAGGCCGTCAGCGTGGCTCAGGAGAACCCGCTCGGCCTCGCGATCGGCGCCGTCGCCGCCGGCTTCATCGCCGGCATGCTGATCCCGTCCACCCGCGTGGAGGACGAGAAGATCGGCGAGATGGCCGACCAGGTCAAGGACCAGGTCAAGCAGACGGGCCAGGAGGCACTGGACCGCGGCAAGCAGGTCGCCCAGGAGGCCGCGACGGCCGCCAAGGAGACCGCGCAGGAAAGCGGCCAGCAGCAGGCTCAGGAGCTCGCCTCCTCGGCGAGCCCGTCTGCCTAGTAGCGACGGTTCCGGCCAAGCGGGGGCGGAGTTCGCTCCGCCCCCGTGAGGCCGCCCGCCGTGCGGCGCGCCGTGCGCCTACGCGGGCGGCGCCGCCGAGGCGTCGCCCCACGGCCGGACGAACCGGTGCGTGTGGCCGACGTCCTCGAAGCCGAGGCGGCGGAAGGTCCACTTGGGCCAGGTGTCGTCCTCGGCCTCGACCACCACGATCCGGACGCCCTCCTCGCGCAGGGCGCTGACCGCGCCCCAGATCACCGCGCGGCCCAGACCCTGGCCGTGCGAGCGGGTGAAGGCGTCGAGCTCGGTGAGCTTGGCCACGTCGCCGGCCACGCGCGCGACCGCGTAGGCGGCAACCTCGTGGTACACGGTGGCCGCGAAGCAGCGCAGCTCGGTGCCGTCGGCCGGCAGCGCCTGCGCGGCCACGAGCGCCTCGGCGGAGTCGAGGTCGCGGTGCTCGCGGCGGAGCGTCGCCTCGCGGGCGTCGCGGAGCTCGTCGATCGCGACCGGCCGGATCGGGTCCAGGTCCACCGGGCGGTCCGGGCGCCCCCGCGGCGCCATCAGGGTGAGGGTGTCGATCGTCCAGCCGGCCGCGGCGAAGGCCGGGCGCAGCTGCTCGGCGCGCTCGTCGCCGACCACGCGGACGCTGCGCTGCGGCAGGTGGCCCTGCAGCTCGTCGGTGAACTGCATGAGCGCGGCGGGATCGAGGGCCGGGATGCCGGCCTCCACGCGGAGCACGTTGAGCGCCGCCGCGCGCGGGAAGTCGTCGTTGAAGAGGGCACGGCCGCAGCGGAAGCGCCGGGTGCGGGTGGCGAGGCCATCCTCGATCAGCGCCTCGAGTTCCAGGGCGCGGGCGCGCTGCTGGTCGCGCGGCAGGGTAAGCGGGCGGATCGGAGCAAGCACGCGGGGTGGGGTCTGGGTCTGGGTCATGGTCCTCTGGACGGCCGTTCGGTTCACCCGCCACCCGGGGGATGGACGGATGTCGGTGGGTACGGGGCTATAGTCGGCGCGTTCATGCCGAAGATGAAGACCCATTCGGGGGCCAAGAAGCGCTTCAAGGTGACGGCCAAGGGGAAGGTCCGCGCGCGCCACGCGATGCGCAGCCACATCCTCACCAAGAAGAACGCCAAGCGTAAGCGGCGGCTGGCCTCGCCGCTGATCGTGGACGACGCCGACGCCCCCAAGGTCAAGAAGCTGCTGCGCAAGTGAGGGTCAAGCGCTCCACCCACGCGCGCAAGAAGCGGCGCGAGACGCTCGAGCGGACCAAGGGCTTCCGCGGCGAGGCCAACTCCAGCTACAAGCGCGCGAAGGAGGCCCTGCTCAAGGCCGACACCTACGCGTACCGCGACCGGCGCAACCGCAAGCGCGACTTCCGGCGCCTGTGGATCCAGCGGATCAACGCGGCCGCGCGGCGCGAGGGCCTGACCTACAGCCAGCTCATGCACGGGCTCAAGCTCGCGGAGATCGAGGTGGACCGGAAGGTCCTGGCCGACATCGCCGTCCGCGACCCCGAGACGTTCCGACGTTTTGCCGAGCGCGCCCGGGAGGCGGCGGCTGCCTGATCCGTCAGGTCACCACCGCGAAGGACTCCCAGGGCGCCCCGCGAGGCGCCCTTTTTCGTTCCCGCGAAGAGATCTCCCACGAATAGCAACGTGATCACCTCACCCGACAACCAGCAGCTCAAGACGATCCGCAAGCTCCACGACAAGCGCTACCGCACGCGCGAGGGCCTGTTCGTGGCGGAGGGCGAGGACCTGGTGGAAGCCGCCGCGGCGGCGGGCTGGGAGCCCGAGCTGCTCCTTCGCGCGGGCGAGGACGTGGAGCCCAAGCTGCTCGACGCCGTGAGCGCGCTCGGCTCCGGCGCGCGCGTGGTCGCGGTGTATCGCCAGCGCCGGGCGGAGCCGGGCGGCACGCTGTCGGTCTACCTGCACGGGGTCGGCGACCCCGGGAACGTGGGCACGATCGTGCGCTCGGCGCACGCGCTGGCGGACGGGCCGGTGGTGCTCGGGCCCGGCTGCGCCGACCCGTGGTCGCCCAAGGCGGTGCGGGCGAGCATGGGCTCGATCTTCGCTCGGCCGCCGGCCCAGGCCGCGTTCGGCGACCTCCCGGGAGCGAAGGTCGCGCTGGTGGCGCGGTCGGGCTCCCCCCTGGAGGACGTCCCGCACGCGGCGCCCGAGGTACTCTGCCTGGGCGCCGAGCGCGAGGGCCTACCGGCCGGCGTGGTGGCCGCCGCCGACCACGTCGCCCACCTGCCGCTGCGCGCCGGCGGCCCCGACTCGCTCAACGTCGCGATGGCGGCGACGGTGGCCCTGTATGAGCGGAATAGGATGGCCCGCGATGCCTGACGCTCCCGCCCGATTCGACGAGCTGCGGCGGGAGGCCGAGGCGGCCATCGCGGCCGCTGGCAGCAGCGCGGAGCTCGAGGAGCTGCGCGTGCGCTACCTCGGCCGCAAGTCCGAGCTGACCCAGGCGCTGCGCTCGATCGGCGAGCTGCCGCCGGAGCAGCGCGGCCCGGTCGGCAAGGGCGCGAACCAGGTCAAGCAGGCGCTCGAGCGGCTGCTGGCGGAGCGCACCGAGCGGTTCGAGGCCGAGGAGCTCGACGCCCGCCTGGCCGTCGACCGGATCGACGTGACCCTGCCGGGCGACCCGCCGCTGCCCACCGGCCGCCTGCACCTGATCTCGCAGATCCGCCGCGAGCTCGAGGACGTGTTCGTGGGGCTCGGCTTCACCGTGCTCGAGGGCCCCGAGGTGGAGTACGAGTACTACAACTTCACCGCGCTCAACCACCCGCCGGAGCACCCGGCGCGGCTGCCGCAGGACACCTTTTACCTGAGTGAGTCGGTGCTGCTGCGCACGCACACCTCGCCGATGCAGGTGCGCGCGATGGAGGCGCAGGAGCCGCCGATCTACGTGGTGGTCCCCGGGCGCGTGTACCGGCCCGACACGCCGGACGCCACGCACGTGCCGATGTTCCACCAGCTCGAGGGGCTGGCGATCGACACCGACATCACGCTCGCAGACCTCCAGGGCGTGCTGCTGGCGTTCGCGCGGGCGATGTTCGGGGCCGATCAGAAGGTGCGGCTGCGGCCCGGCTACTTCCCGTTCACCGAGCCGAGCGTGGAGGTCGACGTGCTCTGCTTCGGCTGCGGCGGCACCGGCTTCCAGGGCGCGGAGCGCTGCCACACCTGCCGCGGCGAGGGCTGGATCGAGATCCTGGGCGCGGGCATGGTCGACCCGAACGTGCTCGGCTACGTGGCCGAGAACGGCTACGACCCCGAGCGGGTGCAGGGCTTCGCGTTCGGGATGGGCATCGAGCGCATCGCGATGATCAAGCACGGGGTGCCGGACCTGCGGATGCTGTTCGAGAACGACGTGCGGCTGCTGGAGCAGTTCGGCGCATGAGGGGAAGGACGGCATGAGGATCCCCGTCGCCTGGCTGCGCTCCTACTGCGACCCCGGCCTGAGCGCCGCGGAGATCGCGGACGCGCTCACGATGGCCGGCGTCAAGCTCGAGCGCCTGCACCGCACCGGCGTGGGCGACCCGGCCGCGTTCGTGGTCGGCCGCGTGCTCGAGGCCGAGCGGCATCCGGACGCCGACCGGCTCAGCGTGTGCACGGTCGACGACGGCAGCGGCGAGGCGCGGACGATCGTCTGCGGCGCGCCCAACGTCGCCTCCGGCCAGATCGTGGCGGTGGCGCTGCCCGGCGCGGTCATGCCCGACGGCACGGAGCTCGGCGAGGCCAAGCTGCGCGGCGTCAGGTCGAGCGGGATGATCCTGGCCGAGGACGAGGTCGGCATCGGCGAGGACCACGCGGGGATCATGGTGCTCGACGGCGACCTGCCGCCCGGCGCCGCGCTCGCCGACCACCTGCCGATCGCGGACGAGGCGATCGAGATCGAGATCACCCCGAACCGGCCGGACGCGATGTCCGTGTACGGGGTCGCGCGCGACGTTCACGCCGTCACCGGCGCGCCGCTGGCCGAGGATCCGTCCGCGGCGGACGCCGCGGCGTCCGGCTCGGACTCGGCCGCCGACCACGCCTCCGTGGAGATCGCCGACCCCGAGATCTGCCTGCGCTTCACCGCGCGCGTGTTCGAGGACGTGCGGATCGGGCCCTCGCCGCTCTGGCTCAAGCAGCGGCTGATGGCGGCCGGGCAGCGCCCGATCTCGAACGTCGTGGACATCACCAACTACGTGATGCTGCTCTGCGGGCAGCCGCTGCACGCGTTCGACCTCGACCGCGTGCGCGGCGCGCGGATCGTCGTGCGGCGTGCGCGCGACGGCGAGACGATGACCACGCTCGACGGCGTGGAGCGGCGCTTCGGCCCGGACGTGGCGCTCGTCTGCGACGCCGAGGGGCCGAGCGGCATCGCGGGCGTGATGGGCGGCCAGATCTCGGAGGTCTCCGCGCCGGACGCCGAGCGGCCCACCACGCGCGTGCTGATGGAGGCGGCCACCTGGGTCGGCCCGAACATCATGCGCACCTCGAAGGAGCTCGGCCTGCGCACCGAGGCGTCGGCGCGGTTCGAGAAGCAGCTGCACCCGGAGCTGGCGATGGCGGCGCAGCGGCTCGCGGCGCAGCTCATGGTCGCGCTGTGCGGGGCGCGGCTGGTGCCCGGCACGATCGACGTGTACCCGCGCCCGGCCGAGCCGCGCCGGCTGACGCTGCGCGTGGAGCGCCTCGAGCGCCTGCTCGGCGAGCGCGTGCCCGAGGACGAGGTGGCGGCGATCCTCGGCCGGCTCGGCTTCGCGCCGCGCGGGGGCGACGGCGGCGCGACCGTCTCCGTGACCGTGCCGCCGTGGCGCGACTCCGACGTGCAGCGCGAGGTCGACCTGATCGAGGAGGTCGCGCGCGTCCACGGGCTCGACAGGCTGCCGACCACGCTCCCCGCGCGCGAGTCCGCCGTGGGCCGGCTGACCCCCGAGCAGCAGCTGCGGCGCCGGCTGGAGGACGCGCTGCGCGACCGCGGCCTGTACGAGACCGTCTCGTACTCGTTCACCTCGCCGGCGATCCTGGCGAAGCTGCGACTCGGCGAGCCGGAGCCGCTGAGGGTCCAGAACCCGCTGTCGGAGGACCTGTCGGTGCTGCGCCCGCTGCTGCTGCCGGGCCTGCTCGACGCGGCGCGGCACAACGTCGCCCACGGTCGCGGCGGGGTGGCGCTGTTCGAGTCGGCACACGTCTACTTCCCGCCGGGCGCCGACATCCCCGTGCCGGAGGGGTCGCCGCGCGGCGCGCTGCCGGCCGCGGAGGGTCACCACCTCGCCGCGCTGCTCACGGCGGCGCGGCCCGCCTCGTGGCGCACGCCCGGCCAGCCGGCCGACTTCCACTCCGCACGAGCGCTGCTGGAGGCGCTGCTGGGCGTCGCACGGGTCGAGTGGCGCGCGGAGCCGGGCGGCCCCGCGTACCTGCACCCCGGCCGCTCCGCGCGCGTGTTCGCCGGGGAGCACGAGCTGGGCTGGGTCGGCGAGATCCACCCGTCGGTCGCGCGCGAGTGGGATCTCGACGCCACCGTGGCCGGCTTCGAGATCGACGCGGGTGCGCTCGCCGCGCTGGCGCCGGGCCCCGCCTACTACTCGGACGTGACGACCTTCCCGGCCGTGCTCCTCGACCTCGCGGTGGTGGTTCCGGACAGCGTTCCCGCCGGCCACGTGGAGGACGCCGTGCGCTCTGGCGCCGGAGATCTCCTGGCGAGCGTTCACGTCTTCGACGTCTACCGGGGCAAGCAGGTGGAGGCCGGTCTCAAGTCGCTCGCCCTCCGGCTCGAGTTCCGCGCACCGGACCGCACGCTCACCGACGACGAGGTGGCCGAGCGGCGCGCCGCCATCGAGGCCGAGCTGGCGAAGCTCGAGGGGAGGCTCCGTGCCTGAGGAGCGCCACCGCGTCGCGGTCGTGGGGGCGTCCGGCTTCGCCGGGGCGCTCGGCGCGTACCTGGTGAACCGCCACCCGTCGCTCGAGCTGAGCGCCGTGACCGCGCGCTCGGACGCCGGCCGGCGGCTCGACGCGCTCTACCCGCGCTACCGGGTGGGCCTCGAGCTGGAGGCCTTCGACGCGGACTCGGTCGCCGAGCGCTCCGACGCCGCGATCGTCGGCTACCCGCACGGCGCCGCCGCGCCGGTGGTGCAGGCGCTGCGCGACCGCGGCCTGAAGGTCGTGGACCTGTCGGCGGACTTCCGCCTGGACCGGGAGAGCTACGAGCGCTACTACCAGCCGCACGAGGCGCCGGCGCTGCTCGACGAGGCGGTGTACGGGCTCACCGAGCTGCACCGCGAGGAGATCCGCGGCGCCGACCTGGTGGCCGCCCCCGGCTGCTATCCGACCGCCGCGGTCCTCGCCCTGGCTCCGCTGCGGGGCCTGATCGACGACGCCGTCGTGGACGCCAAGTCCGGCGTCTCCGGCGCCGGCCGCGAGGCCAACGAGACGACCCACTTCGTGTCGGTCGACGAGAACGTGAACCCGTACAAGGTCGAGGGCCACCGCCACCGCGCCGAGCTCGAGCAGGAGGTCGGCGGGCGGATCACGTTCACGCCGCACCTGCTGCCGATCGACCAGGGGCTGATGGCCAGCTGCTACGTGACCCCCGCGCGCGAGCTGGACGGCCCGGAGCTGCGCGAGCTGTTCAGGGCCGCGTACGGGGAGGAGCGGTTCGTGGAGCTCGCCGACTCGCCGCCGGGCACGCGCGACGTGGTCGGCACGAACTACTGCCGCGTGCACGCGACGGTGGAGCCGGCGACGGGCCGGGTGCTGGTGTTCGCCGCGATCGACAACCTCTGGAAGGGCGCGGCCGGGCAGGCGATCCAGGACCTGAACCTGATGCTGGGCCTGCCCGAGGAGGAGGGGCTGAGGTGAGCGGAGCGGCGCCCGCGGACACGTTCTTCCGCTCCCGCTGGGTCGACCGGCCCGCGCACGTGCGCGAAATCGAGCCGGAGGCGCTGCCGGCCGGCTTCCGCGCCGCGGGCGTGCACTCCGGCCTCAAGGCGAGGGGGCTCGACGTGGGCCTGCTCGTCTCGGACGAGGACGCCACCACGTCGGCCGCCCGCTTCACCACCAACGCGCGCGTGGGCGCGCCCGTGTCGGTGTCGCAGGAGGCCGCGCTCGACCGGCTGCGCGCGGTGGTGGCCAACTCCGGCGGCTCGAACACCGGCGACGGCGAGCGCGGGCTCGAGACCGCGCGGGCCGCGCAGGCGCTCGCGGCCGAGCTGATCGGCGTGGAGCCCGACCGGGTGGGCGTGGCCTCGACCGGCGTGATCGGCGCCGAGCTGCCGCGCGACACGCTGCTGGACGGAATCCGCCAGGCGGCGGCGAGCCTCGGTCCCGGCTCCGCCGGCCTGGCCGAGGCGATCATGACCACCGACGCGTCGCCCAAGCGCGCGTGCGTGGAGGTGAGCCTGCCGAGCGGCGGCACGGTGCGGCTCGCCGGCCAGGCCAAGGGGGCCGGCATGATCTCGCCGCGTTTCGCCACCATGTTCTGCTTCGTGCAGACCGACGCCCGCGTGGACCCCGAGACGCTCGACCTCCTGACGGGCGTGTGCGTGAAGCGCTCGTTCGACCGCATCTCGGTCGACGGCCAGCTCTCCACGAGCGACACCGTCTTCGTGCTGGCGAGCGGCGCCTCGGGCGTGGCGATCGAGCCCGAGACCCCGGACGAGCTCGCGCTCGGCGAGGCGATGGACGCGCTGATGCGGCAGCTTGCGGTGGAGATCGTCGCCGACGGCGAGGGCTCCGAGCGCATCGGCCGGATCGTCGTGCGCGGGGCGACGGAGGCCGTCGAGCCGGTGGCGCGGGCGATAGCCAACTCGCCGCTCGTGAAGACCGCGCTGCACGGCGCCGACCCCAACTTCGGCCGCATCCTGCAGGCCGCCGGCATGGCGTACTCGACGGCCGGCGACGGGACCCCGTTCTTCGTGGACCTGGAGATCGAGGGCCGAGCGGTCGTGTCGGGCAACCTGCCGGCGCTCGACGCCGGCGGCGACGAGTGGCGCGCGCTCGAGGAGGCCGTGAGGGCGCCGGAGGTCGAGTACACGCTCACGCTCCCGGGCGAGGGCGGCGAGACCGAGGTCTTCTTCAGCGACCTCGGGCACGAGTACGTCCGGATCAACGCGGAGTACACGACGTGAGCCGCGGCATGCCCGACATCTCCACCCTCCTCGAGGCGCTCCCCTACATCCGGGAGTTCCACGAGAAGACGATCGTCATCAAGTACGGCGGCGCCGCGATGACCGACCCGGACCTGCGCGAGGAGTTCGCGCGCGACGTGGTGCTCCTCAAGTACGTCGGGATGAACCCGATCGTGGTGCACGGCGGCGGCCCGGACATCACCGCCTACATGAGGCGGCTCGGCATGGAGGTGGAGTTCGTGGACGGGCTGCGCGTCTCCGACGCCGACACGGTCGAGATCGCGAAGATGGTCCTGGTCGGAAAGCAGAACAAGGACATCGTGCTCCGGCTCAACCGCGGCGGCCAGCCGGCGGTCGGCCTGTGCGGCGACGACGGCCTCCTGTTCAGGGTCGAGAAGCTGCTCGCGACCGACGAGCGCGACATCGGCCTGGTCGGCCGGATCGCGCATGTGGACGTGGACGTGATCAACCACATCGCGCAGGACTACATCCCGGTGATCGCGTCGGTCGGCGCGGACGAGAACGGCCAGTCCTACAACGTGAACGCCGACGAGGCCGCCGCCGCGGTGGCCGAGGCGATGGGCGCCGAGAAGGTCATCTTCCTCACCGACGTGCGCGCATGGCTGGAGGACCCGGCCGACCCGGCCACGCGCATCAGCCAGGCGACCGCCTCCGAGGTCGTCGCGAAGCTCGACGGCGTGACCGGCGGGATGAGGCCCAAGCTCACCGCCTGCGTGCACGCGGTCTCGAACGGCGTGAGCGCCGCGCACATCATCGACGGGCGCCAGCCGCACTCGCTGCTGATCGAGCTGTTCACCGACGCCGGCATCGGCACGAAGATCTTCCCGTGAGCCTCGCCGACCTCCAGCACATGGAGCGCGACCACGTGATGGGCACCTATGCCCGCCAGCCGGTCGAGTTCGTGCGCGGCGAGGGCACGCGCCTCTGGGACAGCCGCGGCACCGAGTACCTCGACTTCCTCACCGGCATCTCGGTCGCGCAGATCGGGCACTGCCATCCGGACCTCGTGCAGGCCGTCACGGCGCAGGCCGAGACGCTGATGCACGTGGGCAACCTCTTCTACACGGCGCCGGGGATCCGCCTGGCGCGGCGCCTGTCGGAGCACTCCCTGGGCGGCAAGGTCTTCTTCGCCAACAGCGGAGCCGAGGCCAACGAGTGCGCGATCAAGCTCGCCCGCAAGCGCCGCCGCGGCGGCGAGATCGTGGTGGTCGAGGGCGGTTTCCACGGGCGCACGATGGGCGCGCTCTCGGCCACGCCGCAGGAGGCCAAGCAGGAGCCGTTCGCGCCGCTCGTGCCGGGCTTTCGCACGGTGCCGCGCGGCGCCTCGCTCGACGGCGCCGTGACCGGCTCGACGGCAGCGGTCCTGATCGAGCCGATCCAGGGCGAGTCGGGCATCCACCCGATCCCGCGCGAGGTGCTGGCGGAGGCGCGCGAGCTGTGCGACCGCCACGGCGCGCTGCTGATCTTCGACGAGGTGCAGTGCGGAATGGGGCGGACCGGCACGCTCTGGGCCTACGAGCAGTGCGGCGTGAAGCCGGACGTGATGACGCTCGCCAAGGGGCTCGGCGGCGGCCTGCCGATCGGCGCGTGCGTGACCTCGCCCGAGTACGCCGACGTGCTCGAGGCGGGCGACCACGGCTCCACGTTCGCGGGCGGCCCGGTGCCGTGCGCCGCCGCCCACGCGGTGCTCGACGTGGTGGACGGCAGCGGCTTCCTCTCCGAGGTCGAGCGCAAGGGAGGCGTGCTGGCGGGCGGCCTGGAGCGGCTCGGCCTGGACGTGCGAGGCCGCGGCCTGATGCTCGCCTTCGCGCACGACGACGGGCCGGATCTGGTCCGCCGCGCGCTGCTCGACGAGCACCTCGTGCTCAACGCGACCGGCCCCGACACGGTCCGGCTGCTGCCGCCGCTCACGGTGAGCGACGCGGAGATCGGCGAGGCGCTCGCGCGGATCGAGCGGCTCGTTGACCGCTAAAGAAGCCCCCGCGCGCCACCGATAGCCGCAGTGTGTCCCGCCTCCAGGCAGCAGGGGCGGCCCTCGGCCTCCTCGTCGTCTCAGCGCTGATCTGCGCCGGCACGCCGCTGGGCGTCGACTACTCGAACCCGTCCTGGATCGGCACCAACTCGGCCGGCGAGTCGGTCGAGGCGCTCGCCCGGCTCGACTTCGGCGAGGCCGCCGCCAGGCAGCCGATCATGGGCCCCGTCTCGCTGCTCCTGCGTGCGCCGTTCGTCGCGCTCGCGGGCCTCTTCGGCGGCGGGATGCTGCTCGAGTATCGCCTCGGCAGCCTCGCCTGCCTGCTCCCGCTCGCCGCCCTGGCGTTCGCGCTCGCGCGGATGGTCGAGGGCGAGCGGCCGTGGGCACAGCGCCTGCTCGTGATCGGCCTCGTGCTCGCCGGTCCCACCACCTTCAAGTCGCTCTTCTGGGGGCACCCCGAGGATGCGCTGGCCAGCGCGCTCGCCGTCGGCGGGATCCTCGCCGCGCGCCGCCATGGCCTGGCCGGCGCCGCGATGGTCGGCGCGGCGATCGCCACCAAGCAGTGGGCGATCCTGGCGGTGATCCCGCTGCTCGTGGCCGCGCCCGAGCGCCGCGGGCGCCTGGTGGCCGCCACCGGAGCCGTCGCCCTCATCGCGATGGCGCCGATGGCGATCGGCGACCTCGACCGCTTCCTCGACCAGAACCGCGCGAACGGCGCCGCCGGCGTGGGCGTGACCCCGTCGAGCCTGTGGTGGCCGTTCGGCGAGGTCGTGAACCGCTCGGCCGGGCTGACCGGCGGCGAGGTGGAGGTCTACTCGATCCCCACCTGGATGACCGAGGTCTCGCAGCCCCTCACATCGATCGTCGTGTTCGGCATCTCGATCGTGTTCTGGCTGCGCCGCCGCGCCTTCGACACGGCCGACGCCCTGGGGCTGTTCGCGCTCGTGATGCTGCTGCGCTGCGTGCTCGACCCGATGACGATCAGCTACCACCACGCGCCGTTCTACACGGCGCTGGCGGCCGCCGAGATCGCGCGAACGCGCCGCTTTCCCCTGCTCACGCTGGTGACCGCGGGCGTCATGATGCTCACCTCCGAGCTCGCCCCGGCGCCGGACCTGATGAACGCCGTCTACCTCGCCTGGTCGCTCCCGCTGGCCGCCTTCCTGGGCCTGTCGCTGTTCGCGCCGCGGGTCCTCGGGCCCCTGCGCACCCGCCTAGCGCCCGCGCGCTGATAGGTTCGGGCTCGCTTGAGCGAGCCGCGCCACACCCTGATCAAGACCGCCTCCTACGAGGCCGAGCCCGACGACGTGGGCCGCGTGCTGCTGCTCTACTCCGGCGGCCTCGACACGAGCGTGATGCTCAAGTGGATCCAGGACGAGTACGCGGCCGAGGTGGTCGCGCTCACCGTGAACCTGGGCCAGCCCGACGAGGACTGGGACGTGGTGCGCGGCAAGGCGCTCGACCTGGGCGCGAAGGACTGCCTGCTGGTCGACGCGCGCGAGGAGTTCGCCGCCGAGTACGTGCTGCCGGCGATCAAGGCCAACGCCCTCTACGGCGGCGGCTACCCGCTCTTCACGGCGCTGGGCCGCCCGCTGATCGCGCGCCTGGCGGTCGAGAAGGCGCGCGAGACCGGCTGCGACACGATCGCCCACGGCTGCACCGGCAAGGGCAACGACCAGGTGCGGATCGAGGCGACGATCGCCACGCTGGCGCCCGACCTCAAGGTGATCGCGCCCGTGCGCGGCTGGCAGATGGGCCGCGAGGAGGAGATCGCATACGCGCGCGAGCACGGCATCCCCGTCAAGGGCGGCACCGAGGCGCCGCCGTACTCGATCGACGACAACCTGTGGGGCCGCTCGTCCGAGGGCGGCCCGATCGAGGACCTGGACGAGCCGCCGCGCGACGACGTGTTCGACCTCGTCACGCTGCCGCAGGACGCGCCCGACGAGCCCGAGCTGGTGGAGGTCGAGTTCGAGCGCGGCGTGCCGGTCGGGATCGGCGGCGAGCGACTCGGCCTGGTGGAGCTGCTCGAGCGCGCGGGCGAGATCGGCGCGCGCCACGGCGTGGGCATCGTGGACCACATCGAGGACCGGATCGTCGGCCTGAAGGTGCGCGACATCTACGAGGTCCCTGCGGCCACGCTGATCCTGACCGCGCACAAGGAGCTCGAGAAGCTCGTCGGGACGATCCACCAGAACCAGTTCAAGCCGCAGCTCGACCACCAGTGGGCGTTCCTGGTCTACGCCGGGCTCTGGCACGAGCCGCTGCTGGGCGACCTCAACGCGTTCATGGACCGCGTGAACGAGCAGGTGACGGGCACGATCACGCTCAAGCTCTTCAAGGGCAGCGCCGCGGCCGTCGCGCGGCGCTCGCCGAACGCGCTCTACGACGCGGCCCTGGCCGGCTTCGGCGAGTCCGGCGGGCTGTTCTCGCAGCAGGCGAGCCCCGGCTTCATCGAGCTGTGGAGCCTCCAGTCGCGCATGGCGTACGGGATTCGCAACCGGGTACAGGAGGACACATGAGCTCGAAGGGCTACACCGTGCTGGGCTGGGTCGTCTGGCAGATCGCCTCGCGGGTCGCGAAGCGCAAGATCGCCCAGAACCGCGCCAAGGTCGGCGCCGCCGCGGCGGTCGCGCTCGTGGTCGTGCTCGGCCTGGCTGCCGCGCGCTCAGACTCCGAGTAGGAAACCCGCCGTCTACTCCGTTTTACCGGCGATCAAGGTTCGCGGGGGTGCGTCGATAAGGGTCAGGCCCCGCCGGTATCCCCGGTTTGGGGCACTGACCCCAGATGTACCTCGCTCCAAGAACATCGCGACGACGGCTCCACGCCATGCGGCTCACGCTTCTGGCGCTCGCCGCCGCGATGCTCGCCGCCGCTCTCATGGCGCCTGCGGCCTCGGCTGAGCGCGCCTTCTCACAGCGCTTCGGACAGGTCGCCCGCGGCGACGTACGGATCGCCGCCAACTCGATCCTGTCCTGCATCACGAGCGACAAGCACGGGGGCAACACCTGTCCCGAGGCGCGCTCGGGCAGCGGCGACCTGGACAACGCCGCGTGGGACATGGAGCAGATCGACACCGATCTCGACATCACGACCTTCAACTCGAGCACGGCCGACCTGACGCTGCCCGCGGGCGCCACGGTCCTCTACGCCGGGCTGTACTGGGGCGCCGACACGACGGCGGGCACGAGCGGCGTGGCCGCTCCGACTCCCACCGACCTGGACCACGTCCTCTTCAAGGCGCCGGGGGCGCTCACCTACTCCACGCTGACCGCGACGACCGTCGACACCGACGCGTTGCGCACGACCCGCTACCAGGGCATCGCCGACGTGACCACCCTGGTCCAGGGCGCCGGGTCGGGCACCTACACGGTCGCGAACGTCCAGGCCGGCACCGGCATGGACCGCTACGGCGGCTGGGCCCTGGCCGTCGCCTACAGCGTCGCCGGCAACCCGGTCAAGTGGGTCGGCCTGTACGACGGCTTCGACTCGATCGGCAGCGGCGGCGCCGGCGCGGCGGCCACCGCGACCCTCAACGGCTTCTCGGCTCCGGCCTCCGGCACGGTCGCGGCCGACCTCGGCATGGTCGGCTACGAGGGCGAGATCCCGCACGCGACGACCGAGTCGCTCCAGGTCGACGGCACGGCGGTCGGCGGCGGCTCGCGCCCGGCGACGAACCCCTACAACGCCTCGATCACGAGCCTCGGCACGCTGGTCACCACGCGCAACCCGAGCTACACGAACAACCTCGGCTTCGACGCCGGCACGATCGACGTCGACGGGCGCGTGGCGAACAACGCGACGAGCGCGACCGTCACCTTCAACAGCGGCCTCGACCTCTTCCTTCCCGGCCTGCTCACGCTCGTCACCGACACGCAGGCGACCGCGCCGGCCAACACGGCGCTCCCGTCGATCTCGGGCACCGTGCATACCGGCCAGACGCTGACCGCGAACGACGGCACCTGGAGCGGCACGGCCCCGATCACCTACACCCGCCAGTGGCAGCGCTGCAACAGCTCGGGCGCCAGCTGCGTGAACATCGCCGGCGCGACCGGCACCACCTACACGGTGCTGGGCAGCGACACGGGCTCGACCTTCCGCGTGGTCGTGACCGCGACGAACGTCGTCGGGACGGCCAGCGCCACCTCGAACGCCTCCGCCGTGGCCACCGGCGTGCCGCCGGCCAACACGGCCGCGCCCACGATCTCCGGCACCACCCAGGACGGCCAGACCCTGACCGCCACCAACGGCACCTGGAGCGGCACCGCGCCGTTCACCTACGCCTACCAGTGGCGCCGCTGCGACTCGGCCGGCGCGAACTGCGTGAACATCTCCGGCGCCACGAGCTCGACCTACGTCCTCGGCTCCGCCGACGTGGGCAGCACGGTCCGCGTGGTCGTGACCGCCACGAACTCCGGCGGCAGCGCCTCGAGCACGAGCAACCAGACCGCCGCCATCACGGCGGTCGCGCTGAGCAACACCGCGGCCCCGGCGATCAGCGGCACGCCGCAGCACGGGCAGACCCTGACCGCGACCAACGGCACCTGGACCGGGTCGACTCCGATCACCTACGCCTACCAGTGGCGCCGCTGCGACAGCGCGGGCGCGAACTGCGTGAGCATCTCCGGCGCGACGAGCCAGACCTACGTGGTCCAGGCGGCCGACGCCACCTCGCCGGCCTCCACGATCCGCGTGGTCGTGACCGCGACGAACCCCGCGGGCAGCGCTTCCGCCACCAGCAGCCAGACCGCCGGCGTGACCGGCGTGGCGCCGGCCAACACCGCGCTGCCCACGATCAGCGGCACGCCGCAGCAGGGCCAGACGCTGAGCGCCACGACCGGGACCTGGACCGGCACCACGCCGATCACCTACGCCTACCAGTGGCGCCGCTGCGACAGCGCGGGCGCGAACTGCGTGAACATCTCCGGCGCGACCGGCTCGACCTACGCGGTGCAGGCGGCCGACGTGACCACGCCGGCCTCCACGATCCGCGTCGTGGTGACCGCGAGCAACGTCGCCGGCAGCGCGAGCGCCACCAGCGGCCAGACCGCCTCGGTCACGGCCGTCGCTCCGGCCAACACCGCGCTGCCCACCATCTCCGGCACGCCGCAGCACGGCCAGACGCTCACGGCTTCCAACGGCACCTGGACCGGCACCACGCCGCTGACCTACAGCCACCAGTGGCGCCGCTGCGATTCGGCCGGCGCGAACTGCGTGAACATCTCCGGCGCCACGAGCTCGACCTACGTGGCCCAGCAGGCCGACGTCGGCGGCACGGTGCGCGTGGTCGTCACGGCGACGAACTCGGCGGGCAACGCCTCGGCCACCAGCAACCAGACCTCCTCGGTGACCGCGATGCCGCCGGCGAACACCGCTCTGCCCACCATCAGCGGCACGCCGCAGCACGGGCAGACCCTTACGGCGACGAACGGCACCTGGACCGGCACGACCCCGATCTCCTACAGCTACCAGTGGCGCCGCTGCGACTCGGCCGGCGCCAGCTGCGCCGACATCTCCGGCGCGACGAGCCAGACCTACACGGCCCAGCAGGCCGACGTGGGCGGGACCGTCCGGGTCGTCGTGACCGCGACCAACGCGGCGGGCAACGCCGCGGCCACGAGTGCCCAGACCTCCTCGGTCGCCGCGACCGCTCCGGTCAACACCGCCCTCCCGACGATCAGCGGCACGCCGCAGCACGGCCAGACGCTGACGACGACGAACGGCAGCTGGACCGGGACCACGCCGATCACCTACAGCTACCAGTGGCAGCGCTGCGACGCCTCCGGCGCCAACTGCTCGAGCATCGCCGGCGCGACCAGCCAGACCTACGCGGTCCAGCAGGCGGACGTGACCACGCCCGCCTCGACGATCCGCGTGGTGGTCTTTGCCAGCAACTCGGCGGGCATGACGCCGGCGACGAGCGGCCAGACCTCTTCCGTGCAAGCCACGGCGCCGGTCAACACCGCGCTGCCGACGATCAGCGGGACTCCGCAGCACGGTCAGACCCTCACGGCGACCAACGGCACCTGGACCGGCACCGCGCCGATCACCTACACCTACCAGTGGCGCCGCTGCGACGCCTCCGGCGCGAGCTGCGCCGACATCTCGGGCGCGACCGGCTCCACCTACGCCGTCCAGCAGGCGGACGTGACCACGCCG
>DASVVS010000167.1:0-20203 GCA_036386455.1 Thermoleophilaceae bacterium
ACCAACAACGCGAGCCCGAGCTTCACGTTCAGCTCGACGCCGTCGGGGGGCACCTTCGAGTGCCGGCTCGACGTGGGCGCCACGCAGGGCAGCTGGACCTCGTGCTCGAGCACGCAGGGCTACAGCTCGCTCGCGCAGGGGGACTACGTCCTCAACGTGAAGGCGACGGTCGGCGGCGTGACCGACACGAGCCCGGCCACGCGCTCGTTCACCGTCGACACCACGGCGCCGGACACGAACATCACCTCGGGCCCGAGCGGCACGATCGCGACCAACACCGCCACGTTCGGCTTCAGCTCGCCGGACGGCACGGCCTCGTTCGAGTGCAAGCTGGACCTCACCGGCTCGCCGGCGGCCAGCTACGCCACGTGCCCCGGGACGACCAAGAGCTACACGGGCCTCGCCGACGGCGCCTACACGTTCACGGTGCGCGCGAAGGACCCGGCGACCAACGTGGACGCGTCGCCGTCCACCCAGACGTTCACGGTGGCGGCCGGCGGCCCGCCCGCTTACACCGTGACCTTCCAGGACTCGTTCGAGGGAGCGACGTTCCCGCAGACCCAGCAGACCGGCGCCTGGAACAGCGGCAAGCTGATCGACGGCAACGGCGGCTACTTCAACCAGGTCACGCCGTCGGGCTTCTCGGCCGTGGACGGCACGAAGATCGCCGAGTCGGGGCTCACGACCACCAGCACTCGCTCCGAGATCCAGTGCCACAGCGAGTCCGCGCCCATCAAGTGCGCGGGCGGCGAGGGCAGCGAGTGGGTGTACGAGTGGAGCGTGAGGATCCCGTCCACCGTCACGGTGCCGAACCAGCCACACCCGCGCCGGCCCAACATCATGCAGACCAAGCCGCGGGACGCCGGCTGCTACGGCGGCGGGATGGTCGTCTGGCCGAGCACGGACTCCACGAAGTTCGAGCTGCGCCAGAACATCCGCGGCGGCACGATCACGGACCCGAACGGCGGGTGCACGATGGACGTGACCGACACCGTCCACCTGCTCGGGACCTTCACGAAGGGCGACTGGCACCGCGTGGTGTTCCACGCCAAGTGGAGCACCAGCGCCACGACGGGCTTCCAGGAGATGTGGATCGACGGCGTGAAGGTCATGCAGAAGCAGACCCGCCCGACGATGATCGTGGACCCGTCGGGCGACGCGATCCTGTTCCGGCTCGGGATCTACAACAGCATCAACGCGAGCAACTGGAACGTTCAGTACGACCACGTGAAGATCGGGACGGTGCCGTAGCGGTCCTCTCGGCCCCGGCCGGACGAGGCGCGGCCTAAAGGGCTTACGCGTCGGCGTCGAATACCCTCGGGAGAGGTCCCGCACCGAGGAGACGACGATGGCCGGCAAGCCCAAGTCCGCTGAGATGCACCCAGGTCCCGGGTTCCGCATCCGGGAGAAGATCGACCGCCCGCGCAAGGAGACGATCGCGGCGCTGGGGGCATTCGACACGCCGGCGATCTCCGACCTCATGAACCGGCTGTACGCCATGACGCCGGCCATCAAGAACCTGACCGACGAGAACCTGCGCCTGCTGGGCCCGGCCACCACCGTCAAGTGCTACCCCGGCGACAACCTGATGGTCCACAAGGCGCTCGACGTCGCCGCCCCCGGGGACGTGATCGTCGTGGACACGAGCGGCCAGCAGAACACGGCCGTGCTCGGCGACCTCGTCTCGACCAAGGCACGCCACCGCGGTGTGGCCGGCTTTCTCGTGGACGGCCTGGTGCGCGACATCGCCGGCATCCGCGCGCTGGGCGACTTCCCGGTCTACGCCCGTGACGTGACCCCGATCGGGCCGCTCCACCGCGGCCCCGGCGAGATCAACTTCCCGGTCTCGGCCGGCGGCATCGTGGTGCAGCCCGGCGACGTGATCGTGGGCGACTCGAACGGCGTCGTGGTGGTCCCGCAGGACATCGCCGACGAGATGGTGCGCCGCCTGACCGCCCAGAAGGCGGCCGAGTCGGACTACACCGCGGCCGTCGCCCGCGGCGAGTTCTCGAACTCCTGGGTCGACCAGACCCTGGAGGACGCCGGCGTGCCGAAGGTCAACGGCACGAACGGCCACCACGCCAAGCCCGCCCCGGCCGAGCAGTCGTAGGGCGCTTGGCAGAGCGCCCGCCCGCCGTCCTGCTGGGCGGCGAGACCATCGCCGTCTCCGCCGCCCGGAGCCTCGCCCCCACGGGGGTGGAGGTCTGGGCGCTCGGCGACGCCACGGACCCGGTGCAGCGCTCGCGCCACTGCCACCGCTTCGTGGAGGTCGGCTCCAAGCAGGGCGTGCAGACGCGCTACATGGACTGGCTCGAGCGCGAGGGCCCGCGCGGCGCGGTGATCATCCCCTGCGACGACGACAGCGTGGAGCTGATGGCCCGCGGCCGCGAGCGGCTCGTGGAGATGGGCTACCGCCCGATCGAGGCCAACGACGACGCGCTGCTCGCGATGCTCGACAAGGAGCGCACGTACGCGCTCTGCGCCGAGATCGGCGTGCCGTGCCCGCGCACCACGACGGTCTCGACCCGCGCGCAGGCCGAGGCGGCCGCCACACGCTTCGACTACCCGTGCGCGCTCAAGCCGCGCGAGTCGCACGTGTTCGCCGCCCACTTCGGGATCCTGGCCAAGGCGGTGCGCGTGCACTCGCCGGAGGAGCTGGTCAGGGAGTTCGAGCGCACCGCCGAGCTGGGCGTGTCGATGCTCGTGACCGAGATCGTGCCGGGCGGCGACGACCAGCTCTGCTCCTACTACTCCTACCTCGACGAGAACGGGCAGCCGCTCTACCACTTCACCAAGAAGAAGGTGCGCCAGTACCCGCCGGAGTTCGGCCTCGGCTGCTACCAGATGACCACCTGGGACCCGGAGGTGGCGGAGCTGGGCCTGCGCTTCTTCCAGGGCGCCGGGATGCGCGGCATCGCGAACGTGGAGTTCAAGCGCGACTCGCGCGACGGCACGCTGAGGCTGATCGAGAGCAACGTCCGGCTGACCGCGGCGAACGAGCAGGTGCGCCTGGCGGGCCTCGACATCCCGCTGCTGGCCTACAGCCGCGTGACGGGCACCCCCGGGCCCGAGCTGCGCTCCTACAAGGTGGGCGTGCCGCTCTGGCACCCGATCGAGGACGTGCGCTCGCTGCTCCTGTACCGCCAGCGCGGCGAGCTCGGCGCCGGCGAGTGGCTGCGCAGCCTGCGCCGCCGCCAGCGCTTCGCGATGTGGCGCCTCGACGACCCCGGCCCGACCATCCACAGCTTCTCGGTGAAGCTGAGGCGGCGGACGAACCGGGCTCAGCCGGCGAGCAGCCCGGCGACCTCGTCCGCGACCTCGGAGGTCGAGGCCGCGCTCGACGGGTCGCGCTCCGCGGTCAGGTCGTAGGTCACCACGCCGCGCTCGGCGCACGCCGCCACCGCCCCCTCCACGTTCAGCGCGGCGGCGTCCTCGCCCAGGTGGCGCAGCAGCATCGCGCCGGCGAGGATCGCGGCGAACGGGTTGGCCACGTTCTGCCCCGCGCGCCGCGGCGCGGAGCCGTGCACCGTCTCGAACACCGCGTAGTCGTCGCCCAGGTTGGCGTTCGGCCCGATGCCCGGGCCGCCGGCCAGACCCGCGGCGAGATCAGAGAGCAGGTCGCCGTACATCACGGGCGCGAGCAGCACGTCGAAGCGCGTGTGGTCGCGCGCGAGCTCGCCGCAGACGGTGTCCACGAGCATGTCGTCGACC
The DNA here is from genome assembly GCA_036386455.1 of Thermoleophilaceae bacterium. Taxonomy (GTDB): domain Bacteria; phylum Actinomycetota; class Thermoleophilia; order Solirubrobacterales; family Thermoleophilaceae; genus AC-37. Next base: position 3,712 of record DASVVS010000167.1, read on the forward strand.
TCGAGGCCCGCGGCCTCGGCCTCCTCGCGGGCCACGCGCAGGAACAGGCCGTCGGTCTGCCGCATCACGGTGGCCTTGTGCACGACCGTGGCGCGCGAGCGGCCCGCCTCCGTGGCCCAGCGGCACGCCGTGCGCATGGCGCGCCTGGCCTCGCCCTCGGAGATGAACTTGAGCGAGGCGCCGGCGTCGGGCGGGACGTCCCCCGGAGCGGAGCCGGGCTCCCACTCGATCCCGGCGTAGAGGTCCTCGCCGTTCATGCGGGCCACGACGACGTTCACCCCGCCGAACCGCACGGGCCGGATGCTGGTGTGCAGCCCGAGCTGCTTGCGCAGCGCGATGTTGAGCGAGCGGTGCCCCGCCACGGGGGTCGACGTGGGCCCCTTCAGCGCGACGCGCGCCTCCGCGACCTCGTCCACCCACTCGATCTCCGCCCCGGAGGCGTCCAGCACCGAGCGAGCGGCGCCGATCACCTCAGGACCGACGCCGTCACCCGGTATGAGAGCTACTCGGTTCAGCCGACGAGCTCGATCACGCCGCGCTGCGCCAGCCGGCGGATCGCGCCCTCGATGGACGAGCCGCCGAGGTCAGCCACGCTGCGGGAGCCGTCGATCGCGTGGAGCACGTCCCACTCAGCCTGGCTCAGCACGACCGGCTCCTGCTCCCAGACGTGCGCCTGGAGCACCTCCTGGCCGTCGCGGCTCGTCTGCCGGGCCACCACGTCGAGCCGGCGCGAGAGCATCGGCTTCAGGCTCGGAAGGCTCCCGTTCGCCGACGCCAGCAGCTCGAGCGTGCGCTGCGCGCGCGGCTCGGTCTGCGGATCCTCGCCGAGCGGGTCCGAGTTGAAGTCGTTCATCTTCAGGTAGAGGTTGGTCACGTTCGACGCGAAGCGGCGCAGGTGCCACATCGCCGAGCCGCGGAACATCACGACGTCGCCGGGCTTGTCCTCGATCCGGATCTCCGGCGCGTCCTTCAGGACGACCTCGGGACGCTCGTGCGGCTCGAGGCTGGCCAGCAGCTGCGGGCTCACGTTGTACGGGTTGACCGACACGTCGGTGTGCGGGTAGAGCACGAGGTACGAGCCCTCGGTGATGTCGATCGAGAGGCCGACCGACACCTGCGAGGCGAAGCGGTCCTTGTGCGCGACCGGGTACTCGGGCGCGTCGGAGTCGTAGGCCTTGATGTGGCGCTCCGACAGCGTCATGCCGTCGCGGTTGAGGCCGGCCACGGACGCGACCGAGTCGAACAGCTCGCCGGGGAAGTCGGTCTCGGCCGGGAAGTCGAAGAGCGCCTGCTCCTTGGCACCGCCGATCGCCTTGCCCTGGACCTGCTTCTCCTGGAAGCGCTTGGCCGTGTAGTCCTGCAGGTGGGCGAGGAACTCGGGGTCGATTCCGTTCGGGATGTGGACGTAGCCTTCCCTGGCGTAGCGGTCGGCGTGTTCGGCGGGATCGAAGTTGAAGATCTTCATGTAAGGGTCTGTTCCTTGGGTCTGGAGAGCAACTTCTCCAATATCGGCACGGCCACGCGGGTCGCTTGAGTCCTGTCGGCGACGTGGTAGTGGTGGCTGAGCCCGGGGGCCCCGTTCACCTCGAGCACAACCCCGCCCGAATCCGCGAGCGACCGCTCCATCCCGGTCGCGATCACGTCCAGTCCGGCACAGCGTAACCCCACGAGCTCCGCCGCCTTGCACGATTCCTCGCGAATGCCGGGGCCGATATCGGAGCGCACCGTCTCGTTGTCCTCGAGGCGGTTCTCGTTCGTCACGTGCTTCACGGTGACGACCTCACCGGACGGCGGGACGGCGCCGAGGCGCTGGCCGCGGGCCTCGAGCGCGAACAGGCAGTCGTGGTCCACGCGCAGCGGCCACAGCCCGGCCTGGCCGCGGGCGTCGAGCCGGCGGCGGTTCTCGGCCGCGATCAGCTCCGCCACGGTGGAGCGGCCGTCGCCCTCGACGGTGGGCGAGCGGCGCCGCACGACGTCGATCACCTCGCCGTCGAGCACGAGGATCCGGTGGAGGTCCCCCTCCACCTGGCGCTCGATCAGGATCTCGTCGCTGTAGCGGGAGGCGTTCAGCACGGCGCGCGCGAGCTGGGCCGGGGTGCGCACGTTGCCCGCCAGGCCCCAGCCGCCGCCCGAGCCGCTGCCGGGCTTGACCACGCAGGCGCCCCCGGTCTCGCGCAGGAACTCGAGCCCGGCGTCGAGGTCGCTGTAGCGGAACGCGCGGTGCGCGGGCACCGGGATCCCCGCCTCGGTGAGGAATCGGTGCACGAGCCCCTTGTGCGAGGCCAGCTCCAGCGTGACCTCGGCGTCCAGCTCGGTCCCCTGGCGCCTCACGCGCGTGCGGACGCCGTCGCGGCGCATCTCGGCGAACTCCTCCGAGAGCTGCTCGTACTCCGCGCCCACCTCGCGGCAGGCGTCCTCCCAGATCTCGCGGTAGACCGAGTCGCGCGGCTCGCGGCCCTGCGCGCGCAGCTCGGCCGCCTCGCGGCGGCGCAGGCGCGCGTAGGCCACGCCGGTGGAGCGGGCCACGTCGAGCTGCGCGAGCAGCGCGCGCTGCCGGCGGCCCACGCTGAGGGCGCGGCGGTTCAGCTCTCCTCCTCCCCGCGCGCGCGGATCTTCCGTACGAGCGGCCGCCCGTAGCGCCAGGCCACGAAGGTGGCGCTCCCGGCCGGCCGGCGCGGGAAGAGCTGGAGCCGCACTCGCTCGCGCGTGTGCGGGGTCCACTGGCGCTTGTAGTCGTCCTGCTGCCCCAGCAGCTCGTACGACTCGAGGCCGAGCTCGAAGGCGCGCTTCACGCCCGCGTACGTGAGGAGCTGGCCGGGGCCGAGCTTGCGGTACTCCACGTCGAAGCCGCCCTTGGGGATGTAGAAGCGCCCGCCGGCCTCGAGCCCGAAGTCGAACGCGACCCGCTGCCCGTCCACGTGCAGGAACCCCAGCCGCAGCCAGCCGCGCGCCGCCGCCCACTCCGCCACGCGGCGGTAGAAGCGCTCGCGCGCGGGCGACTGCGCGATCGCGCTCCCCCGCTCGGTCTTCCAGCCCGATCCCTCGAGCCGGAAGCCGTCGGTGAGCAGCTCGTCGAGGTTCTCGGAGCCGTCCTCGAAGGTGGCGCCTCCGCCCTGCTCCTCAAGCCTCCTCCACAAACGGCCGACCTCCTTACGGAACTTGCGATCGAGCCCCGCCATGAACTCGTCGAACGACCCGTCCACCGCGATGTACGGCGATCGCGCGATCGTGCGCGCGATCGTGCCGTACCCGGCGCCCTCCGCCGCGGCCGTGAGCTGCGGGAAGCCGGGCGCCTCGGGGTCGAGGAACCAGAGATCGGCTCGCCGTCCGGCGTGCGCCAGCACCGCCTGCGCCAGCTCGCGGGCAGCCTGCTCGTCCTCCACCACCGGGCCGAACAGCGGCGTGTGCCAGTTGGCCGGCGACGTGAGCGTGCCGCGCTGCGACACGACCGGCAGCACCCCGGTGAGCCGCCCGTCGCGGCGCGCGACGAGGTACCCGGGCTCGCCCTCGGCGAACGCCTCCTGCCACGGCTCGATCCAGCCGGGACGCAGGAACGGCGGCACCCCCGTGGCGTCGGCCAGCGCGTCCCAGTCGGCGCGGATCGAGTCCGCCGCCGGCAGCAGCTCAACCGAGTCGGGCGCCTTCGGGCGCGCGGCGATCGGGTGCGCGGGACGCCGCACGCTCTGCGTTTCCGCTGCATCCAAGGCCGGGCGAGGTTAGCGGTGCGCCAGGCCGGAACTTCCATGTCCACACCCGACTGCGATACCGGTACGAAGCTGGTGGAGGTCGATCCCACGCGCGATGCGCGCTGGGACTCGTTCGTGCGCCGCCACCGCGGCGCCGGTGCCTACCACCTGGGCGCGTGGGCGGAGGTACTGCGCTCGGCCTACGGCTACCGCGCCGACTACCTCGCGCTCGAGGCTCCCGACCGCACGCTCGTGGGCGCCCTCCCGCTGATGTGCACGCGCGGACCGCTCACCGGCCGCCGGCTGCGCTCGCTGCCGGTCGTCCCGCCGGCGGGACCGCTGGCGGACTCGGACGAGGACCTTCGCACGCTGATCGAGGGCGCCTGCCGCCACGCCGACTCCACCGGCGCCAAGGTCTGGGCCCTCCACTCGCGCCAGGGCGGGCTCGACGAGATCGCGCCGGAGCTCGTGGAGCGGCCGAAGAACCCCACCTTCGTGCTGTCGCTCGACCGCGACCCCGACGAGATCCGCCGCGGCTGGAAGAAGAGCGCGAGCAACCTGTTCCGCAGCGTGAAGAAGGCCGAGAAGTGCGAGGTGACCGTGCGCGAGGCCGCGAGCCTCGCCGACGTGCGGGCCTTCTACATGCTCTACGCGCGCACGATGCGGCGCCGGCGCGTGGTGCCGCGGCCGTACCGCCAGATCGCGGCTGCGTTCGAGCTGCTGCCCGAGGGCGTCTTCCGGATGCACCTGGCCGAGCACGAGGGCCGGATCGTTGCCGGTTCGCTCTGGCACTCGTTCGGCGGCACGCTCGACCTGCTCTACGCGGGCAGCGACGAGCGGGCGCTCGAGTGCCGCCCCAACCACGCCCTCTACTGGCACGCGCTGTGCTGGGGCGCCGAGTCCGGGCACGCCGAGCTGGACTTCGGCCCCGCCAAGCTCGGGTCCGGCCTGGCCGAGTTCAAGCAGCAGTGGGGCGCCGAGCCGGTGGCCGAGTACCGCTTCGACTACGTGCCGCGCGGTGGGGACGCCGAGACCGTCGACTCGAGCCGCCCGGGCCAGATGGCCGAGGGTCGCGAGAGCACCAGCATCGTGGCGCGCGCGATCGAGCGCACGCCCCTGCGCATGCTCGGCGTGGCCGGGCGAGTGGCCTACCGGCTCTAGGCGCGGTCGGGCCGGGCGCCGCCGCCGCGCAGGCCGGACGAGCCGGCGCGGCCGAGCTGGCGCTGGATCACGGCGCCCACGAGCTTGACGACCGACGAGTCGCCCGCCACGTTCACGTGGCCGTGGTCGTAGGCCTCGACCCAGTGCTTGAGCTGCCCGTCCTTGACCAGCTCGTTGAAGTGCGAGCGCGGGATCGAGACCTCCACGCGAGCGTCGCCGGCCGGGTCCTTCGCGACCTTCGGCCCGGGCACCTCCACCCGCCAGACCGGGGCGTCGTGGCCGCGAGCGCGCAGCTCGAGCCGGATCACGAGCTTCAGGTTCTTGAGCGCGGGAACCTCTTCGCCGAACCGCTGGATGGCCTGCTCGATGAGGACGCGCGTGTCGGTGGAGCTCATGCGGGGGCGGAGGGTACCGGGGCGGCGTCCGCGGGGCGCCTGCGCATGGCCAGGGCGAACGGCACGGCGAGCAGCACGAACAGCCCCGCGACCCGGAACGCCTCCGCGAACGCGTCGCGGGCCTCCTGCGGCGAGCCCGGCGCGCCGTGGCGCTCGAACACCGCCACGAGGATGGCCACGCCCAGCGCGAACCCGAGCTGGCGCGACATGTTCACGATGCCCGAGCCGAGCCCCAGCTCGTTGCCGCGCACCGAGCCCATCGCGGCGACGTTGATCGCCGGGAAGGCGGCGCCCATGGCCGCGCCCGTGAGGATGAGCGGGCCGAGCATCTCGACGTAGTGCCGCTCGGTCGGCACCGAGGCGAACCAGAACAGGCCGCCGGACATCGCGAGCAGCGCCGGGATGCCGATCAGCCGCGGCGGCACGCGGTCGGCGAAGCGGCCGACCACCGGGGCCACCAGCAGCCCCATCGCCGCGACCGGGGTGATCGCGAGCGCCGACTCGAGCGCCGTGTAGCCCCAGAGGTTCGTCAGCAGCAGGACCGCCATGAAGAGCTGGCCCATCACGCCGATCCCGAACAGCACGAACGCCACGCTCGCCCCCACGAACTGCCGGTTGCGCACGAGGCCCACGGTGAGCATCGGATGGCGGCCGTAGCGCTGCGAGAGGCCGAACGCGACCGTGAGCACCGCGAACGCCGCGAACAGGCCGAGGATCTCCGGCGACCCCCAGCCGGCGTCGTTGGCCTCCACCAGCCCGTAGGTGAGCGCCAGCACCGCGCCGGCCAGCAGGAGCATCCCGGCGAGGTCCACGCGGCGGCTGGCGGACAGGTCGTAGGTCTCCGGCATCACGCGCGCGGCCATCACGATCCCGAACACGCCGATCGGCACGTTCACGAGGAAGATCCAGTGCCAGCTCGCCACCTCGAGCAGGAGGCCGCCGAGCGGCGGGCCGATGGTGGCGGCGGCGTTCGCCACGACGGCCAGGAGCGCCAGGCCGAGGCCGCGCTGCTTGGGCGGGAAGATCAGGGTGGTGAGCGCGAGGGCGAGCGGCGCCAGCACGCCCGCGCCGAGGCCCTGGATCGCGCGGAAGACGATGAGCTGCTCGATCGAGCCGGCGATCCCGCACAGCAGCGAGCCGGCCGTGAAGATGCCGAGCCCGATCAGGAAGAACCGCTTGCGGCCGAACTGGTCCGCCAGCCGCCCCATCGACACCAGCACCACCGCGAAGACGATGTTGTACGCGTTCAGCACCCAGGAGACGGTGTCGACCGGCGCGTCCAGCTCGCGCTCGAGCGTCGGGATCGTGATGTTCACGATCGTCACGTCGATGAGGGCCATGAAGAGGCCCACCATCGCCACCGCCCAGATCCGCCACTTGCGGGCGTAGAGCTCCTCGGGGGGCGGGTTCCGCCTAGACGAGGGCTCGGTCACGCTCGTAGCTCAGCATGCCCCGGGCCTCCTCGGGTGTGACCCAGCGCACTTCGTCGACCTCGTCGTTCGGCTCGAACTCGCCGCCGACGGGCGTCATCTCCCAGTACCGGACCAGCTTGGGCCGGCCGTGCCGGTCCTCGTACGTGGTCGACTCGAGCTCCTCGCCCAGCTCGCAGCGCAGGCCGGTCTCCTCCTCGACCTCGCGCAGCGCCGCCTCCTCGAAGCCCTCGCCGGGATCGAGCTTGCCCTTGGGCAGGGTCCAGTCGTCGTACTTGGGCCGGTGGACGATCAGGATCAGGCCGTCGCGCTGGACGACCCCTCCGGCGGCGAAGACCTCGGCTTCCGGGGCCAGTGGGCGGCCTAGATCTTGTGCCGCTCGAGCAGCTTCTTGCCGATCACCATGCGCTGGATCTCGGACGTGCCCTCGCCGATCAGGAGCAGCGGCGCGTCGCGGTAGAGGCGCTCGATCTCGTACTCCTTGGAGTAGCCGTAGCCGCCGTGGATGCGGAACGAGTCCTCCACGACCTCCTTGCCGGTCTCCGAGGCGAACAGCTTGGCCATGCCGGCCTCGAGGTCGGAGCGCTGGCCGGCGTCCTTCATGCGCGCGGCCTTGAGCGTGAGCAGCCGGGCGGCCTCGACCTTCGTGGCCATGTCGGCGAGCTTGAACTGGATCGCCTGGTGCTTGGCGATCTCCTTGCCGAACGTCTTGCGCTCCTGCGAGTAGCGCAGACCGAGCTCCAGCGCGCGCTGGGCGATCCCCACGCCGCGGGCCGCCACGTTCACGCGGCCGACCTCGAGCGCGTCCATCATCTGGACGAACCCCTTGTTGAGGCCCTCCTCGCCGCCGAGGATGTTCTCGGCGGGGCAGCGGTAGTCCTCGTAGACGAGCTCGGTCGACTCGACGCCCTTGTAGCCCATCTTCTTGATCTTGGGCGGGATCGTGAGGCCCGCGTAGTCGCCGGTGTTCTCGGACGTGCCCGGCTCCTTCTCGGTGATGAAGCAGGTCATGCCCTTGTAGGGCGGGTCGGCGTCGGGATCCGACTTGGCGAGCAGGAAGACCACGCCCGACATCAGCCCGTTCGTGACCCACATCTTCTGGCCGTTGATGACCCAGTGGTCGCCGTCCTGCTTGGCGCGGGTGGAGATGGCCTGCACGTCGGAGCCGAGGCCCGGCTCGCTGAGGCTGAACGCGGCGCGGATCTCGCCGGTGGCCATGCGCGGCAGGAAGCGCTGCTTCTGGTCGTCGGTGCCGAACTTCATCAGCAGGTAGGAGCCGATGAAGTGGGTGTTGACGATGCCGGAGATCGAGATCCAGCCGCGCGAGAGCTCCTCGACGATCATCGCGTAGGTCGTCAGGTCGAGCTCCATCCCGCCGTACTCCTCGGGGATGGTCACTCCGAAGAGCCCGAGCTCCTTCATCTGCTCGACCACGGCCTCGGGGAACTTGTCCTCGTGGTCGTGCTCCTCGGCGATCGGGATCACCTGCTCGTCAACGAACTGCCGCACCATCTCGGTGATCGCGCGCTGCTCGTCGGTCTTCTCCAGATACGGGTCGGCGACGGCCATCTGGCTCCTCGTTCGGCTACAAGATCGACTCGCGAGTCAGTCTACTTGGGCACCGGGCACGGGCCCGCGCCCAGCGACAGCACGTGACGCTGCGACCGGCGCCCGCCGACGCTCACGTGGAGCGGCACGCAGGCGGGCCACGGACCGGTGTAGACGAGGCCGCCGGGGTGGCCGGTGCCCCTCGCATCCCCGCGACAGGCTCGGAACCGAACCGAGCTGTGGCCGCGGCTGCCGCTGCTCTTGTACTGGAGCCGCAGCACGGCCTGATGGCTGCGCGGCACGGCGATGGTCAGGTCGCGCCGGCCGGGGAAGACGAGCGCCGCCTTCAGGAGGTAGGTGCCGGGCTCCGGGGAGTAGACCTCTTCCGCCCGCGCGTTCTCGAAGAGGCGGCGGAAGGCGACGAGCCTGGCCGGCCCGAGCGTGGCGTCGTCGGGCGACGCGCGCCCGACGGCCCGCAGCGGCGCGGTCCGGCCGCACGGGTGGGTGTAGGCGGCGCGGGTCTGGGCCTGGGCGCGGCGGTCTCCGTCGTCGCCTGTGAGAACGGCAACGGCGAGCACTGAGAGGACCAGGGTCGCAACCGCCAGCCGGACCATCGTGACGTTTTAGCCCCTATAGGGGCCAAAATGTGCCAGTGGCGCCGCGGAGCGGAGCGACTGGACCTCGCCGCGGAGCGGCTAGAGCCCGGCGGGGTGGCGGACCGTGAAGCCGCTGGGGTTGCGCGGGCCGGCCCAGCGGGGGCCGCTACCCGGGGCGCCGCCCCACTTCGCGACGTACTTGTCGCGGTATCCGGTGTCGAGCCTGAGGCCGGCGATCACCGCGTAGGCGTGGCCGCCGTGGGCGTAGACCGAGATCCACTTGCCCTTGCCGGCCTCGCCCCAGCTCATGAAGCTGCCGGAGTCGAGCGGGAAGGGCTTGAGCAGGCCCGCCTTGATCAGCGCGTACGAGACGGTGCCGGAGCAGTCGTAGCCGGTGTCCTCCACCTTGGCGTGGCCGCCGCCGTACTTGTACGGCTTGGTGATGATCCGGTTGGCCGCCGCGATCGCCTTCTTGACCTCCGGCGGAGCGTCGGCCGGGGCGATCGCCTTGCCGTTGCGGACCTTGGCCTTGCCGGCCGGGGGCTGGTACTGGGCCCCGCCCGTGGACTGGGCGAAGGCGCTCCCCGGCACGAGGAGACAGAGGGCCGCAAGCATGGCGGCGAGCAGCGTTGTGTGTACGCGAGTCGGCATTCTCTTTCGTCGCCTGCGGGGTTAGCTGACGGGCTAGCGCTAAAAGAGCTCGCGCCTCTTCCCTCAGGAAGACTCGCCCCAACAACTTGGTTCCCCCGCTCCGCTGACTTGCGGATTCGGCGTGCGTCGCACCGTAGCAGACGGTGGCAACGGAACTTTCACTCGGCCTTATAACCGCTCGGCTTTAGCCCCTAAACCCGAAAACGGCTTTCTAGAGCCAAACGTTACAAGTTATGGCGCACTCTGTAACGGCTGTACCCCATGCAGGCCCGCGTACGATCGGGGGCGGTGACAGCGACCCTGCAGCCTCGGTGAACTTCGCGCGCGACGTGGTGGACGCCGCCCCGGCGGACCGCACGGCGCTGATCGCGCTGGGTCGCGACGGCTCGCGGCGCGAGATCGCGTTCGGCGAGGCGAGCGACCGCGCGGCGCGGCTGGCCGGCACGCTCGCGGCGCGCGGGGTCGGCCGCGGCGACGTGGTCATGACGGTGGTGGGCAACCGGCCGGAGTGGGTGCTGGCGATGGTCGCGTGCTTCCGGATCGGGGCGGTCGCGCTGCCCTGCACCGAGCAGCTGCGCCCGAACGACCTGCGCAAGCGGATCGAGGCCGTGCCGCCGCGGCTCGTGATCGCCGACGCACGCGACCTCGAGTCGGTCGAGGCGAGCGGCTTCGACGGCCCCGTGCTCACGATCCCGGACGCGGCGCTCTTCGACGCGGCGCCCGCGCCGGCCGCCGACCTCCACCCCACCGACCCGGCCGTGATCACGTTCACCTCCGGCACGGCGGGCGAGCCGAAGGCGATCCGCCACGGCCAGCGCTACCTCGGCGGCCAGCGCACGCAGGCCGAGCACTGGTTCGGCGCGCGCGAAGGCGACCTCTGCTGGTGCACCGCCGCGAGCGGCTGGTCGAAGTCGGCGCGCAACGTCTTCATAGCCCCGTGGCTGCGCGGCGCCACCGCTCTGCTGCACGACGCCCGCTTCGACCCCGACGAACGCCTCGCCGTGCTGGAGCGCGAGCGGGTGAACGTGCTCTGCATGGCCCCCACCGAGTACCGCGTGATGGCCAAGCGGAGCGAACTGCGGCCGGTCGGCTCGCTGCGCCACCTGGTCGCCGCCGGGGAGCCGCTCAACCCGGAGGTGGTGCGGGTCTGGCGCGAGGCGGCCGGGCTCGAGATCCACGACGGCTACGGCCAGACCGAGACCGGCGCGCTGACCGGCATGCCGATCGGCCCGCCCGTGCGCCCGGGCTCGATGGGCAAGCCGCTGCCGGGCTTCCGGCTATGGATCGAGGACGGCGAGCTGTGCGCGGATCCCGCCACCGTCCCCACCTTCTTCCTCGACGGCGGCGAGGGCACCTGGCGCACCGGCGACCGCGTGGCCCAGGACGAGGACGGCTACCTCTGGTTCGAGGGCCGCTCCGACGACGTGATCATCTCGTCCGGCTACCGGATCGGGCCGTTCGAGGTGGAGTCGGCGCTCGTGTCCCACCCGGCGGTGGCGGAGGCCGCGGCGGTGGCGGCCCCGGACCCCGAGCGCGGGTCGATCGTGCGGGCGGTGGTGGTGCTGCGCGACGGCGAGCAGGCGAGCGACGAGCTGGCGCGCGCGCTGCAGGACCACGTGAAGGCCGAGACCGCGCCCTACAAGTACCCGCGGATCGTGGAGTTCGCGGACTCGCTGCCGAAGACCGCGAGCGGGAAGATCCGCCGCGCCGAGCTGCGCGGGGACTAGCCCTCGTCGCCGCCGGACGGCTGCGGGGCGGCGATCGTCTGCAGCCCGCGAGCGTGCTTCCCGTCCGGGCTGCTGCTCAACCTGGACCGATGGCATTCCGCGATGACTATCGAGAACTGGTCGATGTGCTCGACCATGCCATCGACGCCAGGCTCGAACCGCGTTCTGCCCCCACTGCGGATCGGGTCCGGTACAGACTCGCATTCACCTCAGTCCCTCTAGCGGGGATGATGGATTCCTTTTCGGTCGGCCGCGTCCGCGTCATGCGCACCATCGGTCCGATTCTGACGCAGCAGACGACCCTTCGGCAGCGCCACGGTCTCCCTGTGGTTTTCGATAAGGCGATGCGGAGAGGCGTTTCTGTCGGCGCCGGCCAGGTCCTAACTGTTTGTCTGCTCGAGGACGATCCGCCTGACAGCCTCGCTGAAGCGATAATTCCGTGGCATGACGAGTGCTCAAGTGCCATCGGCGTCGCCGCGGCGTTGCTGGACGAAAGGGTCGCGATCGACGAGGTTCTTGAAGACGTCATTTACCTCACCGGGGGTGAGCCCGTAGCAGCTGGCGACGCGCGCGTCCGACTCAGGACCTTCCTGCCGTTCGACGTCACCGAAGAAGAACGCGAATCTCTTCGTGACCTCAACTCGCTCCGCCTGATGGATCAGCGTCCGCTGGCCGCTGCCGCGCGATGGTACATGCGAGCCGTGCGCGAAGGACCAACCGCTGATGCCGTGGTGTTCTTGTGGCTCGCCGTAGAGAGCCTCACGCCACATCGTCAGACGTCGCCAAAAACGATTGAGGCCCTCTTGCTGGGCGCCGGCTTCGATCCCACGCTCCTCGACATCAGCGTCGGGCGACTCGCCGGGTTGCGAGCAGACATCGTTCACGGCGGGAAGCAAAACGATCCTCTCGTTCGAGACGGCTACTACCGCCTTGAGGCGATCGCCCGTGTACTAATCCGACAGGCGGCAGGCGTCTCCTCAAGCTGGCCCGCACCAGTCGTGAGCTCGGTGTTCGGCGAGGCAGCCAGTGAGGTCGAACGTCAAGCGACTACCCATACGACGGTCTGGCATGAGGGCGAGCTTCCCCCGCCTGACGTTCCGCAAGCAAGCGGACTCAGTTGGGACCGCGTTCAAAATCAGATGGGACAGGCAGCGCCGCCGATGCAAGTGACCATTAGCGGCGAGCTCCAACCCGGATGGCGACGGCGGATAACTCACTGGATGACCGAAGGTGCACGGTTCCTCGACATCCCGCTTGAGAGTGTTGATGTACATGTGACCGCCGAGACAGACACAGTTCCAGCGGATGTCGAGATCGCAACGAATACCTCGCGGATCCTTCTCAGGCCGGAGTTGCTGAAGCTGCCGGACCCTGCGCGCGAGGCGCGGCTTGCTTGGTTGCTGCAGCAAGCGCTAGCCCACCTCGCAGTGATGCGGCTCGGCCTTGAAAGTGAAGGTTTAGGGGCGTGCCTGATAAATGTCGCAGGCAGCTGGGCCGGGTATCGCGCCTTCTATGGCGAGGGCCGACCCTTTGATGACGAAGACCTCGCTCTTCGGCCCCTCCAAGGGAACGACCTGCGCACGCTCGGCGAATTCCTCGGAGCCGCACTCGCAGGGAGCGCAAGGTGTTCTTCGGCGATAGCAACGTGGATGACGAGCGAGCACATTGATCCAGATTTACGTGCGTTAGCGAAGCAGATGCTCGACGAGTGGACCGGTTTCTCGTCCTTCGGAGAATTGCTTCGAGAGCTCGAACGCGTAGTCAGCGCCATCCGCGCGGACGGAGAAGCGGGGACTAGCCCTCGCGCAGCGTGCGCCAGCCGAGCAGGCCGGCGAACACCAGGAGGCCGGTGCCCGAGGCGGCGTCGAGCAGTCGCAGCCCGCCGTCGCCGATGCGCCTGCGCGCCACCGAGAGGACGCCGGCCAGCGCCGCCATCCACACGAAGCTGCCGGCCAGCACGCCGGCGACCATCAGCGCGGTCGCGGGGCCGCTCGAGGCGACGTCGGCGGTCGAGGCGGCCGCGAAGATCGCGGCCCACGAGACGATCGTGAGCGGGTTCGAGGCCGTGGCCACCAGCGCGGTGCGCAGCGCGGCCGCGGGCGTGGTCACCTCGTCGCCGGTCTCGCCCCCCATCCGCACGCGGAACGCCGACCACAGCGTCCGGATCGCGATGGCGGCGATCACGGCGGTGCCGAGCAGGCCGAACGCCACCCGCAGCGGATCGAGCTCGAGCACCGCTCCAGCCCCCGCCGCGCCGGCCGCCGCGTAGGCGGCGTCGATGCACGCCACGCCGGCGCCCATCGCGATCCCCACGGCGAAGCCGCTGCGGATCACCGAGCGGACGGTGAGCAGCGTGACCGGGCCGACCTGCGCGGCCACCGCGAAGCCGAGGGCGAATCCGAGCGTGAGCGCCGCCATGCCACGAGCCTAACGCCGGTAGCCTCGCGCCGATGCGCCAGCGCCTTCTCTACGTGCCGATCTTCGCGGCGTTCGAGGCCGACCAGCTGCGCGAGGCTGTGGCGGACTGGGCCGAGGTGGAGAGCTTCGACGGGCCGGGCGCGGGCAGCCGCGCCGGCGAGGATCCCGGCGGGCCGGAGGGCATGGCCGCCGCGGGCGCCGCGCACCTCGACGCGCTCGGCTGGGATCGCTGCGTGCTCGTGTGCGACAGCCACGCCCAGGCCGGCGGGATCGAGCTGGCGCTGCGCGACCCGCGCGTGGCCGGGATCGCGATCTCGCACGCGAGCGCCCGCTACGGGCCGGGCGGCGAGCGCCCCGCGCTCAACCCGTCGATCTACGAGGCGGCGGGGCGCTTCCTCGCCACGGACTACCGCAGCTTCGCCCGCGCGATAACCCAGCTCACCCAGGGCGCGCTCGACGACGCCTGGGTGGACAGCTTCATCGAACAGGTCCCGCGCGATACCGCCGAGGCGCGGACCGGCGGCCTGCCAGACGGGCTGGAGCTCGCGATCCGGCTGCGCGGCGAGGAGCTCGAGATCCTGCTCGCCGCCCATCGCGGCTGCATGATGTGGACCCCCGAGGCGTTCGAGGACGCGGTCGCGGCGCTCCCGCAGGCCCGTGCGGTCCACTTCGACGAGGTCCCCCTCAGCGACCCCGGCTACCACGCCGAGCTGCGCGAGCTTTGCGCGCGCGTGTTCGGGTAGTTACGCGGCATGCCCAACCGCCTCGCAGACGAGACCTCGCCCTACCTCCTCCAGCACAAGGACAACCCGGTGGACTGGTTCCCCTGGGGCGAGGAGGCCCTCGCACGCGCACGCGAGGAGGACAGGCCGATCCTGCTCTCGATCGGCTACTCGTCGTGCCACTGGTGCCACGTGATGGAGCGCGAGTCGTTCGAGGACGCCGAGGTCGCGGCGCTGATGAACGAGAGCTTCGTGTGCGTGAAGCTCGACCGCGAGGAGCGGCCGGACATCGACGCGATCTACATGGAGGCGTGCGTGGCGATGAACGGGCACGGCGGCTGGCCGCTCAACGTGTTCCTCACGCCCGAGCAGGTGCCGTTCTACGCGGGCACCTACTTCCCGCCGGACGACAACCGCGGGATGCCGAGCTGGCGGCGCGTGCTGGCGGCCGTCGCGAAGGGCTGGGACGACGAGCGCGAGAAGATCCGCGCGGGCGGCGACCGCGTGGCCGCGCGGCTGGCGGGCGGCGCCGGGCTGCGCCCGCGCGAGGAGCCGCTCGACCCCAAGCGGCTCGACGAGGCCGTCGCCGTGCTGCGCGGGACCTACGACAGCCGCCACGGCGGGTTCGGCCGCGCGCCCAAGTTCCCGCCGTCGTCGGCGATCGAGTTCCTGCTGCGCCGCGGCGAGCGCGAGATGACCACCCACACGCTCTGGGCGATGGCCGGCGGCGGCATGTACGACCAGGTGGGCGGCGGGTTCTCGCGCTACTCGGTCGACGAGCGCTGGCTCGTCCCCCACTTCGAGAAGATGCTCTACGACAACGCGCTGCTCGCGCGCGCGTACCTGCACGGCTGGCAGGTCACGGGCGAGGAGCTGTTCCGCGAGGTCTGCTGCGAGACGCTCGACTGGGCCCTGCGCGAGATGCGCGCGCCGGAGGGCGGCTTCTACTCCGCGCTGGATGCCGACTCCGAGGGCGTGGAGGGCAAGTTCTACGTGTGGACGCTCGACGAGCTGCGGTCGGTGCTGGGCGACGACGCCGAGGCCGCGATCGAGTACTTCGGCGCCGACGACCCCGGCAACTTCGAGGGCGCGAACATCCTCACGCGCGGGAGCGACCCGCCGCCGCGGCTGGCCGAGATCAAGCAGCGGCTGTACGACGTGCGCTCCGAGCGCGTCTGGCCGGGGCTGGACGACAAGCGCCTGGCCTCGTGGAACGCGCTGATGATCTCCGCGCTGGCCGACGCCGGCGCGATCCTCGGCCGCTCCGACTACCTCGACGCCGCGGTGGCGTGCGCGGAGTTCGTGACCGGGAAGCTGCGCGACGACTCGGGCCGGCTGCTGCGCACGTACAAGGACGGCCAGGCGAAGCTCAACGCCTACCTGGAGGACCACGCGTACCTGCTCGAGGCCCTGCTGTCGCTGTACGAGGCCACCTTCGACCCCCGCTGGTTCCACGCCGCGCGCGAGACCGCGGACACGATGATCGAGCGGTTCGCGGACGACGAGAACGGCGGCTTCTTCGAGACCTCGGACGACCACGAGCGGCTGCTGACGCGGCGCAAGGACCTGGAGGACAACCCGATCCCGGCGGGCAACTCCAGCGCCGCCTACGGGCTGCTGCGGCTGGCGGCGCTGACCGGCGAGCACGAGTACGAGAGGCGGGCCGTGTCGGTGTTCCGGCTGCTGCACCACGTGGCGTCGCAGCACCCCCAGGCGTTCGCGCACCTGCTGCAGGCGATGGACTTCCACTTCGCCCCGGTCAAGGAGGTGGCGCTGGTGGGGCCCGATTCCGCGCCCCTCGAGAAGGTCGTCCGGTCGGCGTTCCGTCCCCATCTCGTGCTGGCGGGCGGCGAGGCCGGCGGCGTCCCGCTGCTGGCCGAGCGCGGCCCGGTGGACGGCCGGGCGGCCGCCTACGTGTGCGAGAACTTCGCCTGCCGGCGGCCGGTGACCGAGCCGGGGGAGCTCGAGGAGCTGCTCGGCTAGGTGAGCCGCCCACACACGTTGTGAACGCCTGAGGAGGCATCCGGGCCCAACCCGAGGCTGTGCGTCTGCGAAAACCACAGCTCAGGGAGGACCCGGATGAACACGCACCCTAGGGCCGCGCTCGGACCCGCCGGACGCCAGGCGCTCGTCGCCGCGATCGCTGAGGGGATGACGT
>DASVVS010000168.1:0-7653 GCA_036386455.1 Thermoleophilaceae bacterium
GCGCTGATCACCTGGCCGTGCAGGGAGAAGAAGCCCTCCGAGACCAGGAACGAGGCGAGCAGCGCCACGTGGGTCACCGCACCCGCGACGGCGAGCCACGCCGTCCAGCGGGGCAGGACGGCCGAGCGGAACACCAGCGCCGCGTACGAGGCGAGCGCGATCGCGGTGGGCGCTCCCGACATCGCGAGCAGGCCGAAGGTGAGGTCGTAGAGCAGCCGCGGGTCGGCCACGCCGGCGTCGCGGTAGACCAGCACGAAGAAGCACGTGAAGCCGGCGAGGATGAGCGTCACGAACCCCACGACCCCGAACGCGAAGCACGCCGAGGCGAGGCTCTCGGCGCCGCTCGCCCGCCGGATCCGGAGCCAGACCCCGGCGCCGAACACCGACCAGAGCGACACCCCCGCCGTGTTCAGCAGCATGCCGGCGAGCAGCGCCGCCCGATCGCTCTGGATCGACTCCACGATCTCGGCTGCCGAGGCCGTCGTCGCGGGCGAGTTCAGGATGTCCACCACGAGCGAGCCGGCCAGTCCGAGCGCGCAACCCACGACGCCCGCGGCACCGGCGAACCTCATCGAATCCATGTGACGCTCCCCTCGGTCGGTGTGGGGCCGATTCTCCGCCCGAGGGGTCAGGCTGTCGATTACCCCGAGGTAATCGACGGGCGCGGCCAGGGTCGTTAGGGTCGCGCCGAAGATGGCGACGGCGACGTCCCAAGCGGTCGGGCTCCTCCTGCGCGAGTGGCGCGAGCGGCGGCGCCTCACCCAGCTCGATCTGGCCCTCGACTCCGGAGTATCGGCTCGCCACCTGAGCTTCGTGGAGACGGGGCGGTCGAAGCCGGGCCGGGAGATGCTGCTACGGGTTCTCCGGGAGCTGGAGGTCCCGCTGCGCGAGCAGAACCGCCTGCTGCTCGCCGCGGGCCACGCGCCTGCCTTCCCCGAGCGCCTGCTCGACGACCCCGAGCTCCAGCCGGTGCGGGACGCGCTCGACGTGATCCTCCGCGGGCACGAGCCCTACCCGGCCGTGGCCGTCGACCGGGCCTGGAACCTGGTGGCCGCGAACGCCCCGATGAACGCGCTGACCGAGGCCGTCGACGTGGACCCCGCGCTCCTCGAGCCCCCGGTCAACGTGATGCGCGTGGGCCTCCACCCGCGCGGGCTCGCGCCGCTGATGGTCAACCTCGGCGACTGGCACGCGCACTGGCTCGCCCGGCTGGAGCGGCAGCTCGCGGCCACCGGCGACGAGGAGCTGGCCGCGCTGATCGAGGAGATCGCCGGCTACCCGGTCCCGGAGCCGGAGCGCGACCCCGCGCTCGGGCTCGGCGGCACCGAGATGCTCGGGCCGGTGCGGGTGCACGCGCCCGGCGGCGGCGAGCTGGCGTTCTTCGGCATGTTCGCCACGTTCGACACCCCGTTCGAGGTGACGACCTCCGAGCTCGCCATCGAGCTGCTGTTCCCCGCCGACGCGGCGACGGCGGAGGCGCTCGAGAACCTGCCGGCCGGCGAAGCTCCTAGCTTGCTTCCTCCGCGCGCCGGAGGCGACTCTCGCTGAGGTCGCACGCGCGCGTGAGCGCCTCCAGCCGCGCCGGGCTGGTGGGCCGCGGCCCCATGACCTTCGCGCGGTAGACGTCGCGGCGCTCGCGGTCGTAGCGCGCCGTGGCGCGCAGCTCCTCCAGCTGGCTCCGCGCCTCCCCGCTCACCGCCGGGCTCCGCTGTGGGAGAAGGCGGCCGGGTGCCTCACCTGCTCCGCGACGGCCTGCGCGGCGGCCTCTTCGTCGGCGCCGAAGCAGAACGCCACCGTCTCACCGTTCAGCGTGACGTAGGCGAGCACGCCGTCGAGGGCCTCGAGTGGGTAGACCGAGTACGAACCGCGCGACGGGTGTGCCCGCCGTGTGGACGCTGGCATGGTGACCTCCTGCTCGACCTTCTGAGGTGGCGGGCCACCGGGAAAGATGGTCGAAAGAACCAGCGCCCGTAGCGACCAGCTTAGTCGACCAGCGCGCCGTCGGCCCGTGCGCGCCGCATGCCCTCGATCGCGCCGGCCGCCGCCTCGCGGAAGGGCGTGGGCTCGATCCCGAACACGCTCGAAGCCGCGTTCTCGTCCACCAGGAGGTCGGAGTGCAGACCCGCCATCAGGGGTTCGAGCAGCGCGCGGTCCTCGTCGGTCACGACCGCGGCGAGCGCCGCCTCGGCGGGCGCGTTGCTGAACGGGATCGACACGCTGCGGTGGCGCTGGCCGAGCAGCTCGCTCACCACCTCGGTCATCTCCTCGAACGAGAGGACGTCCGGCCCGGCCACGTCGTAGACGCCGGGCTCCGTCTGGCGGGCCGCGAGCAGGCACTCGACCACGTCGCCGATCGCGATCGGCTGCGTGCGGCTCTCGCGCCAGCTCGGCAGCGCGAGGACGGGCAGCCGGTCCACCAGCTGGACGAGCGCCCGGAACGACCCGCTCCGCGCACCCACGATCATCGAGGCGCGCAGGCCGACGAACTCGGGCGTGGCGGCGGCCAGCACCTCCTCGACCTCGTGGCGCGACTCGAGATGCTCGCTCCCCTTGTCCCCGGCGGCGATGCCGCCCAGGTAGATGGTCCGCCTGACGCCGCAGCTCGCCGCCACCTCCGCGTAGTTGGTCGCGGCGCGCCGGTCGCGGTCGGCGAATCCCTCGCTGCCCGGTTCCATCGAGTGCACCAGGTAGAAGACCTCCTCGATCCCCTCGAGCGCCGGCCGCAGCGACTCGATCTCGGACAGATCGGCCTCGATCGCCTCCGGCCCGGTGTCGTCCTCGTCGTCGCGCAGCAGGCGGCTCGCGTCACGCACGAGGCAGCGCAGCGGGGAGCTGCGCAGGTGACCCAGCAGCTCGTGTCCCACGAAGCCGGTCGCGCCCGTGAGGAGAACCGTGGCGGTCGAAGATGGCGCTCGCGCGCGCCCCGCGGCGTCCGTCAGCGTGTGATCCACGCCCAGGCACCTCCCACCAGGAGGACCAGACCGGCCACCGAGAGCGCCGCCGCCCTGTGACCCGCGGCGCGCTTCAGGCGTCCGGACTCCGCCGGGTTGCGCACGGTCGCGCCCGCGTACACGTCGCCCCCGGCGCGCTCCTCGCGCGGGATCGGCTTGCGGCCCTCCGCGAGCTCGGCGAGGCGTTCGAGCGAGCGCACGTTGCGGCGGTCCACCAGCAGATGCACCAGGGGACTGAAGACGAGGGCGCTCGCCGCGTCCGCCGGCTGCTCGGTCATCGTGACCTCGGTCCCGTCGGAGACCGGCTCCAGATCGAGCTTCACGCGCGCGGTGCCCATCGGCCGCGCCTTCGTGCGGAGCTGGAGGTATCGATCGGACCGGACCTCCTCGACGGACGTGTGGTCGCGCACGCGGAGCGGGCCGAAGCCGACCGTGTGGTGGAACCGGCTTCCCTTCGCCGGCCAGTCCGACTCGGCGTCGCGGACCGCCTTCGAGCCGAGGACCCAGTACGCGTAGCTCCGCGGATCCGAGAGGACCCCGAACACCTCGCCGGGAGATGCGTGCATGACGCGCGTGGTGGTTGCCATGGACCACCGGCGCTACCCACCTGGGCGCGCCGCAACCGAAGTCGCCGGGTGTGCCGCATTGGCGCACCCGCATCAGCGGTCCGACGTGGCGTCCCTCAGGACCGCCACCGTCCACGCGACCGCGGCGATCACGATCAGCGCGATCCCGACCAGCAGCCCGATCCCCGCCGGCGTGGAGAGGAACGCGGTGGACGGCCCGAACGACACCTCGGGGTTCTTCCTGCCGTGGGCCCCCGAGACCGCGACCCGGTAACGGCCGCCATCGGGCACGTCGGCCTCGGCCATCCGCCGGCCGGTCCCCTCCGAGTTCACCCACTCCTCCGTCGCGAGCCCCGGATCGCGCAGCACCAGCCCGCCGCGCCCGGCGCCGCCGGCCGGAAGCACCACCACGCGCAGATCGGCGGGCACGTCGAGGGTCCGCTCCCCAAGGTCGACCCCGCGCTCGAAGTAGCTGACGGCGACCTCGCCCTCGGGGAGCTCGAGCAGGGCGGTGCCGGGCACCCGCACCGTGCCGAACCGATCGCGCTGCTCGTCGTGACGGAGGAGGCTCGTCAGCCACCAGGCGATCCAGACCACGAACACGACCGCCACGACCTTCGCCACGCGCGGGCTCCTGGCCAGCCCCATCGGGGAGTCAGTCTATGGATCGCTGGCGCGTCGCAGCCATCGGTCCGGGGCACGGTTACGCTCCGCCGTCCAGTGTTCGGGGGCGTCAAGGTCAAGACAGGTGCCTACGGCAGCTTCAAGGAAGCGATCAACGAGGCCGGGTGGCTCAAGGACGAGGTCGTCGCCGCCGGTCACCTGCGCCACGGCAGGGCCGCCCGGATGAGCGTGGGCAGGCCGTCCGGGCTGGAGCAGGTGCAGCTGCTCCTGCCCCGGCGCTCGAAGAAGCTTCCGCGCCACTTCGTGCTGGCGGTGACCGCGGACGAGGTCGTCGCGTTCAGGGCAACCGAGGTGGGCGGGGACTCCAACGCGACCATCTACACCAGGCTCAAGATCCGCGAGGGCGTCTACGCCCGCTACCCGCGCCGGTCCGTGTCGATGTCCGATCTCCCGGAGGGCCCGGAGTCCAGGGGCGGGACGATCACGATCGAGGGCGACAGCTTCCCGGTGATGCGTCCGAACCCCTACGGCGATCCGAACACCAACGAGCTGATCGCCGTGCTGGCCGAGCCGTCGGAGCTCGCCTAGAGCGGATCGCCCCGCGCGCAGCGGCGACGCGCCCTTCGAGCCCGGCGAGTGATCCAGACCCGGCCTCCCCTCGTTACGCGGGCTCACTGCACCACAAGGGAGGATTGCCGTGAGCAACTCAGTGAACAACGACGTCTACGAAGCGGTCGACTCCGCGTACTCGGAGCAGCCCGCGGCCACACGCCGCCAGCTGGTCGGAGGCGCGGCCGCGACGATCGGCGGCCTGACGGTGCTCGGGGCGCTGCCCGAGCTCGCGTCGGCGGAGCACACCAACGAGCCGCAGACGGTCCTCAACGTCGCCGCCACGGCCGAGGTGCTCGCGACGATCGTGAACACCGTCGGTCGCGAGAAGGTCAACCTCGACCCGGTGACCGACGCGAACGTTGCGGCCGCCGCACGCGAGGAGCTGATCCACGAGCGCGTGCTCGAGGCGTCGGGCGGAAA
This sequence comes from Thermoleophilaceae bacterium, assembly GCA_036386455.1. GTDB lineage: Bacteria > Actinomycetota > Thermoleophilia > Solirubrobacterales > Thermoleophilaceae > AC-37. The sequence goes on from DASVVS010000168.1 coordinate 5,174, forward strand.
GCCCGTGACCACCAAGATCCACGTGCCGGACGAGGTGTTCGCAAGCCCGACGAACCTCCTGTCCACGCTCGAGGTGGGCGACCAGATCTTCATCAACGCCTACCTGCTCGCCACGACTCTGTTCGCCACGAAGGCGTACCGCAACCCCAAGCTCGCGCGGTACACGGCGGAGTTCATGGGCGTCGAGGCGGTCCACCGCGCGCTCGCGCGGCAGTCGCTCGGCAAGCTCGGCAACGACCGAGCCTTCATGCGCTACGTGCAGGCGGAGGAGGCCTCCGACGCGCCGAACAAGGGCGCGGTCGGCTTCAAGCACATCGAGACCGCGGTCAAGCAGCTCGAGGCGGCGGGATTCGGATTCGGCAAGCCCGGCTCGAAGCCCGGGCAGATGTACGACTTCGCCGAGGTGAGCGCGCGCACGCCCAACCCCGGCGGGGTGAACACCACCTCACCGCGCTGAGTCGGAGACGGCACGCGCCGGCGGCGGACCCCGTCGCCGGCGCAGCGCCGGCAGGTCTCGCGTCGTGGACGCTCAGACGCCGGCGGGAGGTGCGGCCGGCTCGGCGAGCCGGGCCGTCTGCGGCGGAGCGGCGTCGAGCCGCTCCATGTCCGCACGGATCTTGTGCAGCCCGAGCCGCATCCTGCCCTTGACGGTGCCGGGGGGCAGGGACAGCTGCTCGGCGATCTCGCTGTGACTCAACCCGCCGAAGAACGCGAGCGTGACGACCTCCGACTGCGTGTCGGGTAGCCGAGCCAGGGAAGCATGCAGAGCATCGGCCTCGCTGCGCTCGACCACGGCGTCCGGCGGCGAGGGGGAGTCACTGGCGACGACGGAGCTGTCCAGGTCGACGACGGGCACGCGGCGAGCGGCGCCCTCGCGACGCACCGCGTCGATGGCGCGGTTGCGGACGACGCTGAGAGCCCACCCCTTGACCGAACCGGACTCGGGTCGATACAGCGCGCGGCGTCGCCAGATCGACAGGAACCCCTCCTGCACGGCTTCCTCGGCGTGGCCTGCGTCACGGCAGACGGAAGCGGCAACCCGCAGGGCGAGCCGGGCGTAGCGGTCGTACAACTCACGGAACGCGTCGGCGTCGTCGTCGCGGACGCGGAGCATCAGCGCCCTGTCGGTCAGGCGCGCAGATGCGACGGGGGCGGACATCGGCTCAGGCCTCCGCCCGCGGCGGCGCTTCCAGGAAGAACAACTCGCAGGCGACGCCGGGCGTGGTCTGGTTCGCGCTCAAGAAGGCGGTCACCGGCCGGCCCGTCAGCCGCTCGATGGCGGCGGTGAACTCGTCCTCGGTCTGCTTCTGGAAGGCGACGCGGCCGTCGATCACATCGTCGCTCGCGCCGTCCGAGATCTGCTGCGCCTGCAGCTCGACCATCGCGGCGGAGATCGCCGTCGTCAGCGACGGGCCTCCGAGCGGCGCGGGCGGTTCGCTGCTCATCGCATGTCAGACGAGCGCATTACCCCACATACGGTCCAGCAGCCAATTTGGGCCAGTGCTCCGGCCAAGCCGAGCGGGCCGCAGATCTTCTCCCCGGCCGCGCTAGGCGCGACCCGACGCCAGCAGCACCAGGTTCGTCATGGCCAGCGGGCGGTCGCCGCCGGCGAGCTCCCGTGCGGCGTCGGTGACCGCGGCCCAGGCGTCGCGCTGCACGTCCTCCGGATGCGGATCGATCAGTGCCCGCAACGGGGCGATGATGTCGTGGCAGAACTCGGTGAACTGATCGGGCGACTCCCACCTGAACTCGATCTCGATCTCCTCGACCTCGACGTCTGCGAAGCCGCCGCCACTGAGCAGGCCGGCGATGGCCTCCGGCGTCGGGCGCGACAGCGGGCCGGGTCGCCCGGGCGGCGGCGGCTCGACGCCCAGCCGGCTCGTCGCGACCCGGATCGGCATGCCGATCCACGGCACCCGCTCCGGCGACCCCCAGGACGAGATCGCGAAGTGCGCATCCGGCTTCAGGAAGGAGCGCAGATGGGTCGCCACCTCCTCGCCGTCGGGCTCGAAGATCAGGCCCCAGCGCGAGACGGCCGCGTCGAAGCTCTGCGGTTCGAGGTCGAGAGCCGCCGCGGCCGACTCGACGAACTCGACGTTGCCCACGCCCTCCCGCTCCGCGCGCTCGCGGCCGGCGGCCAGCATCTCCGCCGAGATGTCGGTCGCGACGACGTGCCCGCCCGGAGCGGCCGCGCGGGCCGCGGTCAGCGACGGCTCGCCGTAGTCGCACGCCACGTCCAGGACGCGGTGACCGGGGGCGACGCCGGCCAGCTCCACGATCCGGCGGCTGACCGGGGCCGCCGCGGCCTCCTTGAACGGCATCCACTTCTCCCAGCCGCTCGCGGCCGAGTCCCAGGAGCTCCTCTGCGCGGCGCGGAACTCACCGGCGTCGATGGCCCTGCCCTCCATCGCTGCCTCCTCCGTTCGCTGGCGGGGAAGCTACGCCCGGCGCGCGCCGGGCGCAACCGCCGGCTCGCCCCC
>DASVVS010000169.1:0-46965 GCA_036386455.1 Thermoleophilaceae bacterium
CGCCCGCGGGCGGCGAAAACCGAGCCTGGCAAGGAAGCAGGGAGCGTGGCGTGCCTTTAGGCACGCGAGCGACCGATGACGCAGCCAGGCGACGGTTTGCAGCCGCCCGAAGCTACTTGACGGTGAGGGTGCCCTTCATACCGCCAGCCTCATGTCCGGGCACGGAGCAGTAGAAGGTGTAGGTGCCGGGCTTGAGCGTGGCCTTGAAGGTGGAGTTGCCGCCGCTGCCCACGACCGGGCCGGTCGGGCCGCCCGGCTTGATGGCGATGTTGTGCTGGATCGGCGACTCGTTGGGCGAGGAGATCGTGATCGCGCCGGCGGGGGCGCTGGCCTTGTCGCTGCGGTAGGCGAGCGCCCCGGTGGGATCGGCGGGGATGGTCAGGGCGCCGCCCTTCGCCGCGATCGGCGGGCCCTTCTTGGGCTGGCCGGCGGCGGCGAGCAGGCCGCTGTCCTTGCCGGGCCGGGCGGCCGCGTAGGCGACGTAGGCGGCCACGTCGCGGGCGTCGTTGCCCGTCACGAGCCCCGGCTTCATCGCGCTGCTGCGGCGCGGGTGGGCGATCTGGTTGCGAACCGTGCCCTCGATCGTGCTGCGCTCCATCCCGTCGCGCAGAAGCTGGACGAAGGACATGTCGAGATCGGGCCCGACCGTGCTCTTCGTGTTCGCGCGCGCGAGCGCGTGGCAGCTGCCGCACTGGCCCTCGCCGGCGAACAGCTTCTTGCCGTTGGCGAGGTCGGGCTCCTCGCTGCCGCAGCCGGCCGCGAGCAGCGCGGCGCCGGAGGCGACCATGGCCACGAGGGTCCTGGGGCTGTGCGAGGGGAGCCGCAAGGCGCGCGAAGATTATCCGCTCGGGCGGCCGTCATGCGGCGCCGTGGCAGCCCCTAGCCCCGCGGCTCCGGCAGGCCGTCCAGCCGTCCCTGCGCGGCGGCGATCACGCCCTCCGCGACGCCCTCCCAGCCGTACAGCGCGCGGGCCTTGTCGGACAGGGCCGCGCGGGCGCGCTCGCGCTCGGCGCCCGGCAGCGCGAGCCACGCGGTGAGGTTGCGCGCTATCTCCTCCACGGCCCCCGGCCCCCGCTCGAACGACAGGAGCGGCGCCACGCCAGGTCCCACCGCGGGCTCCAGCGTGCGCGTGACCTCGGCGAGGCCGGAGTGCGACGCCGACAGCGGCAGCGCGCCGCACGCCGCGGCCTCGACGGCCACCATCCCGAACGACTCCGGGAACGTGCTCGGCACGATCTGAGCCATGAACGACGGCAGCACGTCCGGAAGGTCGCCGTGCTCGAGCCGGCCGGTGAAGCGCAGCCCGCCGAACGCGCCCGCGGCGGCGCGCAGGTAGCGCTCGCGCCCCTCGCCCTCGAGCCCGTCGAGGAACGCCGCCAGGTAGGTCAGCTCGCCCGCCGGGCCGCCCTCGAGCTCGCGCCCCCGCGCGGCGATCTCGCGCGCCGCCGCGAGGTCGCCCGCCCCGAGCGCCGCGGCCAGCCGCGCCAGCGTGTCGCGGTACGTCCCGAAGCCGACGATGGCGAGCCGCGCGCCCGGCACCTCCGCCACCACCAGCGGCCACGCCGCCAGCAGCAGGTCCACGCCCTTGGACACGATCAGCTTGCCCACGTAGCCCACGATCGGCTCGCGCTCCGGATCGAGCGCGCGCAGCGCCTCGGCCGCGCCGGTCTCGCCGCCCCAGCCCGCGGCGTCGCTCCCCTCGAGGCGGTCCGCCAGCGCCCGCAGCCGCTCGCCCGCCTCCGCGAGCGGCCGCGGCCGGAACGCGTGCACGTCCACGCCCGGGGGGCCGAGCCGCGTGCGCGCGGGCAGCTCCGGGTCGTCCATCACCTCCCACAGGCTCTCCCCCGTGTGGCGCGAGCCCACCAGCACGCCGCCCGCTCCCGCCAGCCCCTCGCGCGCCAGCGACAGGAAGCGCTCCCGGTGCGGGCGCACCACGTACTCGAGCGCGCTGCCGTGGATCTTGACCGCGTACGGCACGCGCCCCGCGAGCCCGCGCGCCAGGACAGCGGGCCCGGCGATCAGGTGGTTGGCGAGCGCCGCGTCGGGGCGCACGCGCTCGGACACCTCGCGCACCGCGCCGGCGTTCGACGCCAGGTAGCGCGACAGCTCGGCGTCGCTCAGCTCGGGGAACGTGCGCGCGGTGAAGCCGTCGTAGGCGTCGGCCACGTACACGGGCAGGATCTCGCCGATCGGCGGCAGGTAGGCGGTGCAGCGCACGGGGGTGCGGAGCGTCTCGACCCGGAGCGAGCCTCCCTCCCAGCGCCCGACCGCGTCCACGAACTCGAGCTCGCCCGCGTGGCGGTCCTGGCACATCAGGTGCACCTCGTGACCGAGCGCGACGAGCGCCCGCGCCAGCGACGCGTTGTAGACGTTGCTGCCGGTGCCGCGCAGCAGGTAGCCGTGGAAGATCAGAACTCGCAAGCGGACGGGGCCTCCGGCCCCGGTGGTCGATATGTTTCGGCCCTCGTGAGCGAGCGCCAGCTCTACAGGCTGCGGTCCCGATCGGACCGCGAGGTGATCCGGGAGGTCGAGCCCGGCACCGTATACGTCGACCGGGACACCGGCGAGGAGTTCGAGGTCGTCGGCAAGGTGCTACCGCTCGCGCCGTCGCCCAGCCGCCTCCCGTGGGCCGTCGAGAACCTCCGGATGTGCGGCTGCTCGCTGGAGCAGCTCGCGCCGAAGGACGTCAACGACTGTCCCACCTGCGGCCGCCGCCTCCCCGCCGTCTAGCCGCCTGCAAACCGTCGGATCCCTGCGTCCTCGGGGTTCGCCAGCCACCCGGGCTGGCTTCACCCCTGCGTCCTTGGGCTCCTCGGTTTTCGGCGTCTAGATCGCGCGGCGTCTAGATCGCGCGGCGTGGCGCGGGGACGGGCGCTGGTTGGCGCACCCGCGCGGGGAGCGGACTCGGCATCGGCTCCGCGCCCCTGCGCGTGCGCACGCGCGGCGGGTGCCTGTGGTCGCGCGTGCGCGGACCCGCCTTGGCGCGTCCGAGCGGCAGCCTGAGGCCACCGCCGCCGCCGGGACCGTCGTCCCGCGAGGGATCGGGCCCGCCGCCGCCGGGACCGTCGTCGTCCTGCGCGTCGTCGTCGTCACGGAGGCGGAAGAACCACACCAGCCACACGATCAGGAGCCCGACGTCGAAGACGCGGAAGCCGACCATGAAGATCCAGCCCTCCGTGGACACTCGCGCGATGGTAGCGCGATGGAGGTCCGGCCGTTACTTCTTGGAAGCGGTCGACTTGGGGGTCGGATCGAGCACGAAGTGCACGCTGTAGAGCAGCCGCGCCGTGGGGTAGTAGCAGCCGTAGATCCGCAGGCTGTTGATGCTCATCTGGGCCGCCGGCGGCGGGGCCGTGGACGTGCAGTCGTCGTCGTGATGCGAGGAGCGCCACGCGTGCTCGTTCGACAGCCCGTGCGCGAACGCGGGCGCCCAGGTGGGGACCGTGACCGCGATGATGTTGCCCTTCTCCACCTTCAGGGCGCGGTCGAGCGCGAACGTCGGCGTGGTGCCGAAGTACGGCTCGAGGTTGAACAGCTCGCTCTGGCGCATCAGCCGGTGGCGCTGCTTGGTCTTCGCCGGCTTGAGGATCGAGACGCGCGCCTGCGAGGTGGCGCCGAAGGTCGTCTTGAAGTAGTTGAGCTGGTCGGCGTTGGGCTCGCCGAGACGCATCGTGAGCGCGACGACCTTGCCGGGCCGGTTGATCCGGAAGGTGTTCTTCGACTTGCCGATCTGGGCGTTGTAGCCCGAGACCTGTGCGATGGCCTGGCAGTTCTCGGGGCAGCTCGCGGCCGGGAACGGCTCGGGCTGGCCCACCTCGCGCACGTCGGCTCCGGCGCTTGCGGGTACGGCCGCGGCCAGGGCAAGGCATGCGAACAGGAGCGGCTTAAGTCGCTTCATCGAGGGCATTGAACACCCCGTTCAAGTCGTCGTTGCGGTATGAGTACGGACATGGACACGTTCGAGCGGTTCATTCGCGCCGGAATGGAGCTGGCGGAAGAGGACGTCGACGACACCGACATCGCGGTCATGCGGGTGGCCGACGAGGTCTACGGTAGCCAGATTCGCGCTCTACTGGCCGAAGACCTTCGTGAAGTGAAGCCCGAGCTCGACTTCGATCCCTCCCGGGCGCCGACCTCGTGAGCCATCCACAGGACCTCTCCCTGCGCGACCAGGCCGCCGCGATCCGCAGCGGCGAGCTCGACCCGGCGGAGCTGCTGGACGCCACCCTCGCGCGCATCGAGGAGCGCAACGGCGACCTGAACGCCGTCGTGGACCTCGCGCCCGACGAGTCGCGGAGGATGCTCGAGGCCGCGCCCGACGGGCCGCTGCGCGGCGTGCCGGTCGGCATCAAGGACGAGTTCACGGTCCCCTGGCGCGCGCCGCGCAACGGGTCCGCGCTCGACGCGCTGCCGCCGGGCGAGTCCGCCGTGTTCCGCCGCGTGCGCGACGCGGGCGCGGTCGTGGCCGGCGTCACTCAGATGCACTTCTGGGGAGCCGGCACGACCGGCCACCTCTCCGCCGACGGGCCGGTCGGCAACCCCTGGGACCCGACCCGCTGCGCGGGCGGCTCGTCCGGCGGCTCGGCCTCGGCGGTCGGCGGCCGGCTCTTCGCCGCAGCCGTGGGCGCCGACGGCGGCGGCTCGGTCCGCATCCCCTCCGCCTACTGCGGCCTGACGGGGCTGAAGCTGACCAACAACGTCGTGCCGCGCGACGGCCACGTGCACCGCCACTCGGGCCTCGGCGCCTTCGGCCCCATCTGCCGCGACGCCGCCGACGCCCGGCTCTTCGGCTCCGCCCTCCTCGCGCGCGAGCTCGCGGCCGGCGACGGCAGCGGCCTGCGCGTGGGCGTGGTGCGCGACCCGTTCTGGTCCGACCTCGACCCCGCCGTCGAGACGGCGTCCACCGAGGCGCTCGAGGCCTCCGGCTGGGCGGTCGACGAGATCGCGCTCGACGGCGCCGTCCACTCCCTCATCGCGACCGTCGTGATCATCACCGTCGAGGCGCTGCCCGAGCTGAGCGACGAGGACCTCGCGGACATCGACCCGCTGATGCGCGCCCTGATCAAGTACGAGCGGCTGATGCCCGCGGAGGCGCTCGCCCGCGCGTACCGGATCCGCTCGCAGCTGCGCCGCTCCGTCGCGGCGGCGTTCGAGACCTACGACGTGCTCGCGTGGCCGACCGTGCCGGTGGGCGCGCCTCCGATCGAGGCGCCGTACGTCACGCGGCCGTCCGGCCCGGGATCGCCCGAGCCCGCCAACGTGGGCCAGTGCGGCCTCGGCAACGTGACCGGCATCCCCGGCATCAACGTGCCCGTCGGCTTCGACGCGGACGGGATGCCGATCGGCCTGATGCTCCAGGCGGCGTGGGGCCGCGAGGAGCTGCTGCTCGACGCGGCCGAGCACATCGAGGCCGCGACCGACCGCCGCTTCGTGGACGCCGAGCCGCCGATCGCGGCGGCGGCGAGCTCGTAGCGCGACCGCCGGGCCGGGCGGTGAAGGCTCGAGGACCCCATGGGGTCCTCAACCCTTCACGCGCAGCCGCCGCGCGCCCCGAGGAGGTGGGACGCGCGGCGGGTCTGCTGTGCCTGGCTAGGCAGTTACGGGGGCGAGGCGGCGGCCGGCGCGCGCCGGCTGGGGCCGCGCCGTCTCGAGCGCCGCTGCGTGCGAGCTCAGCAGCTCGAGCAGGTGCGCCGTGTGCGCGAAGGGATCGGCGATCGGCCGGCTGCCGTCCATCGGCAGCGCGGCGCGCAGGTGGCCGTCGACCTCCGCGACCAGCGCGGTGCCGCGCAGCGGCGTGGCGCTGTCGAGCGCGGCGAGCCGGGCGAGGGCCGGGGCGTCGTGCTCGTTGCTGCTTCGGATGATGATCGTGTCGCGGTGGCTCATGGTGGCTCCCGTTCGGTCGGGTAGGAGCACTATCGACGACAACGCCCATCAATTCAAACGATTGTTCCTTGGGCTACTGATAAGCTGGCCTTATGCTCGACGTAAAGCGGATGAGGGTCCTCAGGGAGGTCGCCGCGGAGAGCTCGTTCTCCGCCGCGGCGCAGAAGCTCGGCTACACGCAGTCGGCGGTCTCGCAGCAGATCGCCGCGCTGGAACGGGAGACCGGCGCGGTGCTGATCGAGCGCAACCCGCGCGGGATCAGGCTCACCGACGCGGGCGAGGCGCTCGTGCGTCACGCGGAGGGAATCCTCGCGCGGCTCGCGGACGCCGAGGCCGAGCTCGAGGCGATCGCCGGCCTGCGCGGCGGGCGGCTACGGCTCGGCTCCTTCCCCACCGCCGGCGCCACGCTCATGCCCAAGGCCATCGCCGCCTTCAGCCGCAAGCATCCGGGCGTGGAGCTGTCGCTGGCCGAGGCCGACCCGATGGAGAGCATCCCGCGCCTGAAGGCCGGCGAGCTCGACCTCGTGCTCGTCGACGACACGAGCGGAGTGCTCGACCAGGACGAGGTCGAGTTCGAGCACGTGCTCGACGACCCGCTCCACATCGCGCTGCCCAAGGACCACCCGCTCGCCGGCCGCCGGCGGCTGCGCTTCGAGGACCTGGCCGACGACCAGTGGATCCAGCCGACGCAGGCCTGCGCCTGCTCGCGCCACGCCGAGGAGGCGTGCGCGAAGGCCGGCTACGCGCCGCGCGTGGCGTACGAGAGCGACGACTTCGGCGTGGTCCAGGGCCTAGTCGCGGCGGGCGTCGGGGTGGCGCTGCTGCCGGAGCTCGCGCTGGTCGGCGAGCGCCCGGACGTGGTGGTGCGCCCGATCGGCAAGAAGCCCATCATGCGCAAGATCTTCGCGGCCACGCTGGCCAACGGCTACCGCTCGCCCGCCCTGGAGGAGATGCTGACGATCCTCAAGGAGACGGCACGCGAGTACGCGCCTACAGAACTGGCGGTGGCGTAGGCGGCGGAAACCGAGGACGCCGGAATCCGACGGTTTGCAGCCGCCCGCTACTTGTGCCGGTACGTAATGCGGCCGCGATCGAGGTCGTAGGGAGAGAGCTCGATCTTCACGCGGTCGCCCGGCAGGATGCGGATGTAGTGGCGCCGCATCTTGCCCGAGATGTGCCCGAGGACCTCGTGGTCGTTGTCCAGCTTGACCCGGAACATCGTGTTGGGCAGGGCCTCCATGACCTCGCCCTCCATCTCGATCTTCTCTTCCTTCGACACTGGCGGATGAGTCTAGCCGCGCCCGCCCGCGGAGATCCGCGAGCGGAGCGGCCCGACCTCAGATCTTGGTGACGTTGACGGCCTTTGGCCCCTTGTCGCCGACTTCCTCCTCATAGGAGACCTTGGAGTTCTCCTGAAGGGTGCGGAAGCCGCTCCCGTTGATCGCTGTGTGGTGGACGAAAAGGTCCCTGTCTCCCTCGTCAGGCTTGATGAAGCCATAGCCCTTCTCGTCGTTGAACCACTTGACGGTCCCGGTCGCCATGCGTGACGTGTCCTCCCTGTCTGCCGATGACCGCCAGCGTCGCAGCGCTCCACGAACGGCCCCCCGGCCTCTTCCCGCGCCGGAGTCGGTCCGGCCACCGGGCGGCACGTTACCACCACGGGTACCCAGAATGCGGGACGGATGGGAGTGGCACAACTACACCATGCCGGGGGGTGGGTTGACCACCCTGATCGGGGAGGCGGGCTACCTGCCTTCGAAGGTCGCGTTCCCCGGGCCCTGCTCGAGGAACGTCTGCACCGCGGCCTTGAGATCGTCGCTGCCGAACAGCGGCGCGACGATGTCCGGGGTGCTCTCGTCGGCCGCGCGGACGCCGCCGTCGAGGTACGCGCGCACGACCCGCTTGGTCGCGGCGTTGGCAAGCGTCGGGCCGTCGGCGAGGCGCTGGGCGAAGCGGCGCGTCTTCTCGGCCAGCTCGTCGTCGGCCAGGACGCGGTTCACCACGTTCCAGCGCTCCAGCTTGGCCGCGTCGTAGAGGCTGCCGCTCATCACGAGCTCGCGCGCCCGGGCCGGCCCCGCGCGCTCGGCCACCCGCTGCGTGCCGCCCATGAACGGGCTCACGCCCACCACGATCTCGACCAGGCCGAAGCGCGCCGACTCGGCCGCCCAGATCATGTCGCACGCCAGCGCCAGCTCGAACCCCGCGGTCAGGCACAGCCCGTGCACGCAGGCGATCGTCGGGAACGGCAGCTCCTCGATGCGCCGGGTGAGCCCCAGGAGCCGGTGCGCGAACTCGTTGGCGTCGGCCGGCGAGAGCCCGCTGAAGACGTGCACGTCCACCCCGGCGGTGAACACCTTCCCCTCCGCGCGCACGATCAGCGCACGCACGCCGGAGCTGCCCTCGAGCTGGTCGAGCGCGCCCTCGAGCCCTTCCACCACGTCGCGGTCGAACAGGTTCATCGGCGGGCTCTCGAGCGTGACCACGCCGACGTTCCCGTCGACCTCGAGCCTCACCTTGGCGTCAGCCACGGATCTCGGCGGCCACGCCGGCCAGCTCCTCGGGCTCGGCGCGCTGCGGGCGCGTGGGGAGCTGGAGCGGATCGTCGCTGTAGCGCGGGATCACGTGGACGTGCAGGTGGAAGATCGTCTGCCACGCGGCCGGCTCGCACGAGTTGAGCAGGTTCACGCCGTCGCAGCCGAGCGTGTCCTTCATGCGCAGCGCGAGCCGCTTGGCGGCCACGATCGTGCGCTCGAGGTCCTCGTCCGGGATCTCGTAGAGGTTGCGCGAGTGCTCGCGCGGGATCACGACCGCGTGACCGCGCGTCCACGGGTTGATGTCCATGAACGCGACGGTGTGCTCGTCCTCCTGCACCACCTCGCCGGGCAGCTCGCCCGCGAGGATCTTGCAGAAGATGCAGTCGGGGTCGGCGGCCACGGCGCGGAACCTTACAGCCAGCCGCTGCGCTTGAAGTAGAAGTACAGGCTCACGCACGCCGTCAGCATCGCGCCGAGCGCCAGCGGGTATCCGAACGACCATTCCAGCTCGGGCATGTGCTCGAAGTTCATGCCGTAGATGCCGGCGATCATCGTGGGCACCGCGACGATCGCCACCCACGCGGAGATCTTCCGCATGTCCTCGTTCTGGCGGACGCTGACCTGCGCGAGGTTGGCCTGCAGCACGCCGTGGAGCATGTCGCGGAAGCCCTCGACCTGCTCGTCGGCGCGCACCACGTGGTCGTGGACGTCGCGCAGGTAGTCGAGGAGGTTCGAGTCGATCTGCGGGAAGGCGCCCGACGCGAGGCGCTGCAGCGGGTCGCGCAGCGGCGCGGTGGCGCGGTGCAGCTCGATCACCTCGCGCTGGAGCTTGTAGATGCGGGCGGTGGGGTTGCCGCGGTCGGCCGAGAAGACCTCCTCCTCGACCTCCTCGATGTCGTCCTCCACGCCCGCGATCACCGGCGAGTACTCGTCCACGACCTTGTCCACCACCGCGTAGAGCACGGCGCCGGCGCCGCAGCGCAGGAGCTCGGGGCGGCGCTCGCTCTCGCGCCGGAGCGTGTGCAGCTCGGAGGCGTCCCCGTGCCGGACGGTGATCACGAAGCCCTGGCCCGCGAAGACCATGATCTGCCCGATCGAGACGGTCTCGGTGCGATCGTCGTAGCTCGCCGTCTTCAGTACGAGGAACAGCGTGTCGCCGTAGACCTCGAGCTTTGGGCGCTGGTGGGCCTTGATCGCGTCCTCGACCGCAAGCTCGTGCAGGTCGAACTCACGCGCGACCGAGTTGAACTCGTCGGGCGTGGGCTCGTGCAGGCCGATCCAGACGAAGCGGTCGTCCTGGGCGGTGCCGGCCTCGTAGGCGTCCCTGAGCTCCAGCGCCTCGGCGCTTCGCCGCCCCTTCTCGTAGACCGCGCAGTCGACGATCACGGCTCGGGATTCTCGCGCAGGCGGCGGGCGAGGGCGAGCGCCTCGTCGCGCGTGCCCGCCTCGCCGGCGAACGCGGCCTCCTCGAGCCGGGCCAGGAGGGCCCCGATCTCGGGCCCGGGCGGGATGCTGAGCTCGCGCGCCAGCTCGTCGCCGCGCAGCGGCGGCTGCGGCGGCCGCTCGCGCCAGGCGAGCGCCTCGGCGGCCAGCTCGCGCGCCAGCTCGAGGTGGAGCGCGATCGCCTCGTCGGCCCGCACGCCGCGGGTGGCCATGCGGTCGGCGCACGTGTGCACCGTCACCTCCAGCTCGACCGGGCTGCACGTCTTCATGTAGCGGTAGACGAGCCCGCGCGAGAGCGGTCGCTCGTGGACGAGGAAGCCCAGCACGAGGTGGTGGCGGGTGACCGCGCCGAGGAACGAGCGCAGCTTCTCGCTCGTCCGCAGGCGGGAGCAGATCGCGTCGATCATCTCCACGCCCAGCTCGTGATGGCCCATGAACGTGACGCGGCCGTCCGGGAGCACGCCGCGGGTCTGCGGCTTGGCCACGTCGTGCAGGAGGGCGGCGTAGCGCAGCGCCTGCCACGCGTCGAGGTCCTCGGCCAGCGGGCGGCGCAGCTCGGCATCGATCCGCGGCCCCAGCTCCTCGCCGAACACGGCCGCCGGGTCGGTCTCGATCTCGATCTGGCGCTCGAGCACCTCGACCGTGTGGCCGAACACGTCGAGGTGGTGGTAGCGGCTCTGCTCCACGCCGTGCAGCTCGCTCAGCTCCGGCAGGACCGCCCCGAGCACGCCGAGGCGGTCGGCCAGCTCCACGCCGCCGACGGCGCCCGCCGCCACCAGCGTGCGCTTGAGCTCCGCGTGCACGCGCTCGGGCGAGGCCTCCGGCACGCGCGCGGCGGCGGCGCGGGTCGCCTCCTCGGTGGCGGAGTCCGGCCCGAAGCCGAGCTCGGTGGCGAGCCGGACCAGGCGCAGCGGGCGCAGGGCGTCGGCCTCGTAGGCGCCGGGGAGCACGCGCAGCGTGCCCGACTCGATGTCGGCGGCGCCGCCGAGCGGGTCGATCAGCGCGTCCGGCTCACCGCCGGTCCCTCCGCCGGCGGCCGCTCCGCCCCCGGCCGCCGCGCCCGCGAGCGGCACCGCCATGGCGTTGATCGCGAAGTCGCGCCGGGCGAGGTCCTCCTCGATCGTCGCGCCCTGGAGCGGCGAGACGTCGCAGACCCAGCGCGTCGCGTCGGGCGCCGGGCGGCTCAGCGCCCGCCAGGCGCCGAACTCCTCCGAGAGCCGGAAGGCCGGTCCGCGACCGGCGCGGGCGATCGCGCGCGCGGCGTCCTCGGGCGACTCGGCCACGGCGATGTCCACGTCCACGATCGGGCGGCCGAGCAGCGCGTCGCGCACGGCGCCGCCCACGATCCAGGCCTCGCGGTCGCCGAGCGCCTCGCGCGCGGCCCGCACCGCGTCGGCCTCGAGCAGTGCGGCAAGCGTCACGCGTGCACCCGCCGCACGCGCGCGGTGAGCCCGCACGTCACCTCGTAGTTGATCGTCCCGATCGCGCGCGCGACCTCCTCGCACAGGATCCGCTCCTCGCCCTGCGCGCCGATCAGCACCGCGGTGTCGCCAACCTCGACGTCCGTGTCCGGGCCGAGGTCGACGGTCACGTTGTCCATGCTCACGGTGCCGACCAGCGGGTGGGAATTGCCGCGGATCAGCACCCGGGCGTTGTTCGAGAGCGCGCGGCGCCAGCCGTCGCCGTAGCCGATCGGCAGCACGCCCACGTGGGTCGGCTGCGTCGCGGACCAGGTCGCGCCGTAGCCCGCGCTCATGCCGGGCTCGAAGCGCTTGACCGACGCCACGTACGACTCGAGCGCCAGCGCCGGCTCGAGGTCGCGCTCCGCGGGGTCGCGCTGGAGCGGGTCGAGGCCGTAGATCGCCACGCCGCAGCGGACCATGCCGAAGTGGGCCGCCGCGTCGCGGAAGGTGGCCGCGCTGTTGGCGGCGTGCACCACCGCGCCCGGGTGCGCCGCGCGCACGTGCTCGGCGAGCGGGCGGAAGCGTTCGAGCTGCGCGGGGAAGAGCCTGTCGCCGTGCTCGTCGGCGGTCGCGAAGTGGGTCATCAGGCCGGCGAGCTCGAGCCGCTCGGCGGCGGCGACGCGGTCGATCAGCGCGCGCGCCTCCTCCGGGTCGGTCGTGCCGAGCCGCCCCATGCCGGTGTCGTACTTCACGTGGAGTCTCGCTCCTCGGGTCGCGGCGGCATCGACGAACTCCGGCGTCCAGGCGACCACGTCCGCGTCGGCCCCCAGGGCCGTGTCGAGGTCCTCCGCCGTGAGCGCGCCCATCACCAGCAGCCGGGAGTCGATGCCGCCGACCCGCAGCTCCTCGGCCTCACGGGCCGTCGCGACGGCGATCCACGTCGCGCCGCCGGCGAGCGCGGCCCGCGCGCTCGGCACGGCTCCGTGGCCGTAGCCGCCGGCCTTGACCACCGCGCACAGCTCGGTCCCCTCGCCGGCGCGGGCGGCCAGGCGCGCGCAGTTGCGCTCGATGGCGCCGAGGTCCACGCGGGCCAGCGCCCGCTCCGGCGCCACCGGCTACTCCGCGGCGAGCGCGCGCAGCACGTCCGCGCGGGTGACGATCCCGACCAGGTGGCCGTCCTCCTCCACGGGGAGGCGGTTGTGGCCGCTCTCGGCGATCAGGCGGGCGGCCTTGCGGACCGGGTCGTCGGCCTCGACCGCCACGGCCGGCGCGGTCATCATCTCGCCGACGGTCGCCGCGGCGGCCTTCTTCAGCCGCTCCTCGAACTTGCGCAGCGGCTCGAGCGGGATCAGCCCGCCCATCAGCTCGATGTAGTGCGGGATGTGGAGGTCTTCGCCCTCGTCGTCGGTGATCACGAGGTCGGACTCGGTGACCATCCCGACCACGTGCCCGCCGCCGTCGGTGACCGGGACGCCCGGCAGGTCGTTCTCGCCGAGCAGCCGCACCAGCTCCTCGACGCCGGTCTCGGGGGAGACCGTGAGGGGCTGGGGCGACATCACGTCTCGAACGAGGCCGGGCATGGCCCGGACCCTACCGAGCGGGGCGGCCGGGCAGCGCGGAGCGGCCGGGCGCTCGCCTGAACGCCGCCGGGATCGCCTCGATCACGTCGCCGGCGACCACGTGATCGGTGCCCCAGCGCTCCGCCGCGGCCAGCCCGGCGTACACGTGCAGGCGCACGCCCGCGGCCGCCGCCTCGAGCACGTCCATCCCCTTCGAGATCAGCGCGCCGACGATCCCGGCGAGCACGTCGCCGGTCCCGGCGGTCGCGAGCGCGGCGGTGGCGCCCGGGCTCACCGCCACCGGGCCGCCAGGCGCCGCGACGATCGTGTCGTCGCCCTTCAGCAGCACCACGCAGCCGCTGCGCTCGGCCGCCTCGCGCGCGTGCTCCAGGCGGTGGGCCGAGATCGCGCCGGAGTCCACGTCGAGCAGGCGCCCGAGCTCCCCGGCGTGGGGGGTCAGGACGGTGGGCCCGGGCCGGCCGCGCAGCGACTCGAGCGCGCCGATGTGCGCGTTCAGCCCGTCGGCGTCGATCACGAGCGGCTTGCCGACCGACGCCGCCACGCGCCGCGCGAACTCCTGCGCGCCGTCGCTGCGCCCCAGGCCCGGCCCCAGCACGACCGCGCCCGCGCGCTCGGCCATCTCCCCCACCTCGTCGGCCCCGGCGGCCACGTGCATCCCGCCCTCCTCCGGCAGCCCGCGCGTGACCGCCTCGAGCAGGCGCAGCGAGACGGCCCCCTGCGCGGACTCCGGCACGGCGAGCTGCACGTAGCCGGCGCCGGTCCGCTGGGCGCCCAGCGCGACCATGCACGGCGCGCCCGTGTAGCCCGCCGCGCCGCCCGCGATCACCACCGTCCCGGACGTGAACTTGGAGCCCTCGCGGGTGCGCGGGGGGATCCCCGCCAGCACGCGGTCCGCGATCAGCCCGGCGGCCTCGGCCCCCGGCGCGCCGCGCGGGATCCCGATCTCGATCACGCGGACCTCGCCGGTGTGGAAGGCCCCGGGCGCCACGTGCAGGCCGATCTTGGGTCCGTGGAAGGTCGCGGTCACATCGGCCCGCACCGCCTCGTCCTCGATCTCGCCGGTCGAGGCGTTCACTCCGGACGGCACGTCGCACGCCACCACGGGCGCATCGGCGGCGTTGATCGCGGCGATGGCCCCGGCGACCGGCTCGCGCGGCGAACCTTCGAAGCCGGTGCCGAGCATCGCGTCCACGATCGCGCCCGACCCCTCCAGCCACTCCGGCGCGTACGGCTCCGGCCCGGCGCCCGGCAGCCGCTCGAGGTTGGCCCGCGCGTCCCCCTTCGTCTCCGAGAGGTCGCCCACCGCCAGCACGTCCACGGCCCGCCCCTCCTCGCGCAGCAGCCGCGCGGCGGCCAGCCCGTCACCGCCGTTGTTGCCCTTGCCGCAGAGGATCCGGATCGGCAGCCCGGGCCGGGCCACCTCGGCGACGGCGCGCGCCAGGCCCACGGCCGCGCGCTCCATCAGGTCGATCGACGGCACGCCGGCCTCGTCGATGGCGTACGCGTCGGCCGCGCGCATCTCCTCGGCGGCGAAGAGCGGGTCGAGCCAGTCGGAGAGCGGCACGCGCGCAGGCTACCCGCCGCGTGGCGGGCCCTGTCCCGCGGCTCCGCGACTTTCGCCTCCCCGGCGAGTTCACGCGGGTATCCGCTCAACCACCCAGGGAGGCAGCATGCGAATCAGGCGACCCTCGCCCGCGCTCGTGGTGTCGATCATCGCGCTCGTGATGGCGACGGCAGGGACCTCGATCGCCGCCGTGACGTACGCCAGCAACGCCGGAGCCGTGGACGGGCTCAGCGCGGTGCGGGCGGGCAGTCCAGAGAAGGCTGCGGGCCGGCTCGTGGCCACGGCCCGCAGCGGGATCCGCAAGGGCACGATCCCCAACTACCACCTGTCCGGCGTGCCGTACAGCGACTCGTTCGGCCAGCTCCTGTCGGTGCCGGACAACCAGACCGGCGGCTCCGTCACGCTCGACGAGACCGAGCTCGGCCGGCTGACCGTCGCTTGCAGCGACGAGAACGCCAACGCGGGCAACGAGAACCCGACGTCGCAGCTGGCGTTCACGACGGGCGCCGCCAACGGCGTCAACTTCGCGCGGCACGTCGGCTACGGCGCCGCGACGATCGGGCTGCTCCAGCCGAACGCCGCGCACGGCATCACCGTGCCGGGCCAGAACACGTTCCGCCTGCATCTGGAGCTGAGCGGCGTGAACGTGGTCTACGAGGGCTACGCCCGCCAGCTCAACCAGGGCACGGCGGACGCGCAGTGCCTCGTGGTCGGGACGCGGGAGATCATCCGCCCCGAGAAGTGACCCCGAAGGGGTCCCCTCACTGCCGAAGGCAGTCAGGGGCAGAGGCCGGTTCGGGTGGCGCGCGCCGGGGGGTTCGCGCGCCGCCCGGCCGCGCTACTCGACCGTGACCGTCTTCGCGAGGTTGCGCGGCTGATCGACGTTGAGGCCGCGCGACCTCGCGACGCGGTACGCCAGGAGCTGCAGCGGCACGATCGCGAGGATCGGCTGCAGCAGCCAGTGGGTGCGCGGCACCCAGAGGACGAACTCGGCGGCCTGGGCCACCTCGTCGCTGCCCTCGGTCGCCACCGCGATCACGTGCGCACCGCGCGCGCGGACCTCGGCCACGTTCGAGAGGACCTTGTCGAGCACGGGCGAGTCGTTCGCCACGGTGATCACCGGCGTCCGATCGCCCAGCAGCGCGATCGGGCCGTGCTTCATCTCGCCGGCGGCGTACGCGTCGGCCGGGATGTAGGAGATCTCCTTGAGCTTGAGCGCGCCCTCGAGGCACACCGGCAGGCCGATGTGGCGGCCGAGGTAGAGGCAGAACTCGCAGTTGACGAAGAAGCGCCCGGCGGCCTCGGAGGCGGCGGCGTCGGCCTTCTCGACCGTCCGCGCGATCAGGTGCGGCAGCTCGCGGAGCTCGCCCGTCAGCTCGCGCAGCGACATGGCGTCGAGCGTGCCGCGGACCTCCGCGAGCTTGAGCCCGAGCATGTACATGCAGGCGGCCTGCGCGACGAAGGTCTTGGTCGCGGCCACGCTCACCTCGGGACCGGCGCGCGTGAACAGCACCCCGTCGGAGTCGCGCGTGGCCTGGCTGCCCATCACGTTCGTGAGCGCCACCACGCGCGCGCCCTTGGAGCGCGCCAGGCGCATCGCCGCCAGCGTGTCGGCGGTCTCGCCGGACTGGGTGATGCCGATGACCAGGTCGCCCTCGCCCACCACCGGGTTGCGGTAGCGGTACTCGGAGGCGATGTCCATCTCGACCGGGATCCGGCCCCACTCCTCGATCGCGTAGCGGCCCAGCAGGCCGGCGTGGTACGAGGTGCCGCAGGCCACGATCACGATGCGCTTGAGCGCGCGCAGCTCGTCGTCGGTGATGCCGATGTCGCCCAGGTCCACGGTGTCGCCCGTCACGCGATCGGCCACCGTCTCGGCCACCGCGTCCGGCTGCTCGTGGATCTCCTTGAGCATGAAGGTCTCGTAGCCCTCCTTCTCGGCGGCCTTCTCGTCCCAGTCGACCTCCTCGACCTCGCGCTCGATCGGCGCGCCGGTGCGCGCTTCGAGGAACTCCACGCCGCCCGGCCGGACCACCACGATCTCGTCGTCCTCGATGAGCTGGACCCGGCGCGTCTCCTTCAGGAAGGCGGGGATCGCGCTGGCGATGAAGGACTCGCCGGAGCCGCGGCCGATCACCAGCGGGCACTCCTTGCGAGCGCCCACGAGCAGGTCCTCGTCGTCGGCGCACATGGCCACGAACGAGTAGTGGCCGCGCAGGTCGAGGTAGGCGTGGCGCACGGCCTCGACGAGGTCGCCGCCGTCGGGGCCCAGGTGCTGCGCGATCAGGTGCGCCACGACCTCGGCGTCGGTCTCCGAGGTGAACTCGGCGCCGGCCTCGATCAGCCGGTTGCGCAGCTCCACGTGGTTCTCGACGATCCCGTTGAGGACGATGTGCACGCGGTCGGCCGTGTCGTAGTGCGGGTGGGCGTTCTCCTGGGTCACGCGGCCGTGGGTCGCCCAGCGGGTGTGGCCGATGCCGGTGGTCGGCTCGCGCTCGGCCACGGCCACGCCGCCGCCGGGGCTCTGCGCCACGGCCTCGCGCAGGAACGACAGGTTCCCGACCGCGCGCACCGACTCGATGCGCCCGTCCACGAGCAGCGAGACGCCCGCGGAGTCGTACCCGCGGTACTCGAGCTTCTCGAGGCCGCTGAGCAGGAGCTCGCGGCACGACCTGTCACCTACGTATCCGACGATGCCGCACATACCTGCGTCCCTTTCGGCGTCGTGCGTCCCCCGCCTGCCGGCGGGACGGTACCTCCAGGGTATCGGCGGGTCCCGGACCCGCCCACACCTAGAACATCAGGCCAGCTCGCGCTCCACGACGGCCACCAGGCGGTCTGTCACGGCCGCGCACTCGGCCTCGTCGGGAGCCTCGACCATCACCCTTACCAGGGGTTCCGTGCCGGACGGGCGCACCAGCACCCGCCCGCGATCCTCGAGCGCGGCCGACTCCTGCTCGACCGCCTCCCAGACCGCCTTGGCGCCATCGAGCTCGTCGCGGTCCCGGACGCGCACGTTCACGAGCCTCTGAGGCAGGCGGACCATCGCGTCGCGGTCGGCCAGGTCGCGGTCGCCGAGCGCCTCGAGCGTGAGGAGCGCCGCGGCGATTCCGTCGCCGCTCGGAACGAAGCCCGTCTCGATGATGTGGCCGGACTGCTCGCCGCCGAGCGCCCAGCCGCGCTCGAGCAGCTCGGCGAGCACGTGGCGGTCGCCCACCTTGGTGGTCGCGACCTCGATCCCCGCCTCGCGCATGGCCGTGTGGAAGCCGTAGTTGGTCATCACGGTCACCGCCACGCCGCTCCCCGGCAGGCGGCCGGCGTCGCGCAGGTGAAGAGCGGCGAGGGCGATCAGCTCGTCGCCGTCCACCACGGTCCCCTCGCGGTCGGCCGCCAGCACCCGGTCGCCGTCGCCGTCGAAGGCGAAGCCCACGTCGTGGCCGCCCTCCCTCACGCGCTCGGCGAGCGTGTCCGCGTGGGTGGAGCCGACGCCGTCGTTGATGTTGCGCCCGTCCGGGTCGGCGGCGAACGCCTCCACGTGCGCGCCCAGGCGGCGGAAGATCTCGGGGGCGGTGCGGAAGGTCGCCCCGTTGGCGCAGTCGAGCAGGACGCGGCGGCCGCTCAGGTCGAGCGCGGCGAAGCGCGACTCCAGCTCGCGCAGGTAGTCGCCGCCGGCGCCGTGCAGCTCCCGAACGCAGCCGTCGGCGCGCTCGGGCGGAGGTTCGGCGACCAGGCGCTCCATCTCGCGCTCGGTCGCGTCGGGCACCTTGGTGCCGTCGGGTCCGAAGAACTTGATCCCGTTGTCGCGGTACGGGTTGTGCGAGGCGGATACGACCGCCGCCATGCTGAAGCCGTAGCGGCGCACCAGAAGCGCCGCGCCCGGGGTCGGCAGCACGCCGCCGAGCAGCGCGTGCCCGCCGGCGGCGGAGATCCCGGCCGCCAGCGCGGCCTCGAGGGTCTGCCCGGACTCGCGCGTGTCGCGCACGATCAGGACCTGGGGCGCGTCCGCGTCCGAGAGCGTGGCGGCTCCCCGGCCGAGCGCCAGGGCGAGGTCCGCGGTCAGGAACTCGCCCGCGACGCCGCGGACGCCGTCGGTGCCGAACAGCTTCGGCGGGGAGCTCAAGCGGCCGGCCCCCTGGGGGTCAGCGCTTCGAGAACTGCGGGCGCTTGCGGGCCTTCTTGAGGCCGGCCTTCTTGCGCTCCTTCGCGCGCGCGTCGCGCGTGAGGAGACCCCGGCGCTTGAGCTCGGGGCGCAGGCTCGGGTCGGCCTCGACGAGCGCGCGGGCCACGCCGTGGCGCAGGGCCCCGGCCTGGGCGGCCACGCCGCCGCCGTGGATCCGCGCGACCACGTTCATGCGGTGCTCGAAGCCGGCCACCTCGAGCGGCTGGCGCGCCGCCTTCTGGAGCGCGGCGCGCGGGAAGAAGTCCTCCAGCGAGCGGCCGTTGATCGTGTAGCCGCCGTCGCCGGGCGAGATGATCACGCGGGCCACGGCCGTCTTGCGCTTGCCGGTGGCCCGGTAGCGGGCGTCGGCCGCGAGGTCCACGATCGAGCGCGCGGCGGGCTGCTCGGCCGGGGCGTCGGCGTCGTCGGGAGCCGCCTGCTCGGCGGGCTCGTCGTCCTCGGAGGAGACGTAGCGGGAGAGGTCGTCCTCGTCGCCGGCCGGGCGTTCGGGCTCGAGCACCAGGTCGGGCTCGAGGTGGGCGCCGGGCACGACGTCGGGCTCCTTGGCCTCGTCGTCGCGCTTGCGCTTGTCGCGCCGCGGGCGCTCCTCGGCGGACTCGGCCTCCGCGGCGGGCTCGGCCTCCGCGGCGGGCTCGATGCCCGCGGCGGGCTCGGTCTCCGCGGCGGGCTCGGTCTCCGCGGCGGGCTGGGTCTCCTCGGCGGGCTGGGAGGAGGCATCCGGAGCGGCGACCTCCTCGGCAGCGGGCTCGCCGGCGGAGTCGGCGCCGCCCTCGTCCGCGATCGACGCGCCGTCTGAGCCGATCACGCCCTCGGTGCCCGCGTCGTCGGCGATCGAGGCGCCGTCGGATGCGATGACCTTCTCGGTCACCTCGCCGCCCGCGTCGGCGCCCGCCTCGTCGGCCGGCGCGCCCTCCGCGGCGTCGTCGCCGGCGGTCGGGGCCTCGCTCGGGTCGGCCGAGGCGCTCGGCTCGAGCGACTCCTCGGAGCCGCCGGGCGCGTCCTGCTCTGCGGGCTGCTCGTCGGGAGCGTCCGGGCGCTCGTCGTCGATCATCGAGTCGAGACCTCCATGGGTTCGGGCTTCTGCGCGGCGTGAGGGTGGTCGGGGCCGGCGTAGACCTTGAGCTTGCGGAGCTGGGCGCGGCCGAGGCGGCTGCGCGGCAGCATGCCCTTCACGGCCTTGCGGATGACCTCCTCGGGACGGCGGTCGAGCATCTCGGCCAGCGTCCGCGTCTTGAGGCCGCCCGGGTAGCCGGAGTGCCGGTAGTAGCGCTTCTCCTCCATCTTCTTGCCGGTCACCGCGATCCGCTCGGCGTTGACGACGATCACGAAGTCGCCGACGTCGCAGTGCGGGGTGAACTCCGGCTTGTTCTTGCCCCGGAGGGTGTCGGCGATCTGGGTCGCGAGCCGGCCGAGCGTCAGCCCGGTGGCGTCGACGACGACCCAGTTGCGCTCGCGCGTCGCGGGGGTGGCTACGTAGGTCCTCATGAGAACTCGGGGAGGGTAGCGAGCGGGAGGCGCATTGCAGCGCCGAGGACGGCCGCGCGCCCGCGCGAAACCCCGTCTTTGTGCCCTTCGAGACGAAGTTTTCTCCGCCCGGCGCGGGGTTATACTGCCGCCGCGTAGTCGCAATGCCTGCCGAATCCCCGGGCCGCCGGCGCCGGGGAGCGGGGGAACCAGTGGGGCCGGACGGATCCGGCTCCAGGGGGCGAATCGAGCGGGGCCCACCCGGCCCGGCTGCTCGTAGCGGTGCTCTTTCACCGCGAGCCCGTCAGCTAACCCCGTAGGCCGACCGAGAGAGGGCCAGACTTGCAGTACGTCCATAGCCGCCGACCGATCGCCTACGCCGCGGGTGCCGTGGCGCTGCTCGCGGGCCTTCCGCTCGCCGGCGCCGCCTCCGGAGCCGACGCCGCCGGCGGTGGCGGGCGCGCCTACGTGGGCAAGCCCGAGATCAAGCAGGTGGCCTGCTCCACGGGCTGCGTGCGCAAGACGCGCGTGCAGAACGGCGGCTCGGTTCGCCTGAAGGGGCGCAAGCTGTCGTACGCGTCGAAGATCGTCTTCCTCGGCGCGAGCGGGCGGGGCGACGACGTGGCCGTGCCCGTCAAGCCCGCGAGCGACACGAAGCTGCGCGTGAAGGTCCCGCTCGACGCGCGCACGGGGCCGATCGTGGCGCAGGCGTCCGCCCGGGTGAGGTCGAAGCCGACCAGGCCCGTGACGATCGTCCCGGCGCCCCCGCCCGAGCCCACCGGCGAGCTGGCGGGCGCCTCGGGGCCGTCCGACCCGGGCGCGCCGAAGCTCGAGACCGCCGTGAACCGCGGCACCTTCTTCTACGACGCCCCGGGCGGCGTCGTGTTCACCTACCGCGTCGACTCGACCGCGTCCACCGCCGTCGAGCTCCTGCGGCTGAGCGACGGGGCGGTCGTGCAGAGCTGGACCGCCCAGGCCGTGCCGCCCGGCGAGGTGCAGACGATCCGCTGGAACGGAGACGCCGCCGGCGCCCCGCAGCCCGAGGCGCGCTACGGGTTCCGCCTGACCGCCACCGGGGCCAACGGCGCCGTGGCGCGCAGCGTCGCCGACGGCGAGACCGAGCGCGACGCCTTCGAGCTGCGCGGCAACATCTTCCCCGTGCGCGCGGCGCACAACTACGGCAGCAGCGGCGCCCAGTTCGGCGCCGGGCGCTCCGGCCACTCGCACCAGGGCCACGACGTGTTCGCCAAGTGCGGCTCGCGGATGGTCGCGGCGCGCGGCGGCGTGGTCAAGGAGCGGAAGTTCCACAGCTCCGCCGGGAACTACGTCGTGATCGACGGCGAGGGGACCGACGTGGACTACTTCTACGCCCACCTCACCACGCAGGCGCTCGTGAACAAGGGCGAGCGGGTGAAGACCGGCCAGGCGATCGGGACGGTGGGCCAGACCGGCAACGCGCAGGGCTGCCACCTGCACTTCGAGCTCTGGTCCGGGCCGGGCTGGTACACGGGCGGGGCGCCGTTCGACCCGCTCCCCCACCTCAGGGCCTGGGACTCCTACAGCTGATCGCGAGCGGCGGCGCTCAGCGCCACTCGAGCGTGCCGAGCACGTTCGCGTAGTCGTCGCTCCACGGGCGCTCGCCGGCGTCGGTCGCGCAGGGGTGCCAGAGCGGGTTGCCGGTGACCGCGCCGAGGTGGGCGGGTTCGCGCGCCAGCGTGACCCAGTGGGAGCGCGTCTTCATGAAGTGGCGCGCGGTCACGTTCGTGTCGCGCTGCCCGTAGCAGGTGAGGCCGGCCGCGCGGGCGAGGTTGCCGAGCACCGGCTCGAGGTCGAGGTACTTGTTGGAGATGTGGAACGCCATCACGCCGCCGGGCGCGAGGCGGCCCTCGTAGATCTCGAGCGCCTGGCGGGTGACCAGGTGGACCGGGATCGCATCCGAGCTGAACGCGTCCAGGACCAGGAGCCCGAACTCGCCGCGTGGACGGCGCTCGAGCGAGCGGCGCCCGTCGCCCAGCACGACGTCGAAGCTGCCCTTGCAGTCGCGCAGGAACGAGAACAGCTCGTTGTCGCGCGCGATCCGCTCCACGCTCGGGTCGATCTCGAAGAAGGTCCAGCGGTCCCCCGGGCGGCTGAGGCAGGCCATCGCGCCGGTGCCGAGCCCGACCACGCCCGCTCGCCGCGCGATCTTCGGGTCGGGGAGCGCCCGCATGAGCTGGCCCATCGGGCCAGTGCGGTGGTAGTAGGTCGTGGGGTCGATGCCGATGCCGCCGATCTGGGCGCCGTGCAGCGTGGTGCCGTGCCTGAGCTCGTGCACGGCCGCACCCTGCGTCTCCTCCACCTTGTGCACGCCGAAGAAGCTGCGCTCCTGGTGGATCACGACGGTGTTGCCGACCATCGGCAGCCAGGCGCCGGCCATGATCGCGACCATCGCCAGGCCGAAGCGCAGCGGGTGGCGCGCCATCGCGATGCACGCGATCGCGGCCACGGCGTACACGACGCGGTAGTCGACGGGCAGGTCGGCGGTGTGGGTGAGCGCCACGTAGACCGCGATGCCCAGGGCCAGCGGCGGGAGCAGGTGCGCGCGGATCGACGCGCTGTCGCTCCAGCTGCCCCTGCCGAGGGGGATCAGGAAGCACGCCAGCACGAGCGCGATCGGGTACTCGGTGAGCGAGTCGAAGGCAAACGGGGCGACGATCACGTTGAAGGCGCCGCCCAGGGCTCCTCCGACGGACATCAGCACGTAGAAGCGGGTGAGGTGGGCGGTCGACGGGCGGTCCTTCGCGAGCTCGCCGTGGCAGACGAGCGCCACCACGAAGAACGCGGCCAGGTGGATGGCGGCCACGAGCCAGAGCGGGCGCGAGGGCTGGAGGACGATCACGCCCGCCAGCAGCACGGCGAGCGGAGGCAGTGCGAGCGCGGCGGCGCGGTGCGCCGTGGCGCGGCGCTTGCCGCGCGAGAAGACGACGATGAACGAGCCGAGGTAGAGCGAGAGCGGCAGGACCCAGAGCAGCGGGACGGGCGCGACGTTGGTGGTGAGCGCGGTGGTGGCGCCGAGCATCAGGCTCGAGGGCACGAAGCCGAGCGCGATCCAGCGCAGGCGGCGCGAGCGGGTGAGCCTCTCGGCCGGGGGCGCGTCCGCCCCGGACGCGGGGTCCGCCCCGGGCACCGGGCGCGCACCGGGCGCCGGGCGCGCGCGCCAGAGCACCACCGCGCAGCCCACGAGCAGCGCCCACAGGAGGGCGAAGCCGCCGGACCAGAGCCAGCTCTGCTCGCCGAGCGTCAGGCGCGGCTCCACCAGCAGCGGGTAGGCCACGAGGCCGAGCACGCTGCCGAGGTTGCTGGCGCGGTAGAGGAAGTAGGGATCGTCCGCGTCGGGATGGTCGGTCGAGGCGAGCCAGCTCTGGAGCAGCGGCGCCGTGGAGCTGACGACGAAGAACGGGAGACCCACGGCGACCACCAGCAGGAGGAGCAGCCACGGGATCGGCGAGCCGCCGGCCGGGGGCGTCCAGCCGTCCGGGACTCCGATGGGCAGCACGAGCAGAGCGGCGGCCACGAGCGCCATGTGCAGCGCCGCCTGGCGGCGGGCGCCGAGCCGGTGCGTGGACCAGTGCGCGTAGACGTACGCGAGCAGGAGGACGGTCTGGAAGAACAGCATCGCCGTCGTCCACACCGCCGGCGTGCCGCCGAGCATCGGCAGCACGAAGCGCGCGAACATCGGCTGGAGCATGAAGACGAGCCCCGCGCTGACGGCGAGCGTCGCGGAGTAGAGCACGACGACGCGGCGGCGCGCCTGCGTGCGCGCGAGGCGGGCCTCGGACATACGTCCAGCTTCGGCGCGGGGAGCGGCGGGCTTTAGGCGCGTTGCAGCCCGCCCCGCCCCCGGCCGGCCCGGCCCGGGCCGGGCCGGGGCGGCGCCGCGGACGGCTCAGCTACGGGCAGCCGGACGAGATCCGCACGCGCCACCAGCGCATGAGCATCCCGAGCAGCCCGAAGCGGGGGCGCACGTGGAGGTGGTGGCAGCCGGGCTCGCCGGCGTCGTCGTTCGAGACGCGCACGTACGGGTGCGCCGCCGGGTCGAGCAGCATCTCCTCGCGGAGCGCCCGGGCCCGCTCGTGACGCGCGCCGGCCTCGTCCTGGGCGGCGCGCTCGTCGCGCAGGAGCGCGGCGAGTGAGTCGCGCTGGAGCTCGAG
The DNA here is from genome assembly GCA_036386455.1 of Thermoleophilaceae bacterium. Classification (GTDB taxonomy): domain Bacteria; phylum Actinomycetota; class Thermoleophilia; order Solirubrobacterales; family Thermoleophilaceae; genus AC-37. Next base: position 24,242 of record DASVVS010000169.1, read on the forward strand.
ATCGCCAAGGGAGAGCAGGCGCGGGGAGGCCGCTCGCCGCGTCGCGGGCGGGTAGGCCAGCTCGAGGGTGGCGGCGAAGGCGGCCGGGCGGCGTGCCCGGGAGCCCGCCCGCTGCGCCGCGAGGCGCTCCTCCAGCCCGCCGATCTGCGCTCGCAGCGAGCGGCGAGCGGCGGCCTCGTCGACCGACGGTTGGGACGTTGTGGCCCCTATAGGGGCCGAAATGTTCCAATCGCCTCTGGTCGGAGCCGCGGGTGTCGGCACAGCCCTCATCCCTACTTGATCACCGATATCTCGGGGTGCGTGGCGAGTAGCGTCTGCGTGAAGACGTAGTTGAACGCCCCGATGCCCAGGAAGGCGATCACGACGGCCTGATTCACCGCGCGGCCTACGCCCTCCGCCCCACCGCTGGCGGTCATCCCCTTGTAACAGCAGACGATCGCGATGATCGCGCCGTAGCAGGTGGTCTTGATCACCGAGCCCCACAGGTCGACCGTCGAGGCGTTGGTGAGGAGGGTCGCGAAGAACGGTCCGAGCGGGGCGTTGAAGGTGAGCGTGGCCAGCACGCCGCCGAAGATCCCGAACAGCAGCGCGTAGATGTTGAACAGGCCGGTGACGATCATCAGGCTCAGGAAGCGCGGCACCACGAGGTTCTTGACGGGGTCCACACCGAGCACCTGCAGCGCGTCGAGCTCCTCGCGGATCTTGCGCGCGCCGAGGTCGGCGGTCATCGCCGTGCCCGCGACTCCCGCCATGACGATCGCGGTCACGATCGGGGCGAACTCGCGGATCGAGGCGAGCACGAAGAAGCCGCCCAGGCGGTCGATCGCCCCGAACAGCACGAGGAAGTTGCCGGCCTGGAGGCCGGGAGCGCCGTAGCCGAACGCGATCGTCGACACCAGCAGGGGGAACCAGCACAGGCGCAGAGCGAAGAGGAACTGCTGGACGAGCTCGCCGCCGTACGGGTACGGAGGCCGCATCGCCGAGAACACGGTCTTCCCCGTCAGGATCATCATGTCCCCGACCTGCTCGAGCAGGTTCTTGGCGGGAAGGAAGGCTCTGTCGGCGACCGCTCGGACCATGTGCCGGTGTTCTAGCACACTTTCCCGAAGTGTGTGTCCGTAGGAACCACTAGAGTTCCAGTCAGATGGCACACAGTCCCGATTTCCCTGCTTTCGAGCTGGATCGCGACAGCGGCCTGCCGCTCGGGACGCAGCTCGGCTGGCGGCTGCGGACGCTGATCGCGGCCGGGCGGCTGGCCGAGGGCGAGCGACTTCCGGCCGTACGCGAGATGGCCGCGCTCGCGGGCGTGAACGTGAACACCGTGCGCAGCGTCCTCTCGCGGCTGGCCGACGAGGGCGTGATCGTGTCCGAGCACGGGCGCGGCACCTTCGTGGCGAGCGCCGCAGCCGCCGAGGCGGGACTGGCGCGGGTGCGAAGCGCGCTGGGCGCGGAGCCGGCCGCGCCCAGGGGCACGGCGCTCCGGGCGGAGCCGGCCGCGGACGAGCCCTCCCCCACGTCGCGCGAGGCGAGCGCCGAGGCGCGGCGGCGGGCGAGCCTGCGCGCGGAGATCGCGCTGCTGGAGCGCGAGCTCGCGGCGCTCGAGCCGGGCAACGGCGGCTCCGGCGCCGGTCCCCCGCACGGCGGCTCCGGCACGGCGAGCACGGGCCGCCCCGCCCCCCAGCTCCTCACATCCGCGCAGCTCGAGGCGATCCGGGACCGTCTGGTCGACCGCCTTCAGCCGCTGCGCGCCGACCGCACCGTCGTGCGCGGCGAGCTCGAGCGCGAGCGCCACGAGCCCGCGCCGGGGATCCAGCGCCAGCGTGCGATCGCCTCCTCGGCCCCCCGCTTCGAGACCGGCCCGTCCGGCGGCTGGTCGCTCAGGTGGCGGGGCTGAGCGGCTCGCCGCCGTCGGCCTCGCGCCTCGCCATCTCCACGAACGCCCGCACGAGCGGCGTCTCGCGGTCGGCCTGCCAGGCCACCGCGACGGTGCAGGGCTCGGCGTCGCTGACGGGCACGAAGCTGAGGCCCGGCCAGGCGCCGGCGAGCGCCTGGGCCACGTCGCCCGGCACCGTGCCGATCGAGCCCCTCGCCGAGACCGCCATGAACAGCTCGTCGAAGTCGCCGATCACGGCGCCGATGCGCTTGGGGCCGTCGCGGTGAGCGGCCAGCGTCCAGAACTCCTCGAACGCCGGGTCGGTATCGGGCAGGTGCACCCAGGGCTCGTCAACGATCTGCTCCGCGCGCACCTCCGCGCTGCCGGCCAGCGGGTGGTCGGCGGGTAGCACCGCCACGATCGGCTCGCTCAGGAGGGTGTGCAGCCGGACGCCCTCGCCCGTGAACGGGGGACGCACCACGCCGATGTCCACGTGCCCTCCGACCACGCCGGCCGAGGGGTCGGGCCAGGGGACCGTGCGCACCTCCACGTCCACCTCCGGATGGTCGGCGCTGAAGCGCCGGATCAACTCCTGCGCGCTCGTCAGCGAGGTCATCGAGGTGAGCCCGATCACCAGCCGCCCGGCCTTGCCGCTCTTGACCTGAGCCACCGCGCTCACCGCGCCGGCGATCTCCGCCAGGGCCTGCTCGGCGCGCGGCCGGAAGGCCTCGCCCGCGGCGCTCAGCTCGACCGTGCGCTTGTCGCGCCTGAACAGCTCGACCCCGAGCCGCTCCTCGAGCTGGCTGATCCGCGACGACAGCGCCTGCTGGGCGATGTGCAGACGCTCCGCCGCGCGCGTGAAGTTGAGCTCCTCGGCCAGCAGGACGAACGCCTCGAGGTGGCGGACCTCGACCCCCTGCAGCTCGCCCGGCTCCACGCTCACGGGTGGATCCTACGCGCCACAACCGGCGGTTGTAAGAGCCTCGCAAATGGCTGTTTCACAAGCGGGCGCCGCTCGGCGATGGTGCTCTGAGTCAGCTTCGACCTTCGCCCGAAAGGACCGCCCAGATGAACCTCCCGAGCCCCCGCACCCTCCTCGCCGCAGGCGCCGTCGCCGCCCTCTCGGCCGCGGCCGCGCCCCTCGCGCACGCCGACGACTACTGCGTGAACACGGACTCGTGCCCGTCGGGCAAGGAGTACTACGCGGGCTCACTCCAGGCCGCGCTCAACGACGCCGCCGCGCACCCCGGCCCGGACCGGGTGCTCATCGGGCCGGGCATCTACGTGGGGCCGTTCCACACGGGCGACGGAGCCGTGACGGAGGTCGTCGGGACCCCGCAGACCGACCTGGTGACCACCGGCACGGTCAAGGTGCCGCTGACCCTGAACGCCAAGGGGGCCAAGGTCTCCACGATCACGCTCCGGCGCCACGGCAACGGCGGGTCGAGCCTCGTGCTGGCCGGGGGCTCGAAGGCGACGAACGTGAAGGCCGAGGCCTACGACGGCGTCACCGGCGGCTACGGCGTGCAGCTGAGCGGCGGCTCGACCATCGAGGGATCCTCGATCGAGGGGACTCCCAACGGAGGAGCCGTCAACGTCGGAGGCGACTACAACCGGATCCACGACTCCGTCGTGAGCGGCGGCTCGATCGGCGTGCACGTGCCCCCCGGCGCGTGGGTCGAGGTCGAGCGCAGCCGGGTGAGCGGCTTCTCCCTCTACGGGGTGAACGCCGACGGCGGGCACGCCGAGGTGGAGGACTCGCTCGTGGACGCCCGCGGCGCGAGCAAGGGCGCCGCGGCGCTGGCCGCGCGCAGCTTCGCGAACGTCAGCGGCCCCATCGTCCTGACCTCCTTCCGCAACACGGTGATCGGCGACGGGCCCGGGCAGACCGGCATGCTGGCTCGCGCCGACAACGCCGGCGAGCAGACCCAGGGCGTGCTGCGCGACACGGTCATCCACGGGTTCGGCAAGGCCCACCGAGTGCTCGACGGCGAACGGCGGCGAGACCTACCTCACCGGGTCGAGCAACCTCTTCCCGGCCCAGGGCAGCGTGACCACGTGCGCTGGCGGCAGCAGCAAGTACGGCGTCTCGCACTCGACGGCCGCGCCGGCCTTCGCCGACGAGGCCGCGGGCGACTTCCGCCCCGCCGCGTCGTCACCTCTGATCGACGCCGGCAACGACGGGCTGATCCCGTCGTCCGCCGCGCTCGACGCGGCCGGCGCCACGCGGGTCGTGGACGGCGACGGCGACGGCGAGGCCGTGCAGGACATCGGCGCCTTCGAGCGCCAGGCGCCCGCCTCGGCGCCCGTCCCCGACCCGGCTCCGGCCCCGGTCCCGCCGGCCCCGAGCCCCGACGCGGGTGCCCCGGCGCCCGAGGCGGTCCCGCCCGCCCCCGGGCCCGCGCCGGCCGGACCCGCCGCCGACACCTCCGCGCCGGCGATCGCCCGCCTCTCCGTCTCGGGGGCCCGCACCCTGCGCTTCTCGCTGTCCGAGGCGGCGGCGGTGACGGTGGTCGTCGAGCGCCGCACGGCGATCCGCCAGGCCGGCCGCCGGCCTGGCACGAAGTGGTCGCGCGTGGGGAGCCCGCGCGCCTTCGAGGCCCCCGCCGGCAAGGGCAAGGCGCGACTGCCCCGCCTGAAGGCCGGCACCTACCGGGTCCGCATCGTGGCGGTCGACGGCGCGGGCAACCGCGGCGTGAGCGCCAGCCGCAAGCTCGTCCGGCGCTGAGCGACCGGATCACTCATCGAACGAAGGGAACACGCACCATGTCCACCACCAGCTCCGACCAGTACGTACGCAGCGCCCTCGCCGGGCACCTCGACGAGCGGATCGTCGCGGCGCAGTGGTTCCGCTCCCCCGGCGGCTTCGAGGGCAAGGGCCTCGGCCGCGTGCTCCGCGGCGTGTTCGGGGGTGGCGACGGCCACCCGGCGGACCGCCTCGGAAGCATGAACGTGCTCGCCCTTACCCCGACGCGGCTCGTGGCGTTCGCCGGGCGGACCGGCTGGGGCGGCCTGCAGGTCAAGGAGCAGATCGCCGAGTGGCCGGCGACGGAGGTCGTCCTCGAATCGCGCGCCCGCCAGGTGAGGGCGACCAAGCTCACCTCGGCCTCGCCGACCGGCGTGATCGGGTTCGACTCGGACATCGTCTCGGTCCAGGTCGCGCTGCCCGGCGAGACGCGGCCGCTGGAGATGGACATGCCGGCCGACGCGGCCTCGCAGCGACTGCTCGACTGCGTCGCCAACCGCCCCGGCGAGCGCCGGGACGCCTAATTCCCAACGCTGCCAATACATCCGTACTCTCGCGCCCCGTCATCGACAGGGGGGCATCCTTATGAAGAAGTTGGTGCTGGTGACGGCGGTCGTGGCTGCGTGCTTCACGTACGCCCCGGCGGCCGGTGCAGTGACGTTCGACGGCCTGTGCGACCTGCCGGGCCAGACGACGTACAGCAAGGACCTCGTGCTGCTGCCGCAGGAGATCACGTGGAAGTTCCGGATCGATCCGACCACCGCGAAGTGCACGGGGTTCGTGGACGGGCGGTTCGTGGTCGACACTCCGGCCGGCGGCCACGTGACGGGGACCGGCCCGATCTCGTGCGGCACGTCGCTGACCGCGACGTTCAACGCCAAGGGCCAGCTCGAGTTCCCGGGTCTAGGCCTGGCCGACCCGAATCTGGGCGTGACGGTCCACCTGGTGGCGCCGGCGGCTCAGAACCTCCTCGTGATCCAGGGGAAGGACGGCGGCTACGCCACCGGCAGGGCCTCGTTCCTGGGCCAGAACGACGTGGCAGGGACGACCCAGGACTGCATCGACGGAGAGGGAGCGAACAACCTCCGGTTCACGGTCCAGATGAAGACCGTCGGACCGATGAGCGGTTGACGTAGAACGCGGGCGAGGGCGGCGGCTACGGCCGCCGCCCTACTCCCACGTAGTGGGAATCACTCGGTGCGAAAACCGAGTGATCCAAGGACGCAGGGTCGAAAGCCAGCCTGGAGGCTGGCGAGACCCGAGGACGCCGGAGCGCGAAGGTTTGCAGCCGCCGAGTTATTCCCACTCGATGGTGCCGGGGGGCTTGCTGGTGATGTCGAGCACGACCCGGTTCACCTGCGGGATCTCGTTGATCATCCGCGAGGCGATCTTCTCGAGCAGGTCGTAGGGCAGCCGGGCCCAGTCGGCGGTCATGGCGTCGTCGCTCGTGACCGCGCGGATCGCGATCGCGTAGCCGTAGCTGCGCTCGTCGCCCTGCACGCCGACCGTGCGCAGGCCGGCCGGCAGCACACAGAAGGACTGCCACAGCTCGCGGTAGAGGCCGGCCGAGCGGATCTCGTCCTGCAGCACGAAGTCGCAGTCGCGCAGGATCTCGAGGCGCTCCTTGGTGACCTCGTCGCCGACGATCCGGATGCCGAGCCCAGGCCCCGGGAACGGCTGGCGCCACACGAGCCGCTCCGGCAGCCCGAGCGCGAGCCCTACCTGCCGCACCTCGTCCTTGAAGAGCTCGCGCAGCGGCTCGACCAGCTCGAACTCGAGGTCGTCGGGCAGCCCGCCCACGTTGTGGTGCGACTTGATCGTGGCCGCGCCGTGCCCGCCGCCGGACTCGATCACGTCCGAGTACAGGGTGCCCTGCACGAGGTAGCGCGGGTTGCCGAGCTCGCGCGCCTGCTCCTCGAAGACGCGGATGAACTCGGTGCCGATGATCTTGCGCTTGGCCTCCGGCTCGGTGACGCCCGCGAGCCGCGCCAGGAAGCGCTCCTCGGCGTCGACCGCGATGAGCGGCACCTTGAAGGTGTCGCGGAACGCCGTGACCACCTGCTCGCCCTCGTTCTTGCGCATCAGCCCGTGGTCGACGAACACGCACGTGAGCTGGTCCCCCACCGCGCGGTGCACGAGCAGCGCGGCCACCGACGAGTCGACCCCGCCGGAGAGCCCGCAGATCACGTGACCGTCGCCCACCTGCTCGCGGATCCGCCGGATCTGCTCCTCGGCGACCGACTCGGCGTTCCAGTTCATGTCGCAGCCGCAGACGTCCTCCAGGAACGTCTTCAGGATCGCGCTGCCGTACGGCGTGTGGACCACCTCGGGGTGGAACTGGATCCCGTAGAGCCCGCGCGAGGCGTCCTCCAGCGCCGCGACCGGCGACTCGCTCGACGACGCCAGCGCCGTGAAGCCCGGCGGCGCCTCGAACACGGTGTCGCGGTGGCTCATCCAGCAGCTCTGCTCGTCCGGCAGCCCGTGCAGCAGCCGGCCGTGCTCCTGCACGGTGAGCCGCGAGCGCCCGAACTCGCCCACGGGCGCGCCCTCCACGCGCCCGCCCAGCTCCAGCACCATCGCCTGCATGCCGTAGCAGATGCCCAGCACCGGCACCCCGAGCTCGAGCAGCTCGCGCCGCAGCCGCGGCGCGCCGTCCGAGTACACCGACGCCGGCCCGCCCGAGAGGATCAGGCCGCGCGGCGCGCGGCGCCGGACCTCATCGAGGTCGACCGTGTGCGGCATCAGCTCGCTGAACACGCCGCACTCGCGCACTCGGCGTGCGATCAGCTGCGAGTACTGCCCGCCGTAGTCGAGGACCAGCACCTCCTGGCTGGTCGCTGGCGCCTCGCCTCCGTCGGAGGAGGCGGTGCGGTCAGCGGCCAGGGCCTCGGTCACTCCCCGACCAGGGCTGGATCCGCGGACGGCGTGGAGACCGGCTCGATGGGCTCCTCCGCGACCCCGTCGGCCGACGGCGGCGCCGTGCCGTTGGTGGGCGCGGCAGCGGCTGCCCGCGTGGCCCCCATCCCGATCTCCTGCGAGCGCTGGAGCAGCTTGCCCTCGGTCTGGAGCGCCGGCGCGACCATGACCTCCGCCCGGTGGAACGAGGGGATGTCCTCGTACCCGCAGGTGGCCATCGACGTGCGCAGCGAACCCATCAGGTTGAACGTGCCGTCGTTCTCGTGCGCGGGGCCGTTCAGGATCTGCTCGAGCGTGCCGTTCTGCGTGGTGCGCACTCGCGCGCCGCGCGGGAGTGACGGGTGGAAGGTGGCCATGCCCCAGTGGAAGCCGTGGCCGGGGGCCTCGTAGGCGCGCGCGAGCGGCGAGCCGATCATCACGGCGTCGGCCCCGCAGGCGAACGCCTTCGAGATGTCGCCGCCGGTGCGCATGCCGCCGTCGGCGATCACGTTCACGTACTCGCCGGTCTCGAGCATGTGCTGCGAGCGCGCCGCCTGGACGTCGGCGATCGCGGTGGCCTGCGGGACGCCGATGCCGAGGACGCCGCGCGTGGTGCACGCCGCGCCCGGGCCGACGCCCACGAGCACGCCCACCGCGCCCGTGCGCATGAGGTGGAGCCCGGTGGAGTAGGAGGCGCAGCCGCCCACGACGACCGGGATCGGCACCTCGCGCGTGAACTCCTTGAGGTTGAGCGGCTCCGAGGACACCGACACGTGCTCGGCGGAGATCACCGTGCCCTGGATGACGAGGATGTCGAGCCCGGCCTCGAGCGCGATCTCGTAGTACTTCTTGACGCGCTGGGGCGTGAGCGAGGCGGCGCAGACGACGCCCTGGTCCTTGATCTCGCGCACCCGCTGCGCGACGAGCTCCTCCTTGATCGGCTCCGCGTAGATGCGCTGCATCTCGGCGGTCGCCTGCTCGGGCGGGTAGCCGGAGATGCGCTCGAGCTGCTCCTCCGCGTCCTCGTAGCGCGTGAAGATGCCCTCGAGGTTGAGGACGCCGAGCCCGCCGAGCTTGCCGACGATGCCGGCCGTGCGAGGCGACACCACGCCGTCCATCGCCGCCGCGAGCAGCGGGAGCTCGAACCGGTACGGGCCGAGCGTCCAGGTGATGTCGATGTCGTCGGGGTCGCGCGTGCGCCTCGACGGGACGATCGCTATGTCGTCGAAGCCATATGCGCGGCGGCCCTTCTTCCCGCGCCCGATCTCAATCTCCATGGCGGCATCCTAGGTTCGGCGGCGGACTGAAAGACGACCCTAGCAGCGGCCGAATCGGGCCCCTGGCCGCAGTTTGCGGGCTTTACGAACCGGCCTGGAGGGCCGGCTCCGCCAGCCGCTCGAGCTCGACGTGCGCCATCAGCCGCTCGACCTCGCGCGGGTCGAGCACGCCGGCGCCGAAGTGCTGCACCGACTCCGCCCCGCAGGCCACCGCGAAGCGCAGGCAATCCTCCGGCGGGCTGCCCATGTAGCGCGAGGCGACGTACCCGGCGAGGAAGGCGTCGCCGGACCCCACGCCCGAGCTCAGGTCGACGTGGGAGGGGTCGAGCGTGACGCGGCAGAGGCGCCGCTCGCCCTCCTCCGAGACCACCGCCACGCACCCGTTCGCGCGCGTGAGGATGGCCTCGCGAGCGCCCATCTCGACCATCTCCAGCACCGCCGCCGGGAGGTCGTCGTCGTCGGTGAACTCGTGCCCGACGAGCTCCTCGGCCTCGATCTCGTTCGGCGTGACGACGCTCGGCTCGGCGCGCGTCGCCAGCCGCAGCGGCTCGCCCTCGGAGTCGAGCACGGTGGTGACGCCGACCGAGTTCAGCTCCTTGACCAGGCGCGCGTAGGCGTCGACCGGCACGCCGGCCGGGAGGCTGCCGCAGAACGCAACGACCCCGGCCCCCTTCGCGAGATAGAGCAGCTTGTCCACGAACAGCTCGAACTCCGCCTCCGCGACCGAGGGGCCGCGCTCGTTGATCTCGGTCTGCTGGCCGGAGGTCGGGTCGATCACCGCGGTGGAGGTGCGCGACTCGCCCTGGATGCGCACGAAGTCGTTGAGGATCGCCTCGCCGGTGAGCTGCTCGATGATGCGCGTGCCCGTCTGCCCGCCGGCGACCCCGGTCGCGATCACGGGCTGGCCCAGCGTCTTCAGCGCCCGCGCCACGTTCACGCCCTTGCCGCCCGCCATGGTCGTGCTGTCCACCGCCCTGTGGCGGCGTCCGAGCCGGAAGTTCGGCACCGACAGCGTGCGGTCGAGGGCGGCGTTCAGAGTGACGGTGACGATCATGCGGATACCTCCCCACTGCGGCGTGACCGAGACCCTCTATAGCGCACCGCGGCGACTGCGGCCACGGTCAGCACCAAGAAGGCTACCGCCCATCCGAGTCCCGACCTGCTCCGCCTGACGAAGCTCGCCTCTGGCACGTCGGCGCCCGTCACGAGCGGAGCGCGGCCGGCCGGGCGGCCGTTCACGAGCACCACGACGGTCCCCACCCGCTCGTTCGCCTCGAGCGGCCCCTCTAGCTCGCCCGGCGCGTCCACGCGGGTCGTGACCTTCGCGCCGCGGCGCACGGTCAGCGTGATCGTGCGGTCGGCCTCGAGCGCCACGCGCCGGTCGCCGAAGTGCTTCACCGCCGCGTGCGCGAGCGCCCTCCCTCTCCGCACCGGCCGCACGCGCCGGAACCGGTCGAGGCCCCAGTCGAGCAGCTCCAGCGACTCGGCGTCGCGGGCGGCCTCGCTCGGCGTGCCCAGCACCACGCTGATCACCTGGGCGCCGCGGCGGCTGGCCGAGCCGACCAGCACGTAGCCCGCCGAGCTCGTGTGGCCCGTCTTGACCCCGTCCACGAACGGCCACGTGCGGACGAGCCGGTTGCGGTTGGCGATCGTCCGCCGCCGCGCGCCGCTGCGCAGGGTCGCCTCCGGGCGGTCCACGATCTCCGCGAACCGCCTGTTGCGCATCAGCACGCGCGCGAGCTCCGCGAGGTCGCCGGCGCTCGAGTGGTTGTCCGGGTCGTCGAAGCCGACCGGGTTCGCGTAGCTCGTCTCGTCGAGCCCGAGCTCACGCGCGCGCTCGTTCATCAGTTCGACGAACTCCCCGCGCGAGCCGGCGACCCCCTCGGCCAGGGTCACCGCGGCGTCGTTCGCGCTCTCGAGCAGCAGCGCCACGAGCAGGTCCTGGACGCGCATCCGCTCGCCCCTGCGCAGGCCGATCTTCGACTCGATCGCGCCGGCCCGGTAGTCGGCGGCGCGGAAGACGTCGCCGGGCTCCGCCCGCTCGAGCGTGAGCAGGGCGGTCATGAGCTTCGTGGTGCTCGCGATCGAGCGTTGCTCGTCGGGCTCCTTCTGGAGCAGGACGTCGCCGGTGCGCGCGTCCACCAGGATCGCGGCGGGCGCGTCGATGTGCGGCCGCTGGGCGTCCGCCGCCGGCGGCGCCCCGAGCGCCGCGACCGCGGCGGCGACGAGCGCCGCCGCCCGGATCCGGATCCTCACTCCCTGAGCTTGATCTTCTGGCCGGACACGAGCGCCTGCGGGTCGAGCTCCGGGTTCAGCTCCTGGAGCTTCTCCACCGGGATCCCGGTCTTCTCCGCGATCGACCCGAGCGTGTCGCCGGTCTTCACGACGTAGACGTCCTGGGGCAGCTTGCCCTGGCCGTCGCCCTTCTCGTTGGAGCGCTCACGCCGCTTCTTCTCGCGCGCCAGCTCCAGGTCGCGCTGCTCCTGGTCGGTGGCCGAGCCGCCCGACTTCTCGCCGCCGCCGCCGCCGGCGCTCGCGACGATCAGGAGCAGAGCCAGGCCGAACGCGACGAGCGCGAGCGGCGCCAGTACGCGCGCTGGAGTGCGCTTCGCGGTCGGCATGGGACGTTGGAGGATACCCGCGCGCGGCGGGAATCCCTGCACGTGCAGGGGCTATTGCGCCTGACCGCCGCGCGAGGCGACGTCGCAGCAGCAGCGCCGGACGGGCTCGGTCCACGTGCAGAGACGGACGCCGCGGGAGCGCTCGAAGCGCCGCACGCTCCGCGCGTCATGAGCCCAGCTCCGCGCCGCGACCGCCATGAAGCCCGTGAACAGGCCGGGCGCGATCCCGATGCCGGCCATCGCCGCGTCCGCCAGCAGGGGAAGCAGCAGTACGGCGCCCATGAAGAGGGGGCGTGCGCGAAGCATGCGCGCCGCCGTCCCGGCGCGCGATCGCGGCCTCAGACCTGCCGGGCAGGCCTGCAGCCGGGCCAGCGCGGCGTCCAGCGGATCCGACATCGACTCCCGGCGCGAGCGGCCGCCGGCCACAGCGGCGATCGCGATCCCCGGGACCGCCGCGGCGGCCACCGCAAACGGACTCGCACCCAGGACCGCCAGGTCGAGGGCCACGAGGGCGGCGGCCAGCGCGACCGCCTTGGCGGTCGCGGCCGCGTGCCGCGTCGCCAGGCGGTCGGCGACCGGGCCGGCCGGCCGGCGCTCGACCGCCGCCACGGCTCGGGTCCTCGACCATGCGCGGAACGCGTCGCGCCATCGCAGGATCGCCGACCTGCGCGGGTTGCCCCGGAGCGCGGCCACCGCGTCCGCGCCACCCAGCTCGGCCAGGGTGTCGCGCGCCTCCCAGCGCACGCCGAAGTCGTCGTCGGCGAGCAGCGCGGCGGCGATCCCGACGCCACGCCGGCTGCCGGTCCGCCCGATGGCGCGCACGGCCGACTTGCGGACGTCGGCGCTCCGGTGGCCGGCCAGCTCGATCAGCAGGTCGAGCGATCGCTCCTCGCCGAACACCCCCAGGGCATCGGCGATCACCGCGCGGATCGCGGAGCTGCCGCGGCCGGCGGCCTCCATCAGGGCGTCGACGGCCTCCGGCCCGCCGCTGCGCGTGAGCTCGCGCGCCGCCAGGGCGGCGACCGCCTCGTCGGTCTCGGTCGCCAGCACCTCGGCGAGGATCGGCGTGCACTCGCGGCGCCGCAGGGCGCCCAGCGCGCGTATGGCCAGGACCCGCTCCTCGTGGTGGCCGCGCGCCACGAGGTCCGCGAGGGCCTCGACGTCCTCGCCGCGCTCCTCCACGAACGCCGCGGTGGAGAGCGGGGAGCGATCGAACAGGCGGTCGCCGGGCAGCGACGAACCGCTCCGCAGCCACGAGGTGGGGAGACGCTCCACGTGCCGCAGGGCCGCGACCGCCAGCGCCGTCGCGCCCAGGCTGCTGCCGGCGCCCGTCATGGAGTAGAGGCTCCGGTCGTCCCGGTGTGCGCTCCGCACCAGACCGCGCTCGCACAGCCGCTTCAGCGCGGCGCGCGTGCGCAGGCGGCCGAGCCGCGCATGCTTGCGGATCGCGGCCGCGTCCAGCTCACGGCCGCGCCCGAGCGCCGCCAGGACGAGCAGGTCGGAGCGCCGGAGCTCGCCGGCCACCCCCGGCAGCTCTCCTCCCCGGTCGCGCATCCTTCCCCCGCCGGCCACCTGGGACGCTCCGCTGCTAGGCGGCCCCCGCCCCGACGCCCTCCCACTCCACCGCGTGCACGGTGTAGGTGCCGGTGAGGCCCTTCAGGCTCAGCTCGCGCGCGTCGCCGAAGCTCACGCCGGCGTCCGCCTCGGTCAGCTGCTTCAGCAGCGACGAGACCAGCACCTCGCCGGCGCCCGCCTGTGCGGCGATGCGGGCGGCGAGGATCACGTTGCGGCCGAAGAAGTCGTCGCGCTCGCGGATCGCCTCGCCCGTGTGCAGGCCGATCCGCACCCAGATCGCCTCGTCCGGCGCCTCCTCCGCGCGCGCGGCGAACGCACGCTGGATCGCCGCCGCGCACTCCACCGCCCGGCTGGCGCTGGCGAACGCGACCATGAAGCCGTCGCCCTGCGACTTGACCTCGAAGCCGTCGTACGCGGTCACCGCGTCGCGCACGACCCGGTTGTGCTCGCGCAGGACCTCGATCCAGCGGCGGTCGCCCAGTCGCTCGGTCATCGCGGTCGAGCCGACGATGTCGCTGAACATGATCGTCACGGTGCCGTCGGCGGCCGTCGCGGTGGCGAGGTCGGGGCGTTCGCTGCCCACGGCGGCGGCGACCGCGTCGATCGACGTCGTCACGTCGTCGGGGTCGATCCCCTGGAAGCGCATCTTCAGTGCGAAGGAGCGCTCGATCAGCGCCGCCATGCCCATCTCGCGCGCGAGCTCGAGCCCGCCGTCCAGCAGCTCGGTCGCGGCTCGCTCGCCGGCCGCGCCGTCGCGGTCGGCCAGCAGCTCCGCGTAGGCCACCCTCGTCTCGGCCACGAACGGCCGCGCGCCGATCGCCTCGTTCATCCGCAGAGCCGTGCGGAAGTGCTCCTCCGCCCGCTCGTAGCGCCCGAGGAAGCGGGCCAGGTAGCCGAGGTAGAGCGAGGTCGAGCCCTCGCAGCTCCAGCCGCCGCCCACCACCACGTTGCGCTCGGCGTACGGGAGCATCTGGTCGTAGGCGACCGCGGCGACCCGCCGGTCGCGCAGCCGCACCGCCGCCAGCGACAGGCAGACCATGCCCACGAGCCAGTTGGCGTCGCGCTGGAGGGCAGCGATGTCGTCGCGCGCCAGCTCGGCCACCTCGCGGCGGGCCTCGTCCTCGGCGCCGGCCTCCGCGTAGACGAGCGCGAGCGCGGCGCGCCAGGCGGGGACGGCCGGGTACTCGCCGGCGAAGGTCTCGAACATCCCGCGCATCTCGGCCAGCCGGCCCTGCAGGCGGCGCAGCTCGAACAGCACGACCGCGCCGGCCTGGACGGTGTTCGGCTCGAGCAGCCGCTTGGCGCGCTCGAGCGACGGCGTCTCGGCGAAGAGCTCCTCGGCCTCGCCGAAGCGGCCCGCCAGCACGGCGCGCATCGCCCGGCGGATCGCGGCGATCCGCAGGTAGTTGGGCTGGCGCAGCTCGGCGGCCTCGCGGCCGTAGGCCTCCATCTCGGCGTCGGCCCGGCGGATGTCGCCCTGCTCGAGCAGGTCGATCAGGCGCAGGCCGCGGCCCTCCACGCGCAGCTCGCGCTCCCCCGAGGCGCCGGCGACCTCGATCAGCTCGGTGGCCACGGCGAGCCGCTCGTCGAGGCGCTCGGGCTCCCAGATCGCAAAGTGCCGCGCGTTCAGGGCGGTCGCGAGGGCGTGGCTGTCGCCGCTCGCGCGCGCCATCTCGACCGCCTCGGCGCTCACCTCCTCGGCGCGCTCGCGCGAGGCGTAGTAGACCGTCAGCGCGAGGCTCGCCAGCAGCTGGGCGCGCTGGGTGCTCGGCTCGTCGCCGCACATCTCGAGCGCCTCCTCGACCAGGTCGATGGTGTCGCGCTCCACGCGTCCTATCTCCATCGTCGCCGCGGCGCCGAGCGCGGCTCGCGCCAGCTCCTCGCGCGCGCCCGCCGAGCGCGCCACGTCCGCGGCGCGGAAGAAGGTCTCCTTCGACCGCTGGACCTCGCCCGCCCGCATGCGCGCGTCGCTCAGCGCGATCAGCAGCCGCGCGCGCTGCTCGGCCGAGGCGCCGCCGCGCAGCTCGAGCGCCTGCAGGGCGTTCTCGTACAGGTCGGCGCCCTCCTCGTATGCCATCAGCGACAGCGCCCGCTTGGCGGCGCGGATCGAGTAGTCGACCGCCTTGTCGAGCTCCTGCGCCTGGAGGAAGTGGTGGGCCAGCTCGTCGAGGTGCTGGCCGGAGTCGCCGTGGGCGCGCTCGATCGTGTCGCCCACGCGGCGGTGCAGCCGCATCCGCCGGGTCACGCCGAGCTCCTCGTAGAGCGCCTCGCGCACGAGGGCGTGCGAGAACGTGAAGCGGCCCATTGCCGACGCCTGGATCACCCGCGCGGCCACGGCCTCGTCGAGCACCTCGAGCAGGCGCTCGCGCGACAGCTCGCCGGGGTCCTTCTCCGGGAACAGCGCGGCCACCTCGTCGCAGACGACCGGCGTGAGCACGTCGACCGCGAACTCGCGCCCGATCACCGACGCCGCGGACAGGACCCAGTTGCAGTCGTCCGACAGGCGGTCGAGGCGGCGGCCCACCACCTCGCGCACCCCCTGCGGGATCGTCACGAGCACGTCGCCGAGCCCGGCACCCGAGTCGAGGTGTCCCTCAGAGGCGAGCAGGCTCACGATCTCCGACACGAAGAACGGGTTGCCCTCGGTCTCCTCGTACACCGTGCGCACGAGCCGCTCCGGCGGGCGGATGCTGGCGGTCATCTCGATGAAGCGGGCCACGTCGGCGCGCGTCAGGCCGCGCAGCAGCACGCGGTCCACGAGCGCCTCGCGGGCGAGCTCGCCGAGCACCTTCGACAGCGGGTGGCGGCGGCTCAGCTCGACGTCGCGGTATGTGCCGACGATCAGGATCCGCGCGCCGCCGAGCTCGCGCGCCATGAACTCGAGCAGGAGCAGCGACGGCGTGTCGGCCCAGTGCAGGTCGTCGAGCACGATCACGAGCGGCTCGCGCCTGGAGGCGTTGCGCAGGAAGGTCGTGACGCTGTCGAAGAGCCGGAAGCGCGCCTGCTCGGAGTCCGCCGCCGAGGCCGGCTCCGCGAAGCCGCCCTCCGGGATCAGCCCGCGGACCTCGCCGAGCACCTGCGCGATGTCGGTCGCGCCCGGCCCCATGTCGGCCTTCAGCTCCTCCTCCGAGCGACCCTCCATGTAGGCACGCGCGACCTGCACCCAGGGCCAGTACGCGGGCGCTCCCTCGCCCTCGTAGGCGCGCCCGATCAGCACGCGCGCGCCGCGCAGCCGCGCGTAGGTCACGAGCTCCTGGGCCGTGCGGGTCTTGCCGATGCCCGGCTCGCCCACGAGCATCGTCAGGCGCCCGCGGCCGGCGAGCGCGTCCTCGAGGGCGCCCCGCAGGCGGCCGACCTCCTCCTCGCGGCCGACGAACACGCCCGCGGCGAGCGCGCCGAGCGGATCGTGGTTCTCGCCGGCGGCGCCGTTCGTCTCCGCCGGCGCGCGGTCCAGCGCCTCGCGGGCCTCCTCCAGCGCGGCGCGCAGCTCGGTGGCGTCGGCGAAGCGGTCGCCCGGCTCCTTCGCGAGGCACCTGAGCACGACCTGCTCGGCCTCGGGCGTCACCTCGGGGTTGTGCCAGCTCGGCGCGACCGGGTCCGCGCTCGTGTGCTGGGAGATCACCGCGACGGCGTTGTCGCCCACGAACGGCGGGCGCCCGGTGAGCATCTCGTAGAGGAGCGCGCCCAGGGAGTAGACGTCGCTGCACGCGTCGGGCGTCTTGCCGAGCGCCTGCTCCGGCGCCATGTAGGAGACGGTGCCGACGATCGCGCCCGCGCGCGTGAGCCGGGAGCGGTCGGCCGAGAACGCGAGCCCGAAGTCGCCCAGCTGCGCAACGCCGTCCTCGGTGAGCCAGACGTTCGAGGGCTTCAGGTCGCGGTGCACCACGCCGCGGCGGTGCGCGTGCTCGAGCGCCGCGGCCATGCAGCTGGCGGTCTCGAGCGCGTCGGCCATCGGCAGCCGGTGGCCCACGGCCTCCTCGAGCCGCTTGTCGAGCGAGCCGCCGGCCATGTACTGGCTGACGATGTAGGGATCGCCGTCCTCCTCGCCGATGTCGAAGACCGAGACGATGTTGGGGTGGTCGCCGAGGCGGGCCATCGCCTGCGCCTCGCGCTCGAGCTGGTGCTTGCCGCCGCGGTCGAGGTCGTCGGTCTTCAGCATCGCGATCGCGACCTCGCGGCCGAGCGCGGTGTCCTGCGCGAGGTAGACGACCTTGCGGCCACCCTCGCCGAGGTAGCCCTTGATCCGGTAGCGGCCGCCCGCGAGCTGGATCGGCGCCTTGCGGATCTCGCCAGGGACCTCGCCCAGCGTGGCGCCCTGCTCCTCGACGGGCCGTCCGCAGCCGGCGCAGAAGCGCGCGTCGGAGGGGTTCTCGTAACCGCACGACGCGCAGGTCATGTGACGATCTTCCCACCTCGGGGCGGGGGTGCAAAGAGGCACATGTCACATGCGGTACGGGCGCCGGCGCGGTACGGTGCCGGCGTGCCAACCGCTCAACGGGGCGAGGACTACATCCCGGCGCTCACCTGGGACCGCCTCACGGCGTTCTACGACCCGGTGATCCGCGTCAGCACGCGCGAGCGGCGGTTCAAGGGCCATCTGATCGACCAGGCGGGCGTGCGGCCCGGGATGCGCGTGCTCGACCTCGGTTGCGGCACCGGCACGCTGGCGGTGTGGCTCAAGCAGCGCTGTCCGGACGTGGAGGTCATCGGGCTCGACGGCGACCCGGAGGTCCTCGAGCGCGGCCGGCGGAAGGCGGCCGAGGCCGGCGTGGACGTGACGCTCGACGAGGGGCTCTCGTTCGACCTGCCGTATGACGACGGCTCCTTCGACCGCGTCCTGTCGAGCCTGTTCTTCCACCACCTGAAGCGCGACGCCAAGGAGACCACCGCGCGCGAGGTTCGGCGGGTCCTGCGCGACGGCGGCGAGCTGCACGTGGCGGACTTCGGGCGCCCGCCGGACCCGGCCATGTGGGCGCTGTCGCGGGTGATCCGCTACGCCGACGGGGTCAAGGTGACCGAGGACAACCACGCCGGCCGCCTGCCCGAGATCTTCGGCGCGGCCGGGCTCGGCGACGCGCGCGAGCGCGACCGGCTGCGGACGGCGTTCGGCTCCATCTCGTTCTACTCGGCGCGCGCGTAGCCCCCTCGACCGGCTCGACGGGCCGTCTAGGTGCTGCGGCCGGCCAGGCCCCAGGCCGCCTCGCGCAGCTCCTCGGCCGCCGCCCGGGCGGCCTCGGCGGGGTCGCCGCCGCGCTGCGCGTGCGCGTTCACGATCGAGCGCGACGCGGTCACGAGGCCCGCGGCGGGGTGCGGCTCGAAGGCGGCGGCGAGGTCCTCGACCGAGCCGCCCTGCGCGCCGACGCCCGGCAGCAGGAAGATCGCGCGCGGCATCAGCTCGCGCAGGCGGCCGAGCAGCTGCGGCTGGGTGGCGCCGGTCACCGCGCCGACGGCCGAGAGACCGCAGCCCCCCACCGTCTCCGCCCCGAGCTCGTCGACCAGCCGCGCGAGCCGCTCGTGCAGCGGGCCGTCCGCCGGCTCGTCCTGGATCGCCGCCGCGCCCGGGTTGGAGGTGCGGACGAGGCAGAACACGCCGGCGCCCGCCGCCTGCGCCGCCTCGGCCAGCGGCTCGAGCGAGTCGCGGCCGAGCAGCGGGTCGGCGGTGAAGGCGTCGGCGTCGAGGCCGCGGACCGGGCCGAACGGTCCGGGCGTCTCCCCCACCATGGCCTGGGCGTAGGCGCGGGCGGTCACGGGCACGTCGCCGCGCTTGCCGTCGACGAGCGCGAGCAGGCCGCTCGCCCGCGCGTGCTCGACGGTCTCGGCGAGCGCCGCCCACCCGGGCGCGCCGAGCCGCTCGAAGCAGGCGACCTGCGGCTTGACCGCGACGCAGGCGGGCCCGGCGGCGTCGATGGCCGCGCGGCAGTGGCGAGCGACCGCCGCGGCGGTGCTGGCGGCGACGTCGGACGAAGCGGCGGCTGCGCGGCCGGGCGCGGCGGCTTCGGAGGAAGCGGCGGCTCGGCGGCCGGGCGCGGCGGCTTCGCCGGAGGCGGCTTCGCCGGGAGTGCCTTCGCCGGAGGCGGCTTCGCCCCCGGAAGCGGCTTCGGCCGGCGCCGCCACCGAGACGGCTCGGTCCGGGAAGGCCTCCGGCCACAGCGCGGCCGGGTCGGGATCGAGCCCCAGCACGATCTGGCTGCGGCGCTCCTCCACGAGCGCCGCGAGACGGTCCGGAAAGCCGCGGCTCACGCGTCCCCCGTGAACGGGGACACCCGAGCCGCGGCTCTCGGCCGCGGACGGTCGGACCGGCTCCTAGCCGCGTCCGACCGCGCGGTCAGGCCGGCTGTCAGCCGCCCTTGACCGCGTTCTTGAGCGCCGAGCCCGCGCTGAAGCGCGGTACGCGCGAGGCGGCGATCTGGATCCGCTCGCCCGTCTGCGGGTTCACGCCCTGACGGGCGCCTCGCTCCGCGACGGTGAACTTGCCGAAGCCGGTGAAGTTGATCTCCCCGCCGCGGCTGAGCGTCTCCTGGATGGTCTCTAGAACGGCATCGACCGCCTTGGAGGCCTCGCCCTTGCCGAGGCCTGACGAGTTGGCCACCTGATCGACGAATTCTTGCTTGGTCACGGCTTGTTCCCCCTTCTGGGCTGGGTTCGTCGGCGAAGCTAACAGCGCCCACGGACGGCTAGAACCCGGATTCCGCTTTCCAATGCGGTTTTTGTACGAGGGAGCGGGGTTTTCCGGGCTGGGGAACCCCGAAAAATGGCCGCTGAGGCGCGATTTCGGCGCGCTACGAGCCCGAGACGGCCATCTCGCCGAGCAGCAGCGGCACCGCCCGTACGCTGCCCCCGAACGGCACCCAGCGGGCGCCGGAGCCGACCCCCTCGACCGAGCGCAGCATCGTCACGAGGTCGCTCGCGATGGTGATCTCGCGCACCGGCGCGCCCAGCTCGCCGCCCTCGATCAGCCGCCCGGTCGCACCGACCGAGAACGTTCCCGACACCGGGTTGACGCCCGAGTGGAGGCCCACGACGTCGGTTACGTAGAGCCCGTCGCCCGCGGCGCGGACGAGCTCCTCGAAGGAGCGCTCGCCCGGCTCCACCACCAGGTTGCCGGTGCCGACGCCCGGCGGCGTGCGGTAGGAGGAGCGCACCGCGCTGCCGGTGGTCTCGCGGCCGGCCTTGCGCGCCGTGCGCGCGTCGAAGAGATACGTGACGAGACGCCCGTCCTCGAGCAGCGGGATCCGCCGCCGCGGCGAGCCCTCGCCGTCGAACGGGGTGGTGCTCGGGCCGTCCGGGACGGTGCCGTCGTCGGCGAGCCGCAGAGCGGGGTTCGCGATCTCCTCCCCCTCCCGCCCGGCGAACAGCGAGCGCCCGCGCTGCACGGCGTCGGCCGACAGCATCCCGCCGATGAAGCCGAGGAAGCTCGCTGCCACGAACGCGTCGAACACGACCGGGCAGCGCCGGCTCGCCGGCTGGCGCGCGCCCGCCAGCGCGGCGGCGCGCTCGCCCGCCTCGACGCCGATCGCGCTCGCGTCGAGCGCCTCCGGGCCGCGGCCGATCCCGAGCCCGAGGCCGGTCATCAGGTCCTCCCCCTCGCCGGCGAACGCGCTGGCGTACGCCCACGCCGCCGAGGCGGCGTACGAGCCCGCGAAGCCGCGCGAGTTCGCGAGCGCCGCCTCGCCGTCGGTGTCCGCGTAGACCACCTGCTCGACCTGCGTCACCCGCGGGTGGTTGCGTGCGCGGCGCTCGACCTCGAGCGCGAACTCGACCTTGCGCTCGGTGCTCCAGGCGACCAGCTCCGGCGAGCGCAGGTCGCCGACGTCGGCGGAGCCCGGCTCGTCCGGGAGGCCGGCGTGCTCGTCCACGTCCGCCACCGCGGCGGCCTCGTGCGCGGCGGCGGCCAGCTCGCGCAGCCCGTCGTCGGAGAGGTCGGTCCCGTAGGCGTGGCCCCAGCGGCCGCCCACGAACGCCCGCACGCCCACCCCGCGGCTGGCCGCGTCGGTGAGGCTCTCCACGCCGCCGTCGTAGACGCGGATCTCGCGCTCGACGGTGCGCTCCGCGTAGGCGTCGGCATCGTCGGCACCCGCGTCGGCCGCGGCCTCGACCGCCCGCCGCGCGACCGCCTCGAGGTCGAGCGCCTCGCTCACGCCTGGGTTCCGCCGACCGTGAGCGCCGCGATCCGCACGTGCGGCTGGCCCACCCCCGCCGCCACGCGCTGGCCGGCCTTGCCGCAGTAGCCGGTTGCGATGTCGAGGTCGGCCGCGACGCCGTCGATCGCCTGCAGGGCGCCGAGTCCGTTGCCGATAAGCGTGGCGCCGCGCACCGGCGCGGTCACCTTTCCCCCCTCGATCAGGTAGCCCTCGGAGACGCCGAAGACGAAGTCGCCGGTCGCCGGCTCCACCTGACCGCCTCCGAACGAGACCGCGTACAGCCCGCGCTCGGTGTTCTCGATCAGCTGCTCGGGGGTGGCCGTCCCCTCCGCGAAGAACGTGTTGGTCATCCGCGGCACCGGCAGGTGGCGGAACGACTCGCGCCGGCCGTTCCCCGTCGGCGCGACCCCGTCCTTGCGCGCGCGGACGAGGTCGTACAGGTACGAGGTCAGCTCGCCGTCCTCGATGATCGTGGTGCGCTGGGTGGGGAAGCCCTCGTCGTCGATGCCGTCGCTGCCCCAGGCGTTCGCGAACGAGCCGTCGTCGTAGGCGGTGAGGAAGTGCGGCGCGATCCGCTGGCCCAGGCGCCCGGCGTAGACGCTCGCGTGCTTCTGGATCGCGTCGGCCTCCAGCCCGTGGCCGACGGCCTCGTGCAGCAGCACGCCGCCGAACCCGTTGCCCACGACCACCGGCATCTGCCCGGTCGGGGCCTCGCGCGCGTCGAGCATCGTGACGGCCTTGCGGGCGGCCTCCTCGGCGACGCGCTCGGGGCGGTCCGCGAGCAGCTCGAAGCCGGCGTGGCCGCCGCGCGTCTCGCTCCCGGTCTCGACGGTCCCGTTCCGGCGCGCGACCACCTGCACGCCAAGCCGCACGCGCGTGCGGTCGTCGGTCGCCGCCACGCCGTCCGAGTTGAAGACCTCGATGAGCTGGTGGCTCTCGGCGTAGCCCACCGAGACCTGCGCCACCTCGGCGCCGGCCGCCCGGGCGGCCTCGTCGCAGGCGCGCAGCATGTCGGCCTTGCGCGCGGCGTCCACCTCGCCCGGGGCGAGCTCGACCGGGTGCAGCCCGCGCGGCGCGGCGGCGGCGCCGAGCGCCTGCGGCTTGGCGCGTCCGGAGCGAGCCGCCTGCGCGACCGAGTCCGCCACCCGCAGCAGGTCATCCTCGGCGAGGCCGTCGACGTGCCCGAAGTAGGTCGCGTCGCCCGCCACCACGCGGACCGAGGCCCCGCGCTCCACGCCGGTCTGGGGGCGCTCGATCCGGCGGTCGTCGAGCGACAGCGACGTGCCGCGGCGCTCCTCGGCGTAGACCTCGGCGAGGTCGCCGCCGTGCCGGAGCGCGCGCTCGATCGCCCGAGCGGCGACCTCGGAGCCGATCAGCGTCACCGCTCGCCGTCCAGCCGCTGCTGGGCGCTCGGGTCCGCCAGCTCCACGAGCCGCGTGGCCAGGTCGACTATCTCGGTGTGCGCGCCATCGTCCGGCGGCAGCCGCCGCGACAGCCCGTCGCCGTCGTAGAGCAGCACGCGCGGCTCACGGTCGCGCTGGCGGCGGCGCATGGTGCCGGTGATCGTGTCCGCGAGCTTCGCGAACTGCCCCTTCT
>DASVVS010000170.1:0-16654 GCA_036386455.1 Thermoleophilaceae bacterium
GGCTGGCGCGTGGCGATCACCACGCTGATGCACGAGCGCGCCGGGCTCGCCTTCGCCCTGCAGGCGCGCGTGCAGATCGCCCTCGGCGAGCTCGCGGACGAGCTCAAGGGGACCAAGGACCCGCTCGTGCGGCAGCGCTTCGCGCAGATCTACATCGAGGCCGAGGCGCTGCGGCTCAACGCGTCGCGCGGGCTCACGCAGATCATGAAGACCGGGATCCCGGGGCCCGAGGGGTCGCTCGTCAAGTGGCAGTGGTCGGACACCAACCAGGCGCTCACCGAGCTCGCCATGGAGATCATGGGCGCGGACGCGCCGGTGAAGGACGACAAGTGGACCTACCGGTTCCTGCGCGCCCGCGCGAACTCGATCGAGGGCGGGACAACCGAGATCCTCAAGAACATCGTGGCCGAGCGCGTGCTCGGGCTGCCGAAGCTCCGCTAGAGGAGGCCGCGTGAACTTCGACTACTCCGACGACCAGCAGGCGATCAAGTCGACCGCCCGTGACTTCCTCGCGAGCCGCTTCAAGCTCGAGAAGGTGCGCGAGCTGGCGGAGAAGGGCGAGTACGACGACGGCCTCTGGGGCCAGATCGCCGAGCTCGGCTGGCCGGGGATCTTCATCGAGGAGGCGCACGACGGCCAGGACCTCGGCGTGGTCGAGCTGGCCATCCTCCAGGAGGAGCTGGGCTACGCGTGCGCGCCCACGCCGTTCTTCTCGAACGCGGCCGCCGGCCTGCTCGTGAAGCACGCGGGGTCGGACGAGCAGCGCCAGCGACTGCTCCCGGGCGTGGCCAGCGGCGAGGCGCGCGGGACGGTGGGCATCGTCAAGAACGGCTCCGCGCCGCTCGTGCCCGACGCCGACACCGCCGCGTTCGTCGTCCTTCTCGAGGGCGGCTCCGCGACGATCGTCGAGGGCGCCCAGGCCGAGCGGGTCGACACGATCGACTCCACGCGCCGCTTCTTCCGCGTGAGCGCCGGCGGAGGCAGCGAGACGCTCGACGGCGACCTCCAGGCTGGCTTCCAGCGCATCGAGGTGGCGCTGGCGGCCGAGCTCGTCGGCCTCGCGCAGCGCGCGATGGAGATGGCGGTCGAGTACGCGAAGGACCGCAAGCAGTTCGATCGCCCGATCGGCGCCTACCAGGCGGTCTCGCACAGGTGCGCGCAGATGATGCTCGAGACCGAGGGCGCGCGGGCGGCGACGCTGTACGCGGCCTGGACCGCGGACCACGAGCCGGAATCGCTGCCGCTCGGCGCGTCGATGGCGAAGGCCTACGCCGCGGACGCCGGCTGGCGCGTGACGGCGGCCTCCCTGCAGGTGCACGGCGGCATCGGCTTCACCTGGGAGCACGACCTGCACTGGTTCCTCAAGCGCGCCCGCACCAATGGCTCGCTCTTCGGCTCCGCGCGCGAGCACCGCGACCGCGTGGCCGAGCTGGCCGGGCTCTCGCGCTCGGCCGCGGCCGTCTAGCGGCCCGCTCGAACGAGCCGAACGGCGATTCCTGGGTTCTCTGGATCGCATCGAAGCGTGATGGGCACCGCGCTGTCCAGCCGGGGGCGTAGCCTCTGCGCCGGCATGGCCCGCTGGGGGGAGAGGGAAGCCGGCCGTTACGCGGCAGTCGCGCTGGTCGCGGCAGCGGTGTTCGTCCTGCTCGCGGCCGAGCCGGCGCTCGCCTCGTCGCACGAGGCCGACGAGGGCGGGGTCTTCGCCACCGCGCTGCTGCCGCTCTCGCTCGCGGCGATCATGGTCAGCCTCGGCCTGTCGCTGACGCCGGCCGACTTCGCGCGCGTGCTGAAGTACCCGAAGGGCGTCGGGATCGGGCTCGTGAACCTGCTGCTCGTCTCGCCGCTGCTGGCGTTCGGCGTGGCGGAGATCGTGGGACTCGAGGCCGCGCTCGCGGCCGGCCTCGTCCTGCTCGGCGCCTCGCCCGGCGGGACCAGCGCGAACCTGCTCACCCACGTCGCCCGCGGCGACACCGCGCTGTCGATCACGATGACGGCGATCTCGAGCATCGCGGCCGTGATCACCGTCCCGCTCTACCTCGGGCTGGCGATCGACCACTTCGGGGCCGACTTCGAGAACGACCCGGAGATGGCCGGGGTGGCGGCGCGGGTCTTCTTCATCACGGTGGTGCCGCTCGCGATCGGCATGGCGATCCGTGCGCGCCGGACCGACTGGGCGATCCGCCGTGAGGGGCTCGCGAAGCAGATCGCGCTCGGGCTGTTCGTGTTCGTGGTCGGGGGCAGCATCGCGAACGAGAGCGAGGCGATCACCGACCACTTCGCGGAGCTTGCGGTCGCGACGCTCCTGCTCAACCTCCTCGCGATGACGATCAGCTTCAACGTCGCGCGGCTCGCGCGCCTGAGCCGCCAGCAGTCCACGGCGATCGCCATGGAGCTGGGTGTGCACAACGGCACGGTGGCCATCACCGTCGGCGCCGGCATCGCCACGATCCTCGCGAGCCCGGCCGCGGTCTACAGCGTGTTCATGTTCGTCACGGCGGGCCTGTTCGCGCGGCTGATGTACAAGCGCAACAGCGCAGAGCCGGGAGCGGGGGCCGAGCCCGAGGCGGGGGCGGTGACGGGCGCGCCGGCCCTGGCGGGCGCGCCGGCCCTGGCGCCCGACGAGCCGGCCGCGGCCGAGCAGCTGGGCGGGCTCCGCGGCAAGAACGTGCGTGCGGTCAGGGTCGCCGCCCACGCGCTCGACGGCAGGCGCAGCCTCGAAGCCGTCAGGTTCGACTGGGAAGGCGACGGCGGGGTCACGCTCCGCTGCGACGCGCGAGGACCGGGGCTCAGCGCCGATCCGGAGGCGCCGGAGCCGCGCGATCTGGGTGCCGACGGTCGCGTGGAGATCGCACCGGTCACGCTGGGCGGTCAGCCGCTCGCCGGCGAGGTCCGCCGGATCGATCCGCTGCCCGGCCCCGACGGCCTGAGGCCGTACGGGGTGAGGATCGAGCTCGGCGACAGGGACGTGTTCGTCTTCAGCCGGAGCGGCGAGCTGCACTTCAGCGACACGGCGCCGGACGGCGCCGAGCGGCGCTGAGGCGCTGAGGCGCCGAGCGCGCGCAGCCCGCTAGCCGGGGATCAGATCGGGTTCGTCGTCGCGCGTCATGTCCACGGCGAGCGCCTTCAGCGCGCGGTGCTGGGCATGGCGCACGGCGTCCGGCGTCGAGTCGAGGACGTCCGCGATCTCGAGCGTGTCGAGCCCGAACACGAAGCGCAGCGCGAGCACCCGCCGCTGCGTCTCCGGCAGGTGGCCGATCATCGAGCGGACGCCGGAGTCCGGATCGAGGCTCTCCAGCAGCGACGCCGCCCGCTCGGCCATCGGCAGGGACGTGCTCGGGAGGGTGTGCAGGGCGAGCTCGTCGGTCCTGCTCCCCCTTCGCAGGTGATCGATGGCCTGGTTGCGCACGAGGCCGAAGAGCCAGTTGCGGAAGTCGCCACGGCCGGGGTCGAAGCTGTCCAGCGTGCGCAGCGCCCGCGCGAACACGTCCTGCGCGACCTCCTGCGCGTCGTCCGGGTTCTTGAGCGCGATCAGCAGATAGCGGTGCACGCGGTCGAAGAAGCGGATGTAGAGCTCGGCGAATGCGAGGTCGTCGTTCGACTGCGCCGCTCGCACCAGCTCGGCCACGTCGGCGTCGCCGCCGCCGCTCGTGCGCTCGATCCGGTCAAGCACCGCGGGCTTGTCGCGGGAGCTGTCGTTCGCCCGGTCCGTCGGCCTGGCATGCCGGCCGTGTTCCCCTTTCGAGGACACGACTCTCGTGCTCCGGGGGGCATCGGCTTCCCCGATTCGGGTCGGTTGGTCGCTGAAAGTCATCTTTTCCGAAAAAAGGTCTCCCACTCGCGTCATGTTTGAACACGCGCCGTCGTACTTCGGATCAGGCTCGCATTCACGGGGGACTCTTGAACCAGGACTCGCGCGAGCCACGCCGAGACGACGGAGGTCGCGGCGTGGCTCCAATCGAACATGGCCGGTACTCGCCTCGCGCCGTCGCGCGGCGCCTCTTCTTCGCGCTGGCGCTCGTGCTCGCAACCGTGGCGGCGGCGCTCGGCACGGCGACCGGCGAGGACCGCGAGGAGAAGCTGGTCGGCCCCGCGCCCGGTCACCCGACCACCCAGGAGTCGGTCCGCAAGGCGCGCGAGGACGCCGATCGCAGGGCCCGCGAGCGGAACGCCCCCGAGGCGCGCGAGCGGCGCGCCGCCTCGCGCACCGCGTTCCGCGACACGAACCGCGCCGAGGCGTCCTCGCTCGCCCGTTCGCGCTTCGAGGAGTTCTTCGACGAGCGGCTCTGGTCGAGCCCGAAGCTGCCCAAGGGCGATCGGCTGGCCGGCTACCTCGACGACTTCACCGGCGTCGTGGAGCGTCCCGGCGAGCAGGACCTCCTCCTGTCGTCGACCAGCCCGCTGGTGGCACGGGACCAGGACGGCGAGAAGGCGCCGATCGACTCCGAGCTCGTGGAGCGCGACGGGGCGCTCGAGCCGCGCAACGTGCCGTTCGGCCTGCGCATTGCGAAGGACGCGCGCGGCGGCGTGCGGCTCGGCCCCGACGTGCGGATGTTCCCGGCCGGGACCAGGAAGGACTCCGAGGCGCTCGTCCGCGAGGACCGCGCCTTCTTCGCCGACGTGGGCGACGGCGAGGACACCGACCTGATCGTCGGGACGGTGCCGGGCGGCGTGTCGCTCTCGTTCCAGCTCAGGTCGGCGGACAGCCCGGAGGACCCGGCGCTCGAGCTCGACCTGCCCCCGGGCCTGCGCCTGCGGCCGGCGGAGGAGGGCAACGACGTCGACGGCCCGGTGTCCGGCGGCGCCGAGGTGGTGGACGGCGACCGGGTGCTGGTCGGGTTCGTGCCGCCCATGGCGCTCGACGCCGACGGCGAGGCGCTCGAGGCCAAGTACGAGGTGCGCGGCAAGCGGCTCGTGGTGAAGGTGCCGCACCGCGAGAAGGACGTGCGCTACCCGATCCTCGTCGACCCGTACACCTACGCCTACGAGGACTACTACGAGGCCGACTTCCTCCAGACGTCGAGCTCGCCGTGGACCTACCAGGAGACGCTGCCCAACTTCGACGGCCACAACGGCTGGATCCCGGAGCGCGGCCGCTACGGCGTCGTCATCCGCATGAAGCAGCTCCAGAGCTACGAGGAGACCTACTGGGCGCAGTGGATCTGGCAGGCGCCGCCCTACCTGCAGATCGTGCGTGCCGACTGGCTCGGCGTCTACCACCACACGCCGGACAACTTCTCCTGCGTCCAGGAGTTCATCTTCGGCAACTGGCAGGTCCAGGGGCCGTGGTACCAGTTCTGCGACGGGCGCCCGAGCGACGAGCACGCGAGCTGCACGGACCCGGTCTCGCCGTGCGCCTCGGGCGGGGCGTCGGAGCAGAACGCCTCGGTCCTGCGCTTCGTGAGCACCCGGACCGGCCCCCGCTTCGTCGATTCGTACGTCTACATGCCGCGCGCGATCATGCAGCTCTGGGAGAACCATCCGCCCTCCGACGTCTCGAGAAGCTCGTCCGCCCCGGGCCAGTGGATCAAGCCGAGCGGCAACCACACCTTCGACGTCGGCGCCAACGACCTGGGCCTCGGCCTCCGCTACGTGAGCTTCCGCCGCCCGAACCGCGGCTCGCCGTCCACCGTGACGGACACGAGGACGATCGACTGCTGGGCCAACCGCCACTGGAGGTGCCCGGGCGACCTGAACGGCGTCGGGCTCGACAAGAAGCGCTTCTCGTACAACTACAGCGACCTGCCTGACGGCCGGAACAGGCTCGGGATCCTCGTGACCGACTGGATCGGGAACCCGAGCGCCGGCGCGTTCGACAACCCGTCGTACAGCGCGAACGAGTGGGACGTCAGGGTGGACGGCACGGCGCCCGGCCACGGGAGCTTCGGCGGGTCGCTGAACAACCGCAACGGCTGGATCACCGACCCCTCGCCGTCGCTCAGCGTGACCGCGACGGACTCCAACCCGAACGGCGGCGAGGCCTCGGGCGTCCGCTGGAACAGGATCGAGTTCGACCCCGGCACGGGGCCGTCCGAGACGAAGAACGGCGAGCAGCCGGGCAACAGCGGGGCATGCGACGCGAACACCGGCTGCAAGGGCTCCCTGCCCCACAGCCTGGGCTGGCCGGGCGCGAGCGACGGCACGCACACGGTCCGCGTGACCGCGGAGGACGCGGCCGCCAACGGCGCCACCCCGCAGCAGTGGAACGTCAAGCTCGACCGCGTCAAGCCGACGATCGGCACGCCCACGGGATCGCTCGCGGTGCCCGACGGGACGTGGATCGACGACACCACGAAGTCCGTCACCGTGCCGACGAGCGACGCGACCGCCGGGATCGAGCGGGTGGAGCTGACCGTGACGAAGCAGGGCTCCTCGAACGAGGTCCTGCGCGACACCGAGCGGCCGCTCACCTGCTGCCCGAAGTCGTACTCGCCGACGCTGGACTGGACGCCTGCCTCGACCGACACCGAGGGGACCTACGTCGTGAAGGTCAAGGCCTACGACGAGGCGCGCCCGAGCGACCCGACGGTCCTCAGCTGGACCGTCAAGCTCGACCGCAGCGATCCGGCGTTCGGCACGGTCACCGGGGAGCTCGCCCCGAACGGCGGCTGGGTCACGCACTCGAACCCCAGCCTCACCGTGCCGCTCAGCGACACCGGCTCGGGCGTCAAGCGCAACACGATCACGATCGACGCCAGCGGCCCGTCGAACACCCTGACCGGCAAGAAGGGCGACGGCACCGACTGCGACGCACGCAGCGGCTGCCCGAACGCCGTGAACCACCCGTGGACCCCGCCCATCTCGGACGGCCAGCACACGATCCGGTCGGCGGTGGAGGACGCGGTCGGCCGCACGAAGAGCCTGCCGAGCTGGACCGTGAAGATCGACCGGGTCAAGCCGACGATCGACACACCGACCGGGTCGCTCGCCGTGCCCGACGGGACGTGGATCACGGACGGCGCGAAGTCGGTGACGGCCCCGACCACCGACGCCACCTCCGGGATCGCCAAGGTCGAGCTGACCGTGACCAAGCTGGGTGCGGGCGGCGCGGACCTGGTGCGCGACACGAAGAC
Source organism: Thermoleophilaceae bacterium (assembly GCA_036386455.1). Lineage (GTDB taxonomy): Bacteria > Actinomycetota > Thermoleophilia > Solirubrobacterales > Thermoleophilaceae > AC-37. The sequence goes on from DASVVS010000170.1 coordinate 7,071, forward strand.
GCCCGGCACCTGCTGCCCGGGCAGCTTCACGCCCACGCTCCAGTGGACGCCCGTCGCCGGTGACACGGAGGGGACCTACGTCGTCAAGGTCAAGTCGTACGACGAGGCGCATCCCACCGATCCCGCCGAGCGCTCGTGGCAGGTGAAGCTCGATCGCGCCGACCCGGTCTACGGGACGGTCGGCGGCGAGCTCGCGCCCAACGGGGGCTGGGTCAACCATCCGAACCCGAGCGTCTCGATCCCCCTCAGCGACACGGGGTCGGGCGTCAAGCGCAACACGATCGCGATCGACTCGCCCGGAGGCCCGACGAACACCCTCACCGGGAAGAAGGGCGACGGCAGCGACTGCGACGCCCAGAGCGGCTGCCCCGCCTCGCTCACCCACAGCTGGACGCCGCCCATCGGCGACGGCACGCACACGATCCGGGCGGACGTGCAGGACGGCGTCCTGCGCCCGAAGTCGCTCGGGCCCTGGACGGTGAAGCTCGACCGCAGCAAGCCGACTATCGACGTCACTACCGGCGGCGCATCCGTGAACAACGCCTGGATCGCGCCCGGCAAGAGCTACGACGTCGGCGTCGACACGAGCGACGTCACCTCCGGCGTCCGCAAGATCGAGCTGTCGGTCGACAACCCGGACGACGCGGCCGGGCCGGTCGAGGTGGACGAGGAGCCCGGGGACTGCACGGCCTCCGGGTGCGCGACCAACCCGCCGGCGAAGACCTTGACGTGGAGCGTGCCATCGAGCTGGACGCCGAAGACCGCCGTCCTGTCGCTGGTCGCCACCGACGACGCCGGCAACCCCAGCGTGGTGAAGACCTGGACGCTGCGCGTGGACGGGGTCGCGCCGCATCAGCCCCAGGTGAGCGGCGCCCTGTGGGACGCCCGGGGGACCGCGACGAACCTGGCCAACCTGCCGCTGTCCGTCACGGTGAGCGACGGGACGGCCGACACGCCCGGCTCCGGCGTGAAGGCTGTCCGGCTGCTCGTGAGGCCGGAGTCGCCCGCCGGCAGCTCCTACACCGAGCGCGGCACGAGCGGCGACCGGCCCTGCGCCGACAAGAACTGCGGCTTCACCACCGGGTTCAACTTCCTGCCGCAGAACGGGGACCAGAGCCGGATCCCGCGCGACCTCACGGTGGAGGTCGAGGACCACGTCGGCAACAAGACCCTCTTCCCCGCCTGGAAGGTGATCTTCGACCGCCGGGCGCCCGTGCCGCAGCCGCCGGACTACGCGGAGCGCTGGCACGGCGAGCTCGACGACGCCACCGCGCACGTGAGCGGGACCGACGACATCAGCGGCATCACGGAGCTCGGCCTGTACGTGCCCCAGGCCATCGGCGGCTGGCAGTACTTCTCGAAGGACTTCGGCTGCCCGAACGTGATCCCGGCCGCCTGCGACGAGTCGGAGTCCACCGACATCACCCACAGCACCGTCTTCGCCGCCGAGGGGCGGGTGACCGCCACGTCCGGAGCCCGCGACCGCGCCGGAAACACCGCCACCGCCGACGGGACCCTCAAGATCGACCGCTCGCCGCCGACGTTCACCCGCTCGGGCGCCGCCTGCTGCCACGGGACATGGCTCGGCGAGGGCCCGCACGAGCTGACGATCAACGCCACGGACCCGTACTCCGGGGTGAAGAGCAGCGAGGTGAACCTGTTCTCGCCGAAGAAGGTGGCGCGCGACTCGTTCGACCGCACGCGGCCGACCACGTGGGGCCCGGCCGACTTCGGCGGCGACTGGGCGGAGCTCGCCGGTCAGCGCGCCGCGTTCGGCGTGGACGACTTCACGGGCACCGTCGAGATCCCGCAGGACCAGGCGCGCGCCGCGCACCTCCCCGACACGGCCGTGCAGGACGTGGACGCGAAGGTCCGGGTGCGGCTGCCCGAGAAGCCGCTCCTGCCGGCGGTGCCGCCCGCCCAGGGCCGCTCGATCGCCTCGCTGGTGCTCCGGCGGCAGGAGAGCGGCGAGCACTACCGCGCGAACCTCATCCGCAACGCGGACGGCACCTGGCAGGTCGGCGTGGAGAACGAGGCCGGCACCGAGATCGTGGCGCCGCAGAGCGTGGACGCGGCCGCGAACGACGAGGTGTGGATCCGCGCGACCGCACTCGGCTACCCGCAGACCACGATCAAGGTGCACGCGTGGAAGGCCGGGCAGCCTGAGCCCGACACCTTCGCCAGCAACACCGTCGCGGCCGGCCCGCGCGGGACCGGCAGCGTCGGGCTCCGCGGCTTCCAGGACACCGAGTCGAGCCAGGTCTTCCACTTCGACGACTTCGTGGCGGACCACGTGGGCTCGGAGACGCTGCGTGACCGCGTGGAGCGCGACTGCGGCGTGACGGGCTGCCCGAACTCGATGACCCATCGCTGGGACTGGCCGACCGCCGGCGCCGCCGACGGATCGCACACCTTCCGCGTCGTGGTGGCCGACCCGCTCGGTCATGCGGCGCAGCAGAGCTGGGCGGTCGGGCTCGACCGCGGTGGGCCGGAGCTCACGCTCTCCGGGTCGCTCAAGGACTCGGAGGGCCAGCCGCTCGTCGGCCTCCAGCGCCTCCACCTCGACGCGCGCGACGGCCACGGGCACACCTACGCCTCGATGCGCTCCGGCGTCAAGACGCTGAAGCTGTGGGTCGACCGCAACGAGCACGACCCGAACGACCACCCCGAGCTCACGCAGGAGCAGGCCTGCCCGCAGAACAGCTGCGGGATGGTCGCCGACTACGACTTCATCGCACAGCAGCACACGCCGGGCGAGCACATCCTCACGATCGAGACGACGGACCAGGTCGGCAACCTCACCCGCAAGACGCTCCGCGCGGTGGTCCCGGCGCCGGCCGACGGGCTCGCCGACCGCCTCGGGCTCGAGAACTACTTCGCCTACGACTCGACCGAGACCGGCGCCGGCACCGGGCTCCACGTGAACATGGAGACCGGCAACGCGGTGTGGCACTCGGTGCCGATCGTCTCGCCGGGCCGCGGCCTCTCGACGGTCGTGAACCTGAGCTACAACTCGCAGGCGCGGCCCGAGGACATGCCGGTCCCGTACGACTCGGCCGGCCGCGGCTTCTCCCTGGGGATCTCCGGCCTCACCCGCGTGAACGAGCGGCTCGACATCGCCGCCGGCGCCGCCACGATCACGCTCACCGACGCCGATGGCACGCGGCACCGCTTCGCCTCGGCCGACGGCGGCATGACCTTCCAGCCGCCGCCCGGCGTGAACCTGCACCTGCGCCGCTACGGGATCGCGGTCGGCAGCGTGGCGCTGCCGGGCCACGACCTGAACAAGATCTGGGCGATCACGCGGCCGGACGGCGTCACCTACTTCTACGACCAGCGCGGCTGGCCGACCACCATCGAGGACCGCAACGGCAACAAGATCCGCTACGAGTACGAGTACCGGATGCTCACGGAGGACGCTCCGTGCAGCCTGCCGATCCCGGCCGAGATCCACCCGCTGACCGGGGACGTCGTCTGCATCAAGCGGCTGAAGAAGGTCCACGACCCGGCTGGCCGCTACTTCGAGCTCGAGTACTTCGACGACCTGCTGGACGGCGTGCTCACGAGCCGCGTCAAGTCGATAAAGGACCACGACGGCCGCCTCCACACGTTCGAGTACGACGGGACCTACCTGAAGACGTTCCGCCAGGCGGTCGGCACGGGCGAGGAGGAGCGCAGCTTCTCGTTCGACTACGAGCTGCCGACCGACGCGGAGCAGGGCTCGGCCGACCGGCTCATCTCGCAGCGCAAGATGACCGCGGTCGTGGACCCGCGCGGGAGCCGCACGGAGATCGAGTACCCGGCGCGCGACGAGATCACGACCGGCAGCGACGCCCTGACCGGGCGCACGGTCAAGTCCGTGCAGGACCGCGGCGACCGGCCCGACGCCCGCACCGAGTACCACTTCGGAGCCGACGCCGAGTGCCCGGCCGAGCGCCGCTGCACGACGGTGAACGACGCGCTCGGGCGCGACACGCGGCACGAGCTCGACCTGGCCGGCCGCGTGGTGGCCCGCACCGATGCCCGCGGGACGGAGGACGAGGTGCGCTCCGCCTTCGCGTGGGACGACGAGAACAACCTGACCGAGATGACGGTCGCGCTCGACACGCCCGACGAGGCGACGACGCGGATGGAGTACGCCGAGAACGGCATGCTCGTGCGGCGGGTGGACCCGCGCGGCAAGGCCACCGCGATCGAGTACGACAACAAGCCCGGCAACCACGTCTCGCCGGTCCCGCTCACCCGCGACGCGGAGGGCGTGTTCGTGTCCGACGTGGATCGCATCGTGAACGCGCGCGGCAAGGCGTGGGACTTCGACGTGGACGAGCGCGGCAACGAGATCCGCCAGACCGACCCCGCCGGTGCGGTGGCGACGACGACGTACGACGCCAGCGGTCAGGTGATCGAGGAGGTCGAGCCGCGCTTCGAGGACGACCCCGTCAACAAGACGACCTACTCGCTCTACGACCCGAGCGGTCAGCCCGGAAAGATGGTCGACCCGCGCGGCAACGCACCGGGTGGCGACCCCGCCAAGCACCGCTGGCTCTACTGCTACGACGTGGCCGGCAACCTCATCCGCGCGACCGATCCGCGCGGCGCCACCTCGGACGATCCATGCGCTCCGCGTGACAGGTACACGTGGAAGCTGACCTACGACGAGCGCGATCGGGTGGTCCAGCTCGTCAGCCCGATCCTCTCGGAAAGCAACCGCTTCGCGACCCGGACCTTCAGCCACGACGATTCCGACAACCCGATCTCGGAGCAGGACGCGACGGGCGCCCTCACGACGCGCTCCTACACCCGGATGGATCTGGTCGAGGACGAGCTCCTGCCCGAGGCCGAGTACGTCCACCCGACGAGCGACGACCCGGCCGCCAGGGTCTCCGCCCGTGCGAAGACCCACAACGACTACGACGTGGAGGAGAACCTCACGAGCCAGGTCGCGCCGCTCGGCGCCGCGTCCGGCCCCGGCGACCACCAGACCGACTTCCAGTACGACGCGCTGGACCGGATCCTGGTGCAGACCCGCCGCTCGAACGCCTCCGGCGAGAAGCCGAAGCTGGTGACGTCCTTCGACTACGACCTGCGCGGCAACGTCGTCGGCGTGGCGGACGCGCGCAAGAACGACGCCAACCCGGCCGATCCGGTGGCCAACGCCGAGCAGCCCGGTACGCGCCGGTTCACCTACAAGTACGACCTCGCGAACAACCGCACGGTGGCGATCGAGGATCCGGGTGCCGGTGGCCTGAACCTCACCACCACCTTCACCTACAGCCCGACCGGCAAGCTGCTGTTCGAGGTCGACCCGCGCGGCAACATCCGCGGCAACCTGCCTGCCGAGGGCGCGCAGGAGGACCACCGCAGCGAGATCCGCTACGACGAGCGTGACCTCGTGACGGACGAGATCGACCAGGACGGCGACCGGACGCACTACGACCTCCGCGGCGACGGCCGGCCGGTCAGCATGACCACGCCGCGCGGCATGGCGACCAAGGACGTCGACGACGACTTCCGCGCGGACTTCGAGTACTACCCGACCGGCGAGCTGCGGCGCTACGAGTTCCCGCGCGACACCGCCTCGAGCGTTCCGTACCTCAAGAAGGAGTTCTCGGTCGAGTACCTCGAGCGCGACGCGGTCGGAAGCCCGACGAAGATCAGGGACGCGCGCGGCAACCAGATCGACAACACGTTCTTCGACACGGGCGACGTGAAGACGACGAACCGCGCCTGGTGGTGGCAGGCCGACGGCGACTCCGTGGTCGAGCGCGACCCCGGGACCCTCGTCCGGCCCGGCGAGGCGCAGTCCGGCCCGGACGAGCCGGCGGCCGGCGACTACGGCGGCGTCGGCTCGCAGGAGATGCCGCCGATCGTGCCGCGGGCCGGGGCCGCGACCTTCGACTACGACGCCGAGATGCGCCTCGAGTCGGTCAAGAACGCCAAGCAGCACGAGACCAAGCTCCACCGCAACCCGCTCGGGCTCGTGACCAAGACCACCCTGCCCTTCGGAGCCACGGACGCGGCGAACATCGAGACGCAGGTGGCCTACGACCAGAACGGGAACGTCCGCCAGACGATCGACGGTCTCGGGCAGCGCACCATCAACACCTACGACCAGTACGACCGTCTCGTCCGCGTCGAGGCGCCGGGTGCCGACAAGGGCCGCGAGACGACGCGCTACAAGCTCGACGCCAACGACTCGCTGCTCGAGACGATCACCGCCGAGGGCGCCGTCTGGCGGAACGAGTACGACGCGGCGGACCGGCTCATCGCCACCGAGAGCCCGGAGGACCGCAACGGCAAGGAGATCACCGCCTACAGCTACGACGCCGCCGGGAACCTGACCGAGACGATCACGCCGCGCGGCAACGCGATCCGCAGGCCCGACGGCACGCTGAACGACGACGAGGGCACCGGCTGCGACACGGGTGGCCAGACGGCCGACGTCGATTGCTTCAAGACCACGCGGCGCTACACCCCGGGCAACCAGGTCGAGGAGGAGGTCGACGGGCACGGCCACGTCACGCGGCGCACCTACGACCCGAACGGCAACGTCACGAAGGTCGTGGCGCCCGGCTCGGCGTCGAGCTCCGACGGCGACGAGCTCACGCGCGTCACGCATCGCGCGTACGACGGCCGCGATCTTCCGTGGCGAACCCTCACCGGCGGCAACGAGGCCGGCGAGGGAGGCGACACGGCCCTGCGGCGGACGTTCACCGAGTTCGACGGCAACGGGAACGTGCGTCGCCAGGTGACCCCGGCGGGCATCAGCGAGGACAAGACCCGGCCGCGCTACGCGGACACGGACGTCCAGCGCACCTCGGGCGCCAGCGCGAAGCCCGAGCACCGCAGCGACGCCAGTGTCAAGAACGCCGCGTACAACGCCCACGTCCGCGAGTACGACCCGGACAACGTGCTCGAGTCGATCCTGCTCCCGTGGGGCGACAGCGACGCCGGCGCCGACGGGCTGAACAAGGACGACAAGCGGCGCTACCGGCAGGACTTCAAGCTCGACGAGCGGGGCCTCACGACCGAGATCAGCGGCACGTACGAGTGGGTCAAGGGCGACGCGAACGAGGAGGGCAAGCCGAACCCCAAGGAGAAGACGACCTACTCGTACTACGACTCCGGCTGGGTCCGCCAGTCGGTCGAGGCGACCGGCGAGGCCCGGCAGACGTCCGACTACACGTACGACCAGCAGGGCAACCAGCGCACGTGGGAGCTGACCGCCGGCAACGGCTCGAACCCCGCGAAGCGCCGGGTCGTGCGCCACCACTACGACAACGGCCTGCTGCGCGAGCGCACGGCCAACGCCAGCGGCGACGGGACGAAGCCCGGCTCGCGCAGGTACTCGTACGAGTACGACAAGGAGGGCCGCGCGGCGCTGGTGACCGACCCCGACCTCCACCGGCGGACGAGGATCCACTACGACCTGACCGGCCGCGAGACGCTGGTCGACGAGGAGGCGACGAACGGCACGGAGCCCAACTGGGCGAAGGACACGCTCACGCGCTACGACCTCGACGGGAACGTGGCCTCCCGCTACACCGAGGGCCGCGCCACCGACGGCGACAAGCCCGGGGCGTACGCGCTCGGCGACAAGGGCAAGAAGACCGTCTACGAGCACGACTCCCTCGGGCGCGAGACGAGCACGCACGTCGATCGCGGCGGGCACGACCGCTACTTCATGAGCTCGTACTACTCGTCGGGCCAGCGCAAGGAGCGCAAGCGCTACGACGGCTCGGTCGGCTCCGCCGGCCTGCGCACGACCGAGAAGTACTTCTTCGAGCGCGACGGACGGCTCAACCGCCGCGAGCGCAAGTCACACGGCGAGAACGGCAACGAGACGAAGCAGAGCTCGTTCAACGAGTACAAGTACGACACCAACGGGAACCGGACACTCGACCGCCGCTCCGTGGACAACGCGGACAAGGACGACACCGAGGACCGGCACACCTACCGGTACAACGCGCGCGATCAGGTCATGGTCTGGGAGCGCGAGAAGAAGCGCAACGGCAACACCACCCTCAGCGCGCGCGTCGAGTACACGCTCGACGGGACCGGGCAGCTCAAGACGAAGGAGGAGCGCCAGGGCGGACGCCGCCAGGTGACCAACTTCGGGTTCCACGAGGACGGGTCGCGGCAGATCAAGTCCGAGACCGTCACCGAGTTCGAGGGCGACACCGAGAACAAGGTCGGAGAGGCCAGCACCCACTTCTGCCGCAGCCCGTTCGGGGAGACGACCTCGCAGCGCCTGAACGACGACTGCGGCCCCGGCACCGGCGGGGAGGACGACACCAAGGAGCTGGGAGTCACCGACTTCGACGCCTTCGGCCGCGTGACCCGCGCCGTCGTGCGCCAGCGCGGGGAGCGGACGGCGAAGACCGAGAGCTACGGCTACGACGGCTTCGACCGCCGTGACTTCAAGTGCCAGGCCGGCGCGGTCGCGGACGACGACGATCCGTGCGAGGGCCACCGCCGCATCGAGCTCTCGTACATCGGCACCAGCCCGCGCCTGTCGGCCGAGAACGACAAGCCGGGCGCCGGCGCCGGCGAGACCGAGACCGAGAAGGACCGCTCGTACGACTACTCGTCGAACCTCGAGCCGCTCGGATTCCGGTCGAAGGAGCGCGAGGGCGACGGCGACGAGTACCGCTCCTACGTCACCGGGCCGACTGGAACCGTCGAGGGGCTGGCCGGCAAGGGCGGCGAGGTCGACGAGAAGGAGACCTACCAGTACGACCCGTACGGCAAGGCCATGCGGCGCGACCTCGACATGGGTCCCGTCCCGACCAACGAGGGCCAGGCCGGCGACCCGGCCGAGGACGAGCTCGACCCGGCGGCGCGCGAGAACCCGTTCCGCTTCCAGGGGCAGTACTACGACTCCGGCGTCAAGACCTACGACATGCACGCACGGCAGTACGCGCCGGACGTGGGCCGCTTCCAGAGTGCGGACCGCTTCGAGGACGCGAGCGCCGACATGAACATCGTGTCCGATCCGCTGACGCAGGACCGCTACGCGTTCGCCGGCGGGAACCCGATCAACATGATCGACTGGGACGGGCACGAGCCCAGCGATTCGTTCACCGACGGCTGCGACATGATGTACGGCTCGCCCTGGCGCTGCCGCAAGGAGGCCCGGGAGGGGGCACGCGGTCGCGCGCGCTACAGGCGTACGCAGCGGCTTCGCCGCCAGAACCGCTACGCGCAGCACTTCAGCCGCAACTGGCCGGAGGGCCGGGCACGGATCCGCCACTACGAGCAGCACAGGGCGATCGATCCGAACAGCGTCAACAACACGACCAACACGCCGCGGCGCGGTTCCGAGGACGACGGCGGGGCGCTCCAGGACGCGAAGAACTGGGTCAAGGGTGCCGCCGAGGACGTCAAGGACTGGGCCTGGAACCCGGAGCGCGACGGCGCGCTCATCCAGGGCATGCAGTGCTCGCTCGGCATGGAGGACAAGTGCGACTACGAGGGCGACTACGAGGACGTCTTCAGCCGCGGCAAGATCTACGGGAAGATCCTCGACTGGCGGAGCGGCGGCCGCCGGCCACGTCCGGTGGGGCCGAGGAGGCCGCCGGGCG
>DASVVS010000171.1:0-36132 GCA_036386455.1 Thermoleophilaceae bacterium
GTCGGAGCGCTGCGCGCCGACGACTCCCCGCCGGCGTTGCGGCCCGTCACCCGCACGCGGATGGTGTGGCCCACGTCGGCGGGGCCGAGCGCCTGGGTGGCGGCGGTCGCGCCGTCGATCTCCGCGCAGCCCTCGCCGCCCGCGTCGCAGCGCAGCCACTGCCGCGTCAGCTCGATCGTGGGCGTTCCGCTCCACGAGCCGGTCAGCGAGCCGAGCGTCTGACCGTCGCGCGCGGTGCCGGAGACCGTGGGCGCGCCGGTATTGGCCGGCGGAGCCGGGGCCACGACCGCGGTGGGATCGCTCGTCGAGCTCGCGTTCCCGGCGGCGTTCGTCCCGGTCACGCGCACGCGGACGGTCGAGCCGACGTCGGCGGGCGTGAGCGCGTAGGTCGCGGCGGTCCCGACGCCGGTGCAGCCGTCCCCGCCCGAGTCGCAGCGCAGCCACTGGCGCGCGAACGTGACGGTCGGCGTGCCGGTCCACCCGCCGTCGGTGGCGCTCAGGGTCTGGCCGTCGCGCGCGGTGCCCGAGACCACCGGCGGCGCTGTGCCGGCCGGGGGCCGCGCCGCCACGACCGCCGTCTGAGAGCTGGTCGCCGCCACGCTGCCGCCCGAGTTGGTCCCGGTCACCTCCACGCGGATCGTCCTGCCCACGTCCGCCGGGACCAGCCCGTAGGTCGATCCGGCCGCACCGGCGATCGCCGCGCACGCCGCGCCGTTCGAGTCGCAGCGCAGCCAGCGGTACGAGTACGCGATCGAGGTGCCGGTCCAGCCTCCCTCGGAGGCCGTGAGGGTCTGGCCGTCGCGCGCGGTCCCTGAGATCGACGGCGGCGCGGTGCTCACCGGCGGCCGCGCCGCCACCACCGCCGTCGGCGCCGACGTGGACGGCGGGCCCGCACCCACCACGTTCGACGCCGTCACGCGCACGCGCAGCGTCGAGCCCACGTCGGCGGGGGCGGCCGTGTACGTCGTGTCGTCAGCGCCGGCGATCGCGGCGCAGCCCGCGCCGTTCGAATCGCAGCGCAGCCACTGGTGCGCGAACGTCATCGGCGTGGTGCCGGACCAGGTCCCGTTGCCGGCGCTGAGCGCCTGCCCGTCGCGCGCCGTGCCGCTCACCGACGGCGGCGCGCTGGCCGCCGGAGCCGACGCCGCCTGGTCCGAGACGAGCGTCATCGCACCCGGCATCACCAGGTCGGTCGACACCTCCATGTGGAGGCTCGCGCTGCTCGCGTCGTTCCCCAGCTTCCCGTCGGCGCGGATGATGTTCGCGTCCATCCCGAGCTGGTTCACGTAGTTCGGGTTCTTCGTGGTCACGTGCCGCCCGTACTCGGTGATGCGCGCGTTCCAGTAGTTGTCCGGCGCGTGGAGCTCGTCGGAGACGTCCATGCCGTTCAGGCGCGCGCGGTCCGGCAGCACCCCCACGTCGCCCTCGTAGGTGAGCATCCCGAAGTCGGCCCTCACGGTCCCGCTCGCCGGCGTGCGGAAGCCCGTGATCGGCACGTCCGCCGGGTCGTTGCCGCTGAACTCGCGGAAGCCGTCGTAGAGGCCGAGCCAGCGCACCGGCTTCGACGTGTCGCGGTAGGCCACCACGAGCCCCCAGCCGCCGTACTGGTCCTTGCCGGTGGACGCCTGCACGTTCGCGACCGTGTACGTGCCCGTACCCGCCGAGCGCACCAGCGCGGTCACGTCGGCGAAGCCCTGGTAGCGGCTCGGGTAGTAGCGGTCGCTGTCGACCGTCGAGGCGGCGATCGTCCGGTAGCCCGCGCCGTCCGGCGCGGCGAGCTTGACCTGGCCGCGCAGGCTCGGGTTGGGCGCGTCGACCCCCTCCGGCATGTGCAGGGTGTCCGACCCCCAGTAGAGCCCCGCGTAGAGGATCGTGGCGCCGGCCGGAACCCGCAGGTCGGCGCTGCTCGAGTCGAAGGTCGATGGGTCGGAGTCGACGTCGATCGGCACCATCACCCAAGCCGAGTTGCGCACCACCGTGCCGGTCCCGTCGCGCGCGCTCGCGCAGTTCGCCGCCCCGTCCGGGCAGCTCACGATCGTGTTGGCGGCCATCGTGATGTCGCCGCGCTCCACGGAGCCGTAGCGCAGCGAGTACTGGCGGTCGGCGCTGGCGCTTGCCGGGAGCAGCCCGAAGAGGGCCGCGAGCGCGGCGATGATCGTCCATGGGCGGATACGCAGTCGCAAGGGGGGTACGCGAGTCCCTCCGAGGCACGGCATCCGGGCCGGCCCCTGCCAGGAGGTCAGTCCATTATGCGCCACGAGGGGCCATAGCGCTAGCTCCGGGTGGCGCGTTGGCGCTAGGCCGGAGCGAGCCGGAAGTCGGCCGGGTCCGGCCGCCTCGTTCGGCGGCGGTACTCGGTCACGAAGCCGGTCCAGTTGTTCGTGACCTTTCCGGCCTCGTTGCGGTACCAGCTGTTGCAGCCGGCGGTCCAGACCGAGCCCTCCAGCCGGCGCTGCACCTCGTCGTTGAAGGCGGACTGGACGTCGTGGCGCACGTCCATCCAGCGGGCGCCCGAGCGCCGCAGGTCGCCGATCGCCTGCACCACGTAGCCGATCTGGCTCTCCAGCATCGTGATGATCGAGCCGGCGCCCAGGTTGGTGTTCGGCCCGTAGAGCATGAACATGTTGGGGAAGCCCGCCACGGCCAGGCCGAGGTAGGCGTCGGCGCCGTCGCGCCAGGCCTCGTTCAGGTCGCGGCCGTCACGTCCCCGGACCGCCATCGGCGCGAGGAACTCGTGCGCCGCGAAGCCGGTGCCGAGGATCAGCGCGTCGTGCTCGCGCTCCACCCCGTCGGCGGTGCGCACCCCGCGCTCGGTGACCTCCTCGATGCGGTCGGTGATCACGTTCACGTTCGGCCGCGCGAGCGCCGGCAGGTAGTCGTTCGAGATCAGCACCCGCTTGCACCCCATCGGGTAGTCCGGCACGAGCTTCCTCCGCAGCTCGGGGTCGGGGATCTCCTTCGCCAGGCGCCGCTTGTAGCCCGCCTCGTGGGGCTTGAGCATCCAGTAGCCGCGCGTCATCGCGAACGTGAAGAACTCGAAGCGGTTGAAGGTGAGCCGGCGGCTGATCCGCACGATCAGCGGCACGCGCCGGAACAGCGCCCGCTCGCGCGGGCGGTACGGGCGGTCGGGCTTGGGGATGACCCAGCCGGGCGTGCGCTGGAACAGGTCGAGGCGCTCCACCAGCGGCGCGATCTCCGGGATGTACTGGACCGCGCTCGCGCCCGTCCCGATCGCGGCCACGCGCTTGCCGCGCAGGTCGTAGTCGTGGTTCCAGCGGGCCGAGTGGAAGAGCTCGCCGCCGAAGCGGTCGAGGCCCGGGATGCGCGGGTACGACGGGCGCGAGAGCTGCCCGGTGGCGGTCACGAGGAAGTCGGCCTCGGTCTGCTCGCCGCCCACGAGCTGGATCCGCCAGCGGCCGCGCTCCTCGTCGAAGTCGGCCGACGCGACCTCGGTCGCCAGCCGGATGTGGCCGCGCAGGCCGTACCTGTCCGCGCAGCGCTCGAGGTACGCGAGGATCTCGTCGCGCAGCGGGAACCGCCGCGTCCACTCGTGGTTGGGCTCGAACGAGTACTGGTAGAGGTGCGACGGCACGTCGACGGTCAGGCCCGGATACGAGTTGTCGCGCCAGACGCCGCCCACGCCGGCGCCCTTCTCGAAGATCGTGAAGCTCTCGATCCCGGCCTTCCTGAGCTGGATGCCGAGCCCGATGCCGCCGAAGCCGGCGCCGACTATGGCGACGGTCGGCGTCCCCTGCCCCGTTCCGTTGCTCGCGCTCATCCCTCGCGGCGAACGCTAGCGCGGCGGCCTAGAGGAGACCCGCCCGCCGCAGCGCCCGGCGCAGCGCCGCGCGATCGCGGAGCAGCGCCCGGTCGGCGACCGCGGCGAACCGGACCCGCCCGGCGCGCACGCCGAAGAGATGGCGGCTCGTCGGGCCGCCGGTGATGAGGCCGGGTCCGATCCGGCGGGCCCGCGGGAACGCGCGCATGAGCCGTGCGGCGCTCGCGCCGGAGCCGACTCCGCGCTTGCGGTGCGCGGGCGCGGTGGTCGCGGCGAGCCGCATGCGCGCTTTCGTCCCGCGCCCGGCGAAGACCGCGACGACGCTCCGCCTCGAGCCCTTGACGCACCAGCGGTAGGCGTACCGCGTGGTGGCGGCCGGCGCGCTGCGAGCGCGCGCGAGCGCCCGTGCGCGCGTGTCGCCCAGCCGCACCCGGCCGACGTTGCGGTGCCCGATCGTCGAGCGGCCCGGCACGCAGCGCGGCGGGCTCGCGCCCGCGCCGCCCTGCCCGCCGCCGCCCCCTCCGGGCGCCGCCCGCTCGCCGTCCGTGCGCAGCTCGTAGTCGCCCACCGCGCACGCCCGGGCGAGCCACCCGCCCGCGAAGCTCTCCACGGCCGGGGCCGAGATGTTGCGGCCGCTCAGCACGGGCGCCCCGGCGCCGCCGGGCAGCCAGACGAGCAGCTCACAGCTGCCACCGGGGTCCTCGTCGGTCCCGGCGACCCGCAGCCGCCCGGACTCCGGGTCGCTCTCGAGCGCCGTCAGGCGGCCGGGCGCCGCCCGCGGGTAGGCCCGCTCGAGCACGCGCCGCGTGGCCGCCGGGATCCCCAGCGCCCGGTTCTCCGGACACCCGAAGCGGTTGAGGCTCGGCGAGACGTCGAACGGCTGCCCGCCCGGCTCCGCGAACTGATGCGGGTCGCCGCACGCCTGCTTCCAGCTCCACCAGGCGCCGCCCACGCGCCTGGCGTCCTCCTCGCGCGCGTATTCCGCGATCGCCGGCCGGTCGCCCTCGGGATCGCCGAACCAGCCCCACTCGCCCGACCAGTACGTCGTGCCGTACGTCGCGGCGGCGCGCTCGGCGAAGTCGTGGCCCTCGCGCGGGGTCAGGAACGGCGCGCCGGCGGCCCTGTCGAGGCTGATCGAGCCCGCGTAGAGATGCGGCGCGAAGACGACGCCGGGGTCGTCCGTGAAGGTGGGCGGGGGCACCGTGTCGGCACCGGCCGCCGACCAGACCACGAGCGGCTCGAAGAACACGACGTGCGCGAAGCCGCCGGGCACCGCGCGCTCGGAGGCGCGGATCGCCTCCACCGCGCGCGTGTAGAAGCTCGCGAGCGCAGTCGGTCCCGTCGCGCCCACCGAGTAGCCGGGGTTCGGCTCGTTGAGGAGGTCGTACCCGGCCACCGCGGGCTCCGCGGCGAACTCGCGGACGAGCCGCGCCCACGTCGCGACCAGGCGGGCCTGGATGCCGTCGCGGTCGAGCCAGAACGACTGCCACGCCTGCCCGACCGCCGGGGACAGCTCGCGCACGCCGCCGGCGCGGGAGGTGGGGAGGCCATCGGTGAAGGTGGCCCAGAGCGGCGCGCCGTCCCAGCCGACCGCCCGCGAGAAACCGGGCGCGCACTGCTCGCCTGGCGGCGTGTCGACGTGCTTGCCCCAGGCGTCCTGGTGCATGTCGAGGATCGTGTAGAGGCCGCGCTCCGCGGCCCAGCCGACGGCCTGCCGGATCCGCTCGACGTAGCCCCGGTCGAACGCGCCGCGCTCGGGCTCGAGCGCCGACCAGTGCACGAGCAGGCGCACGCTGCCGAACCCGAGGCTCGCGATGCCGTCGAAGTCCTCCTCGGTCAGCGGGAGCACGGGGTCGAGCGCCGGATCGGCCCGGTAGTAGTCGCCGAGCTGGTTCACGTTCACGCCGCGCAGCAGGACCTGGCGGCCGCCGGCGTCGACCACCGCCGGCGAGTCGCCGCCGCGCGTGGCGCCGAGCCGTTCGAGACGCGGCGCGGCCGCGGCCGGCGGGGCGCACGCGAGCGCGAGCAGAGCCGGTACGGCGATGGCGGCCCCCCAGCGCCTCATGGGGCGCGAGTGTATGCGTCAGGCTCCCCGCCAGCGCTCGCGGAAGAAGCGCCAGGCGCGGCGGATCCGCTTGGCGAGGAAGGCAGCGAGCGCGATCCCGAGCGCGAGCAGGATCACCGCGATCACCGCGGCGGGCACCGGGTGCTCGAGGGCGAGGATCGTGACGCCGGCCACGAGACCGTCCTCGAACAGGCTCACGACGACGTTCGACGCCGGCTCCGGCGAGGTGTTCACCGCGAGCCGGATGCTCGCCTTGACCGCGTGGCTCGCCAGTGCCAGCGCCCCCGCCCCGCCGCCGGCGAACACCTCCT
The DNA here is from genome assembly GCA_036386455.1 of Thermoleophilaceae bacterium. Taxonomy (GTDB): domain Bacteria; phylum Actinomycetota; class Thermoleophilia; order Solirubrobacterales; family Thermoleophilaceae; genus AC-37. The sequence goes on from DASVVS010000171.1 coordinate 6,155, forward strand.
CCACGCCGACAGCGCCCATGTCGCCGCCCAGCTCCACCCCGAGCGCGCTCGCTATCGCGGGGCGCACCACGGTGTGGATCGCGTCCCAGGCGCTGTCGAAGAGCGGCACCTTGTCGGCCACGAACTCGATCGCGTAGAGCGCGAGCGCCGCGAACAGCACGCCGTCCTGCTGCAGCTCCTCGGGCACGTCGCCGACGCCGGCGCGGCCGAGCAGCGACATCAGCGCGACGGTCAGGTAGGCGTTGACCCCCGACGCCCACCCCGCGCTCACCAGCGTGGAGACGAGCTCCATGCCGGGAGCCTATGCCCCGCTCAGGCGGCCCGCAGCTCGCGCTCGACGCAGCGCAGCAGCGCGTCGCGCAGCGCCTTCTCGCGCGGGTCGTTCGCGATGTGGAAGCCCATGCGGTTCATCACGTACGCGAAGGAGACGCGGTTGTCCGGGTCGGCGAACGCGAACGAGCCGCCCGCGCCGGGGTGGCCGAACGCGCGCTGGCTGAAGCCGAAGTCGAACTCGCCGAGCGGCCGGGCGAAGCCGAGCGAGAAGGCGGTGTCGACCTTGAGCACCTCGTCGTGCCAGCCGCGCGCCGGCGGGCGCGGCGGCGCCGTGAGCTCGGCCATCGTGCCCTCCGCGATCCCGAGCTCCGGCTCCGGCCCGGCCAGCGCGGCGTACGCGCGGGCGATGCTGCGCGCGGTGCCGAGCGCGCCGCCCGCCGGGAACTCGAGGTGGCGGAAGCGGCGGCTGTCGAGCGACGCCGGCGTACGCAGCCGCGGGTTGGCGAACGTGCGGTAGCTGACCGAGCGCGGGTTGGCCATCGCCAGCGCCATCCGCGGCGGCAGGTCGCGCAGCCCGGGGAGCGAGCGGATCGCGGCGCGCTCGATGCGGGCGATGCGGCGCTTGGGCACGTCCTCCGGGACCCCGAAGTAGACCTCCAGGCCGAGCGGCCGCGCGATCTCCTCGGCGAAGAAGCGCCCGAGCGTGCGGTGCTCCGGGTCGATCCGGCGCACCAGCTCGCCCTCGTACCAGCCCAGGCTGATCCCGTGGTAGCCGTGGCGCTCGCCGGGCGGCCACAGCGGCCGCTGGCGGGCGATGACCTCGGCGAGCCGGTCGAAGTCCGCGATCAGCTCGGGGTCCAGGCGCTCGTCGGTGACCGGCAGCCCGGCCTCGTGCGCGAGCAGCTGGCGGACCGTGACGTGCTCCTTGCCGTTCTGCGCGAACTCCGGCCAGTAGGTGGCCACGCACTCGTCGTAGTCGAGCAGCCCGCGCGAGTGGAGCATCGCGAGCGTGATCGCGGCGAGCCCCTTGGAGGTCGAGTAGACGAGCACGAGCGTGTCCTCGTCCCAGCGCGCGCCGCTGCGCGCGTCGCGCACGCCGCCCCAGAGGTCCACGACCTTCTCGCCGTCCACGTACGCCGCGCACGCGGCGCCCAGCTCGCGCCCGCTCGTGAGATTGCGCTCGAACGCACGGCGCACGGACTCGAAGCCGCGGGCTACGGACCCCCCGATCATGCCGGAGGGTTACCCCGTGGGCCCACGACCAACGCCTGGGCCGCATAGCCGATCGCGCCATGCGCGTCGTGCAGCACGCTCGACGCCAGCCCGACGCCGCCGGTCTCGACGGTCGTGCGGCTGTCGAGCCCCACCCACTCCCCGCGCGGCGGGCGCCCGAGGTAGACCGTCAGGTCGGGGTTGATGAAGACGTGCTCGTTCCAATCGAGCGCCGCGCTCACCCCGTTGCCGAAGTCGGCCGCGGCGACGGCGCGCTGGAGCGGCGTGGGCGTCTCGCCCTCCACGAGAGGGACCCTGAAGCGGATCCAGGCGGCGGCCGGGCCGGGTGCCGTGAAGGCACCCCTCACGAAGCGCAGCTCCACGCCGCCGCCGCTGAACATCGGGCGCCCTCCCGGCGGCGGGAGCGACGGCTCGACACCGTCCGGCGGCGGCAGCGGCTCGGTCTCCGGAGGGACCGCGGGCGCGGCGCCCTCGGTCCGCGCGAGCGCCAGCCCGAGCGCGCGGCAGACGGGCGTGCCCGCGGCCTCGAGCGTGGCCTCGGTCAGCCGCGCGCGGCGGCCCGGCCGGACCTCGCGCGTGGAGAGCACGAGCGGCTCGAGCGGCACCGGCCTGAGGAACTCGAGCGTGAGCCGCACCACGCCAAGCTCGCCCGCCTCGCGCTCGATCGCACGCGCCAGCAGCGCCGCCGGCGCCCCGCCGTGCTGCGCGTCGGGGTCCCAGGGGCCGCGCGCCAGCTCGGTCGGCCGGTAGCCGTCCCCGTCCGGGAGGTAGACGGCCGCGGGTTCGCTCACGCCCGGCGTACGAGCGTCACGCCGTCGCGCACCGGGAGCTGCACGACCACCACTCGCTCGTCGGCAGCCAGGCGGTCGTTGAGCGCGGCCAGCGCCTGCGAGCTCTCGTCGTCGGGCTCGGGCTCGAGGACCCGCCCGCTCCACAACGTGTTGTCGATCACGATCAGCCCGCGCGGCGCGAGCAGCGGGAGCACGGCGTCGAAGTAGGCGCTGTAGCCGGTCTTGTCGGCGTCGATGAAGACGAGGTCGAGCGGGCCCTCCAGCCCGGCGATCGTGCTGAGCGCGGGGCCGAGGCGCACGTCGATCTTCTCCGCGTACGGCGAGGCGCCGATGTGGCGGCGCGCGAACTCGGCGTGGCGCTCGCTGATCTCGCAGGTCACGATCCGGCCGTCGTCGGGCAGCGCCGCGGCCATCGCCAGCGCGGAGTAGCCGGAGAACGTGCCGATCTCCAGCACGCGCCGCGCGCCCGAGGCCCAGACGAGCATCTCGAGGAAGCGCCCCTCGACCGTGCCGGTGAGCATCTGCGGGGCGTCGAGCTGCTCGTGCGTCTCGCGCGCGACGGCCACGAGGCGCTCGTGCGGGCGCGTGGTGTGCTCCTCGCAGTAGCGGTCGATGTTCTCGTCGTTCACCGGCATCGCGGGGCCAGCCTACGGCACGTGTAGGTTGCCGCCCGGTGCGCCGCTCCCTCACCATCGCACTGCTGGCCGCGCTGGCGGCCTGGCCGGCGCCCGCCGCGGCGCAGGAGGAGGAGCTCCCGCGCGGCGGCACGAGGCTGTTCCCGGACTTCCGCGTGGTCGCGTTCGCGGGCACACCCGGCGCGCCGGCGCTCGGCGCGCTCGGCGTCGGCCCGCTGGAGGACGCGGTGCGGCGGCTGCGCCGCCAGGCGCGCCCCTACCACCGGCGCGGCCGTCCGGTCCTGCCGGCGCTCGACCTGATCGCCACGATCTGCTCGTCCGGACCCGGCCCCGACGGGCGCTTCCGCTACCGCCGGCCGCTGCGCGTGGTGGACCGCCACCTGCGCGCGGCGCGCCAGGCCCGGGCGCTGCTGCTGATCCACATCCAGCCGGGCCGCTCGACGTTCATGGAGGAGCTGCGTCCGTACCGGCGCTACCTGAGCGAGCCGGACGTGGGCATAGCGCTGGACCCCGAGTGGCGGATGGGCCCGGGGCAGCGGCCCGGACAGGTGATCGGCTCGGCCGACGCCGACGAGATCAACGCGGTCTCCGCCTACATGGACCGGATCGTGCGCCGCGAGGGGCTGCCGCAGAAGCTGCTCGTGGCGCACCAGTTCACGCCGAACATGATCCGCCGCCGCTCGCGGCTGCGCCAGCGGACGGGCGTGGCGGTGACGGTCTCGATCGACGGCGTCGGCTCGCGCCGCCTGAAGGAGGGCACCTACCGCCGGCTCGCGCGCTCGGGCGACGGCCTCTACGACGGCTTCAAGCTCTTCTACGAGGAGGACGGCCGGCCGATGACGCCGCCGCAGGTGCTGGCGCTCAGACCGCAGCCGGACTTCGTGGTGTACGAGTAGCCCCGTCGCCCTCGCCGCGCCGCATCAGGAGCCGCGCGGCCACGACGCCGCCGATCGCCCCGAACAGGTGGCCCTGCCACGAGATGCCGGGGCGCGGAAGCAGGCCGCTGAGCAGCGCGGTGCCCCACACCGCGCCCACGATCAGGCCCATGAGCAACTCGAGCGCGCTGCGGTTGAAGAAGCCGCGCACGAGCAGGTAGGTCGCGTAGCCGAAGACCACGCCGCTCGCCCCGATGTGGACCGAGCCGTCCTCCCCGGCGAGCCAGGTGCCGAGCCCGCCGACGAGCATCACGATCCCGGTGACCGCGAGCACGCGCACGGCGCCGGCCAGCGCGATCGCCAGCCCCATCGCCACGAACGGGACCGTGTTCGACATCAGGTGGTCGAAGCCGCCGTGCAGGAACGGCGAGGTGGCGATGCCGATCAGGCCGTCCGGCTCGCGCGGCTCGATCCCGTACCGGTCGAGGTCGCCGCCCATGATCGAGTCGACGATCTCCGACACCCACATGACCGCGAGCATCGCCAGCACGAGCATGAAGCCCGCGCGCCGCTCGGAGACGGGTTCGCGCCGCGCGGTCTCGGCAGTCGCCATGCGCGCAGTATCGCGCGCATGGCGGCCGGCACGTCCCTACAGCGGCATCTTGCCGCGCGCCTTGCGGCCCAGCGAGGCGCTCTTGTTGGTCGCCTTGCGGGAGCTGCCGAACGGCTTCTGGAACAGCCGGCCCAGGAAGCCCGGGGCGGTTCCGGCGGCGCGCTGGCCGACGCCGAGGGTCTTGTCCACTCCGCGCTGCGGGTGGCTCGAGAGCCGCGGCAGCAGGAAGGCCAGCACCAGCAGGACAACGCATACGGCCGCGATCACGGCGATCGTCATGTCTCTCTCCTCAGGGTGGGGGTACGCCTGTACCCCCGTCGTACCCGGCCCGGGGAAGGGTTAGGCGCCCGCGGGCCGCGGCGGCAGCGCGATCGGCGCGCCGGGCACCACGATCTGGCCGCGCCGCGCGGCGCTCTTCGACCAGCGCACGAGCTCGCGGTACGGCGCCATGGGCTCGCCGCTCGGCGCCACGATGCTCATGTCGAAGTAGCTGCCGGTGTACGTGCGCGGCGGGCGCACGAGCAGGTACTGGGTCATCTGCCGCACCATCGGGTCGCGCGCCGCCAGCGCGTAGGCGCGGCGCAGATACGAGGCACGGCGCGCGTCCGGATGGCTGTTGCGCCCCGCGCCGAAGTAGCCGAACTCGGTCACGAACACCGGCGTGGCCCGGCGCTTGGGCGTCGCGAGCGCGCGCAGGCGCCCGAGCTCGGTGAGCGTGGAGGTGAGGCGCGCGAGGGTCCCGATCGTCACGTTGTCGTCGCCCGGGTAGCTGCGCTCGGGCGGGCCCGCGTACTCGTACGGGTGGTGCGCGAGGCCGTCGGCGCGCAGCGGGGCGCAGCTGCCCTGCTTGCGCATCCGGTAGCCGCGCACGCCCGGCGTGCCGGACGCGGTGCGCGTGCAGGTGAGCTGGCGCAGGAAGAACAGCGGCGCGCTCGAGCGCGATCCGTTCTTGTAGGGCACGAGCTCGCCGATCAGCACCTCGGCCGACGGCGCCGCCCGCTTGATCGCCCGGTAGCCCTCGAGGTAGAGCTGGCGGTACTGGGCCGCGGCGGTGCTCTGCGGCGTGAGCCAGCCCACGTGGTTCGGCTCGTTCCAGATCGCGAAGCGGTCCACGCGGCCCGCGAAGTGCTGCGCCGCGGCGCGCACGAACGCTCCGTAGAGCTTCGGGTCCGGGCGGTTCACGCCCACCTTGCCGTCGCCGGTCGCCCACGCGGGCGCGGGCGGGATCAGGTTGAGCTGGATGCGGATCCCGTGGGTGGCCGCCGCGTCGATCAGGTCGTCGTGGCGGGAGAAGTCGTACTCGAGCCCGCTCGGGACGGTGCGGCCGAGCGCCTGCGACCCCAGCGTGGCCGCCCAGCCCAGGCTCACGCGCAGCCGAGTGACACCCATCTCGCGCGCCTGCGCGAGCGCCCTGTCGCGGTCGTAGTAGTGGCGGTGGAGGAACACGGGGTCGTCCTGCACGGCGACCTCCATCCCCTTTGCGGCATGGGCCGAGGGAGCGGCGGCCGCCAGCGCGGCCAGCACGAGCAGGGGGACGAGGACTCGGCGGATCATCGGCTGCTGCTCCCCTTCTTCTTCGCGTTCGCGACCTTCACCAGCAGCTTCACGATCGCCTGGTTGCCGGCCCGGTCGCGCACCACCAGCCGCACGCGGTAGCTGCCCTTGCGCATGAACACGTGGCGAACCTCGCGGGTGCCGGTCGCGCGGCCGCGGTCGCCGAACGAGGCGGTCAGGCGCTCGAGCCCGGACGTGCGCACCGGCGGCGGCACCGGCTGGCCCGGCTGGGGCACCGGCTGCGGCGGCGGGTCGTCGCGCGCCACGAAGCGGATGGCCTGCCCGGCGCGCAGCGTGCCGGTGGTGGCCACGGCCGCGACCGGCCTGGTCGCGTCGATGTTGAGCCGGCGCTCGGTGCCGGGCGTCTCCTGGCCGCGCCGGTCGATCGTGGTGATTCGCCACGAGTGCGAGCCGTCCGGCAGGTCGAAGGGCAGGTTCAGGACGTTCGACTCCTGCGTGGCCACCGGCACGCCGTTGATGTCGATCCGGTATTGCGCCGCGCCCCACAGCTCGGTGGCGTTGCCCCACGTGAGCCGCGGGCGGCGGTTCGGCTGCCACGCCTGGGTGGCGCTGGCCGGCGTGATCGCGCGCAGCGGCCGGTCCCAGTGGGCCACCACGATCCGTCGCTCGAGCGGGCCGCCCTGCACGAAGCCGACGGCCACGTCGGCGGCGCGGTCGGCCGAGGAGTCGATCCCCAGCGACGGCTGCGCCGCGCCGAATTCGCCGTTCGCGAGCTGCGAGCCGTCCTCGAGCACCTCGTCGCGGTTCCAGTAGCGGCCGATCACCTGGCCGTCCTCGTGCCAGAGGAACGCGCCCTCGCCGTTCGAGGCGTGCGCGACCGTCGGGTCGGGCGTCTGGGCGCCGGCCGGGCTGTCGATCCGCCCGATCACGCCGAAGACGTCGATCTGGAGCACCGCGGCCGAGACGCCCGCGTACGGGGTGATCTCCGAGGCCGCGAACGCGCGCAGCCGGCCGGTCACGTCCACGTCGGGGTCGGTCGCGTTGTCGGCGCCGCCCCACTGCAGCGCGTCGAGGATCTTCGTCTCGTCGTCGAAGCCCACGCCGACCACGCGGCGGCCGACGATCCGGCTGCGCCACACGCCGCCGTCCTGGAAGTCCTCCTCGAACACGACCCAGCCGAAGCTCGAGTCCCAGTCCATCCCGACCTCGGGGCTGCGCGAGTTGCCCGCGGGGTGACCCTCGATCTCGTTGACGCTGACCTCGGCAGGGAACTGGCTGAGCCGGTCGCGCAGCACGCGCCGCATCTGCACGCGCGTGCGCCCGTCGCCGCCGACCTCCTCCCACGCGGCCAGGGCGGTCCCATCGGCCGCCGCCGCGATGCGCGGGCCGCGGCCGCCGCCGGCGTCGCGCCCGGGCTCGACGTCGAGCACCTGGTCGAAGTTGGTCCAGTTCGTCCCGGTCAGCCGCGCGGCGCGCACGTCGCGCGAGCCGCCGCCGACCGAGAAGGCCAGGTAGCCCACGCCGTGCACGCTCATCGAGAGCGACAGCCGTTGCGCGGGGCCCGGGTACACCTGGATCGGCTCGGTCCAGCCGGGCGCGCCGGCCTCCCGGACCGCCGACCACACGCGGCCCTGGTTGATCCAGGCGGCCACCACGCGGCCCCCGTCGGAGACCGATACGTGCGGGTCGCTCGAGGCCGAGCCTTGGCCCACGTCGAGCTGCTCGGGCGGCTGCCAGGCGCCGTTCACCATCCGCGAGGCCCAGACCTTGGGAACCCCGCCGCCGCGCTTGAGGTACACCACCGCGCTGCCGCCGTCCTGGGCGGTGTCGACGTCGCCGAAGCTCACGATGTCGGCGCTCGGGCCGTCGATAGGCTCGGACGGGAACCACGCCGCCTGGGCGGGCGCGGCGCACAGCATCGCGAGGGCGAGGGCGCCGAGCAGGAGGCGCCTCATCGCGGCGTCCCCGGTCCGTACTGGACGGTGCTGCGGAACCAGTTCTGCACGACCGCGTACGACGGCTTCGGGTTGTCGAAGAAGTCGAGGACGCCCTTCTCGTGCCAGTTGTTGCTGGGCTTCGGGTTGCCGCCCTCCCAGCCGGGCCGCACGCGGAACGCGCGCAGCGTGCCGATCACGCCCGACAGCCACGGCTTGGTCGAGTAGACGCGGTTGTGGAAGTCGTAGAAGTCGCGCTGGAACCCGTAGGTGCCGCGCTCCTCGTCCGGCCCCTCGCGGTTGGCCTCGGCGCCGTGCTCGGTGACCATGATCGCCTGGCTCGGGTAGTACGAGCGCATCCGGTCGAGGAACGGCGAGAGGTTCTCGCGGTCCGCGATCGAGGCCTGGCGGCCGGGATACCAGCCGAAGTAGCTGTTGAAGCCCAGCAGGTCGAAGTTCGAGAACGACGACTGCGGCTCGTGGTCGAGGTAGCCGGCGATCACGGTGGCGATCGGCCGGGTGGGGTCGAGCTTGCGCAGCAGCGACGAGGACTCCTTGTAGTAGGAGCGCTCGACCGAGCCGGGCTCGGGCCGCAGCTCGTTCGACACCGACCACGTGAAGACCGACGGGTGGTTCTGGTTGGTCAGGACGTTCGTGCGCAGCATGTCCCGGGCGACCGCGCGCAGGTCGCTGCGCGCCAGCAGGCTCGCGGGCACCTGGAAGACCGGCACCTCGGACCAGATGAGCACGCCGAGGCGGTCGGCCAGCTCGTGCATCTGCGGGTGCATCGGGTAGTGCGTGCGCAGCATCGTCGCCCCGAGCGCGCGCGCCTGGTTGATGATGTTCTCGCGCTCGGCGTTGCCGAGCGCCGAGCCCTTCGTGAAGTCGTCCTCGTGCAGGAAGACGCCGCGCATGTTGGTCGGCTCGCCGTTCAGGAGCAGGCGCCCGTTCACGACCTGGATGGAGCGGATGCCGCTCTTCAGCCGGTAGTCGCCCACCCGCCGCAGGCCGGCCCTGGGCGCGTCCCCCACGTCGGCGTTGATGCGCACGTCGTAGAGCTGCGGGTCCGGCGGCGACCACAGCCGGGGGCTGGGCACCGTCGTGCGGCCGCGGAACTCGGTCGTGCGGTTGCGGCCCACCGTGCGGATGCCGAGGTTCACGCGCTGGGTCCCGTAGGTGCCGGTCAGCCGCACGCGCTGCGTGCGCGGCGCGTGGTTGCGCACCTTCACGCGCCAGTCCACGCGCGCGGAGCCGGCCGGGCCGCTCGGCAGCGTCGGCCGCACCTCGACCTCCTCCATGTCGACCCGGTTCACGCGGCGCAGGTAGGCCTCGCCGAGCATGCCGCCGTAGTTCCACCAGCCGCCCGCGGGCGTCTGGTCGGTGTCGTCGAACTGGTTCGGCGGGAGGTCGTCCTCGAAGCGGCGGTTGTCGACCCGCAGCACGAGCCGGTTCACGCCCTTGCGCAGCCCGCTCAGCTTCAGCTCCCACGGCAGGTAGGCGCCCTTGTGCTGGCCGATCTCCCTCCCGTTCAGCCACACGCGCGCGTGGTAGCGGACGTTCTGGAAGCGGGTGATCCAGGCCAGGCCCTTGGCGGTCGACGGCAGCCGGAAGTCCTTGCGGTACCAGACGATGTCGCCCTCCATGCTCTGGAGCGACTCGTCCTGCGCGTTCCAGGCGTGCGGGATCTGGACCGGGGTCCAGCCGCCGCGACCGCTCTGGTTGTAGAAGCGCCGCAGCTCGCCCTCGTCGACGGTGTCGCGGCGGAAGAGCCACTCGCCGCCCATCAGCCAGCGGCCGCCGTGGCCGTCCGCGATCGGCAGGTTGCGGGGGTCCAGGCCGTCGCGAGGCTGGGCCGCGGCGGGAGCCGGGGCCTGCAGAAGGACGCACGCGAGCGCGACGAGGACTACGAGCGGGGAGAAGCGCAACCCGCTTTTGAACACGAGAAGGACCTGCCTGTTGCGGGGGGAGGGGGTCCGGCGAAGTTAGCGTGCGGACATGGAGGCGCCCACGCCCTGCATCCGCTCGTGCAGAGTGGCGTGCAGGCGCGCCCGCTCCGGCTCGTGGCGGCGCTCCAGCGCGGCGCCGGTGTCGCGGTCCACGAGGTTGCGGCGCTCGTGGGGGTCGTCCGCGAGGTCGTAGAGCTCGAACTGGGGCTCGGACTCTCCGGTCGGGTCCGTGTAGACCGCGTACTTCCAGCCGCGCTCGCGCAGCGCGCGGATCCGGTTGGGCCTGGGGACCACGTCTTCGAACGCGGTGCCGGCCTTGTGGTCCTCGTAGACGAACGCACTCGCGTCCTGCACGGAGTCGCGCGGCTCGGGGTGGCGCGCGGCGGCGGCCAGGTCCACCCCGGCCGCCTCCAGGGCCTCGTCGCCCGCATCCGCGTGCCTCGCGATCACCGGCGTCAGGTCGGCTCCCGCCAGGCCCGGCGGGGGGTCGAGGCCGAGCAGCGCGGCGAGCGTGGGCACCACGTCCACGAGGCCCGCCGGGGCCGCCGTCTCGCGCGCACGCGGGAAGAGAAGCGGGTTCGACACCACGAACGGCACGCGCAGCGTCTCCTCGTACGCGTTGAACATCTTCTGGCGCAGCCCGCCGTGGGCCAGGCCCATCTCGCCGTGGTCGGCCGTGCGCACGACCAGCGTGCGGGAGCGGAGCGAGCGGGCGTCGGCGGCGTCGCCCAGGGCGCCGAGGATGCGCCCGATCTTCGTGTCCACGAGCCGGTGCAGGTGCGCGTAGAAGCTCAGGTAGTCGAGCGCCCCCCGGCGGCCGGGCAGCGGACCCAGATACGACGCCTGCCCAAGCTTCATCAGCGCGTGCGGGTACGGCTTGTTCGAGAGGTCCTCCTCGTAGGTGTCCGGCAGCGGCACCTCGATGTCGCGAAACTCCTCGGCGCGGTAGCCGCCCTGCTCGTAGGACGAGGGGTAGCCCAGCACGTCGTGCGGGTTCACGAGCGAGACGATCAGCGCCCACGGTTCCGGCGCCCCTGCGATGAACGCCTCGGCCTGGCGCGTGTAGTCCTCGTCGAAGCCCTCGCCGCTGGCGCCCGCGTTGCCGCCACCGAAGTGGGTCGGGTCGAGGTTCTCGCCCGCGTCGGGCGGCTCCCAGCCGGCGAAGCCGAGGTCGCGCTCGAGCAGCGCGGCGTCCTCGCCGGACCACTCTCCGCGGACCGGCTTGGTCAGGTGCCACTTGCCCTTGAAGCCGACCGTGTAGCCGGCGTCGCCGAGCATCCGGGCGATGTTCGGGGTGCCGGCGTCGAGCGTGGCCTCGTCGTCGCCGGACTTCGCGCCGAGCCGCAGCGCCCCGCGCGCGAACACGCGGGCGGTCCTGGTGCGCGGCACGGAGCCCTCGGCGAGCGAGCGAGCGAAGGTGCCGAGCACGGCGGGCGCGTTGCGCGGGCTGGGCCGCGCGCCCGCCTCGGTCAGCGTCAGCGTCACGCCGTGCTGCGTCGGATAGAGGCCCGTGTAGAGCGTGGCCCGGCTCGGCGAGCACATGCACGTGGAGGTGATCGCGTCCGTGAACGTGAGCCCGGTGCTGGCGAGCTCGTGGTCGGCGGGCGTGAGATGGCGCAGCCAGCCCGGCTCGTCGGGCCAGTGCATCGGCGCGCGCTGCTGGTCGGTGACGATCAGCAGCAGGTTCGGGCGACGGCGGGCTGCCACGGCCGGAACCTACCCGACCGGGCGGGGCGCGCCCCGCCCTCGCTACGGCAGCGCCCGGGTGACCTCGCGCCCGAAGCGGTTGCTGCGGTCGAGCACGCGCGCCTCGACCCTGTACGGGCCGCCGCCCGGCGGGAGCAGGACCTGGACCGTTTGCTTGCCCGGCTTGAGTGGCCGCACCTCGGTGCGCGAGGGGTTGCGCGGGTTGCGCGGCTGCACGACGACCTGGACGAAGAGCGGCTCCTTGATGCGCGGATCCGGCTTGACGGAGTAGCGCACGGTCGCCCGCGAACGGGTCCGGGAGACACGCTCGATCGCCGGCACCGGCAGGCCGCGCGTGGACGCGGGCGCGACGCGCGGGCCCTTGGGCTTGCGCTTGCGCGCGCCGGCCAGGCACGGCTCGGCCTCGGAGTAGAAGGCGCTGGGGTTGCTCCACTTGGGCTGCTGCTGCTGCGGCGCCTTCGGGCTGTGCCCACCCTGGGTCAGTGCCGGCAGGTCGCCGCCCCAGTACCCCGGCCAGCCCCAGAAGTTGAGCTCGCCCGTCACGGTCGTGAGCGTCGGCTGCGGGGAGAACGGGCGGTCGCCGTAGTGGTGGTCGACCGCCGGATTCCAACCCGGGATCGCGGTCTCTCCCCACTCCCAGTACGAGGCGTGCGAGCCGCGAGCCACGTAGACCATCGGGGAGGCCGGGTTGTCGGGCGACTGGGTGTTCGCGAAGGTGCAGCGGCTGCCGCTGTCGTGCGTCGCGTAGGTCACGACGTCAGGCGCGAGCGAAGAGTCGAGGCCCACCTGGATCATCTCCCAGTCGCCCTCGTGGTTCCCGGCTGCTCCCCAGAAGTCGTTGTAGTAGTAGAAGAACCAGTACTGGAGCCAGAGCTTGCCGTCGCTCCCGTAGACGGCGCGGCCGTACATGCGGTCGCCGTGACCCTGCCCGCGCATCTCCGCCGAGGCCGTCTGCGGGTCGCCGCCCTCGTCGAGGAAGTCCTCCGTGCTCGGCTGGCCGAAGAACGAGCCGAGGTAGCCGCCGTAAGACGAGCCGAGGTCACCGAGGTCGAGGTCCTCGGCGTCGGTGTAGTCGAGGTGGTCGGCGCCTACGGACGTGGCACGCATCAGGCGGTTCTGCGAGTAGTTCGTGATCGACTCCGCCGCGTCGGCGAAGTAGTTCTCGTCGGCCGAGTAGCGCATGGTCGGCTTGTGGCGCCCGATCAGCACGTTGTAGTCGATCGCCTCGAGCGTCACGTGCATGTCGCGCGGGCCGCCGGTGACCGTGGTCGAGTACTTCTGTGACGGCCACGGCAGCGCGTAGTGCCATTCCTTGCTGGCGGGCTCCACGTCCTCGCCGAAACCGCGGTACTGGTCGCGGGTGCAGACCCACTCGTGCTTGCCGGTCGAGGAGACGTAGCGCCAGTACTTCCACCGGCCGCCCCACTTGTAGTTGGACTGGTCCATGCACGGCCCGTCGATGCCGCTCGGGGTGCGGCTGTCGGCCGCGCGTATCCCGACCCTGAAGTGCCCCGCCAGGTACGGATCCGGGACGGTGTGGAGCCAGCCCTCGGGCATGGAGGAGTCGTAGTTGTCGACGTTGCACAGCGCAGCCGTGACGGTGCCCGGCCAGATGATCTTGGTGCCCCCGACCGCCGCGGCCGGCTCGCGGCACCCGTTGGTCCCGCCGACGACCGATGGGCGGTCGTGCTTCCAGGTCGTGTACTTGCCGGCGCAGCCGCTGGCCGGCTGGCGCGCGACGACCTTGAAGGCGTAGCCCACGCCCTTCTCCATCCGCATCGGCGGAATGCTCCACTTCATCTTGCCGGGGGTGACGGGGATCTGGACGGGAGCGTCGGAGATGACCGTGCTGTCGGCCGTTCCGAACGGCTCGGAGTCGCGGTGCTCCTCGATCTTCAGGTCCGCCATGGTCGTGGTCGTGCACGCGGTGCCCACACCCAGGTCGCCGAGCTCGACGCTCTTCACGTGCTTCGTGACCGGCATCTGAACGAACATGATCGGCTTGTACGTCGTCAGTGGCTGCTCCACGGGGTAGTTGGGCGCCGGGCGGATCGCCAGGTTCGTGTTCGATTCCGCCCAGCCCCCGTCCTCCGCGGCGCGGGCGTCGCCGCTGAACACGCCGATGGCGGCGAGAAGCAGCACGAAGGTGAGGGCCGCCGTGACGGTCCGCGAGTCCATAACCGCCAACCTATGTACGAGTGCTGGCGCGCCGCCATCCCCCCATTTGGGGGGATACGCCGAGCCGAGGGCGGTCACTTGACCGCATCCCGCGCCGACCATAGGGTCCGCGCCTCACTCGAACCGAAGGAGGCTCGCTTGGGTTTCTTCAGCAACATGAAGAAAGTGATGACCGGCCAGCAGGTCGAGGGCGGCATCGGCATGGCCGGCAGGACCACCAGCACCGGTGCGCCCAGCGCGGGCAACGAGCTCGGCGCTCAGGCGCACGAGCAGAACCGCATCCTCACGGTCGGCTCGCCGGGCCAGGCGCTGATCAAGGGGCACGTGGACACGGGCGAGAACGTGGCCGGCAACCCGGTCTGGATCTTCGATCTCGAGGTGACGCCCGAGGGCGGCGCCCCGTACGCGGTGCAGAAGCGCGAGATCGTCTCCTCGGCGGCCATGGGGAGCTACCCCGACGGCGCGCAGCTGGCGTGCAGGATCGACCCGGCCGACCCCCAGAAGATCGCGTTCGGCGAAAAGCCGTTCATGTAGGGCCGACGCCATGGGAATGTTCAGGGACCTGAAGGACGGCTTGAGCATGGCGGGCGACGCATGGGGCTCGGCGCAGGCTTTCCAGAACAGCGTGGTCACGGATCCGGCGGCGTACTCGGGGATGGTCGCCGGCACGGCGACCGTCGACGGGCTCGCCGAGACCGGCACCGTGGTGGAGGGCTCGCCGGTGCTCGAGCTCGACCTGACCGTCGCGATCGCGGGACGGGCGCCGTACAAGGTCAAGCACCGCCAGCTCGTGCCGCCCGGGGCGGGCGCCCGGTTCCAGCCGGGGAGCGTGCTGTCCGTGCGCGTGAGCGCGCAGGATCCCAATCAGGTGATGCTCGGATGACGCGAGTGCTCTGCGCCACGGGCGCCGTCCTGCTGGCCCTGCTCGCGCTCGCCGTACCCGCCGGGGCGGCGCGCACGGAGGTCGTGCGGATGCCGAACTCGTCGCCGCAGCTCGTCGACAGCGGCGTGGTGTTCTTCTCGCGCGGGCCCGGCGAGACGCGCGTGATGCACGCGGCCCCGGGTCAGGCGCCGATCCTGATCGACACGCTCGACGACCCCGCGGAGCCCGACGAGTTCTGCTGCTCGCAGCAGTACGACACCGCGCTCGCGGCCGGCGGCGGCTTCGCCGCGGTCTCGCGGCACCTCATGTTCTTCGCCAAGGGCGTGCTGGCCGAGGACTCGTTCCGGCTCGACGCGGGGCCCGCGAACGCCCCTCTCTCGAAGCTCTACGACTGCAGCGGCAGCCATCCGTTCGACGTCGACGCGGGACGGATCGCCTACGTGGACGGCTGCGCGAACGGCGGCGGCTCGGGCTCGCCGATCGTGGTGCGCGACCTCGCGGCGCCGGGCGCGCCGGTCGTGGAGAGCGTGCCGGTGAGCGGCGTCGTGACCGGCCTCGACCTCGCCGGACAGCACCTCGCCTACGGGCGCGCGGCCGGGACGACCACCGAGACCGTGGTCCACGACCTCGCGACCGACGCCCCGGCCTACACCGCAGGCGGGGGCGAGCTCGCCGGGCTGCAGGCGGACGGCAAGCTGCTCATGCGCGAGCAGAGCGGGTCGAGCTGCCGCCTGGCCTGGTACTCGAAGGCCGACCCCACGCCGCACCGGCTCGAGGTCTGCCCGGTGCTGGGCACGGTGCTCGCCGGCGACCGGATCGCCCTCGGGCGGCTGGGCGAGGCGAGCACGACGATCGAGCTGATGACGCTCGGCGGCGAGCGCACGACCGTGGCGTCGTTCGGCGGGACCGGTCTCGTGACCGGGTTCGACTTCGACGGCACGCGCGTGGCCTACGGCGTTCGCGGGTGCTCGAGCTCGCAGGACGCGCTCTACGTCGACGACCTCGCCGGCCCGCCGCCGGCCACCGAGGCCGGGCCGTGCCCGGCGTCGATCAGCGGCAAGCCGGTGCGGGCGTCCAAGTCGGGACTCGTGCGCGTCGGGTTCAAGTGCCCCGACGGGTGCTCGGGCTTCTTCAGCATTCGCCGCGGCGGGAAGCAGGTCGTTACGAAGGTCGACTTCGTAGACCAGGATCCGGGCTCCGGAAGGGCGCTGATGCGGCTCAGCAAGAGCACGCGGCGGCTGTTGCGCGAGCGCGGCAGCCTGGTCGTGCAGGCTCGCCTGACGGCGGACCAGCGCGGCCCGGCCGACCGGACCTTCAAGCGGGCGATCCGGCTGCTGGCGCCGAAGTAGGGCGCCGGCCGGCCGGGTCGGGCCGGATCGTCACGGCTCGAAGTCCGGGCCCTTGTCGCGGTAGGCGTCGCGGAAGGCGCGCACGGCGCCCGCCGTCGAGCCGTTGATCGTCCCGCAGGCCAGCAGGTGGCCCCAGGCGGTGGCTGCCACGCGGTGTCGCATGGTCGGGTTGGGGACGAGCAGCATGTGCCGGGCGCTCTCGTCGCCCACCTCGCGCATCAGGCGGTAGGCCTTCTCGTCGCCCGGCTTGTGCCACAGGACGATCCGGCCCAGGTGGAGCGAGCGGACGATCTTCGGCAGGGGCGGCGGCGTCTCCCAGATGCCGTCGCTCGCCGGCTTCTCCCAGTGGTCGCCCGAGTGCGGAGGGTCCGAGCGGTAGCGCACCTCCCCGGTAACCGTCCGGTCGCCCTCGGACTCGAGGTCCTGCGCCGTGCAGCCGGCCTCGGTGGCCGAGCTCACGAGCGCCGGCGGCCCCTGCACCCGCGGCGACGACCCGTCGCCATCGTCGCCGGTGAGGATCACGACGGCGGCGATGCCGGCGGCGGCGAGCAGGAAGACCCCGAGGAGGACGTAGACGAGCGGGCGCGGGATGTCGCCGGCGGGCCGCGGCGGAGCGGCGGGCTCGGACGAAGCGGCCGGCTCCGGCTCGGGCTCGGGCTCCACCACGGGCTCGGGCGAAGCCGCCGGCTCCACGACTGGCTCCGGCTCGGGCGGAGCCGCGGGCTCCGGCTCCGGCTCGGCCGCCGGCGGCGCCTCCACCTCCAGCGTCGTCTGCCCCAGGCGCACCGTGTCGCCGGGGGTCAGGGCCCGCGGGCCCGCGATCCGCTCGCCGTTCACGAACGTGCCGTTGGTCGAGCCGGCGTCCTCGACGGTCAGACCGCCATCCGCATCCAGCCACACGCGCGCGTGCAGCCGCGACACCTCGAGGTCCCTGATCTTGCCCGGCCCGTCCTGGCGCCGCCCGAGCGGCAGCTCGCCGGCGACCTCGAGGATCCGGCCGGCGTCGTCGCCGCCTGTTATGCGCATGCGCCCAGCCACAGCCGCGCCCAAGCTATACGCTGCCCGGCCGATGCCCGACCTCGAGCGACTGCTGCGACGCCACAACGGCTTCATGGTCGCCTTCGACCTCGTCCTCGGCGGCGGCGCCCTCGCCGCCCCCGCCAAGACGCTCCAGGTGCTCGGTCACGACCCGCCCGCCCCCGAGCTCGAGGCGATGGTGCGCCGCCAGGCACCGATCTGGCTCACGTTCGCCGCGGCCCACCTCGTGGCCGCGATCCGCGACGAGCCGCGCGACTGGTGGGCGCTCGCCTGGCTGCGCGGCACCGAGATCGCGACCGACGCCCTCTGGGCCCGCTCGCCCGGCTTCACCCGCCCCGGTGCGAAGACGGCGCTGCGCCTGGCCAGCGTCTCGAACCTCGCGATGGCGATCGGCTTCGGGGCCCTCGGCCGCCGCGGCCGCTGAGCATGCCGATCGAGCCGGGCATCGAGCGGACCGACGAGTTCACCGTCGAGGGCGCGCTGCTGACCGACGTCGGCGGCACGATCGGCATCAGCGTCCTATCCACGCCCGGCATGATCGGGGTGATCGAGCGCAACGCCGCGACCCTCGCCTTCGAGCACCTGCCCGAGGGAAAGGCGACGGTCGGGTTCGAGGTCTGCGTCAAGCACGTCTCGGCCGCGGCCGAGGGCGCCACCTGCACGTCGACCGCGAAGCTGCGCGAGGTGATCGAGGACCGCAAGCTGCGGTTCGACGTCGAGGTCCGCGAGGGCGAGCGCACGATCGGCGTCGGCACGCACGAGCGCCGCGTGATCGACGTGGCCGCCCACGCGCAGACGGCCGGCTCCTAGCACCGCCGAGTCGGCCAGGCTCCTAGCCGGGGAACTCCGCCAGGAGCGCCGCCGCCCGCGCGTGCCGCCGTGCCGCCCGCGCGCTCAATCCTCCGCCCGGCAGCTCGACCACGAACGCCCGCGATTCGGGGAACGTGTGGTTCTGCCACGACGTGGCGGTCCCGCGCAGGTCCGAGCCGCGGCACCCCGTCCGCATCTCCGCCAGCCGCGCGTAGCGATCCTGGACTGGCGCCGCACCCGAGCAGGGGCGCAGCACCATCCCCCAGGGCTGGTGGTACCAGATCGTCACGGCCGGCCGGATGCGCTCGATCCAGCGCGCCACCACGCGCGACTCGCGCTCGGACAGCGCCCGCGAGCCCGAGTGGTACGGGCTGCTGCGCGAGCTGCGCCGCCAGCGACGGGGGAAGTTGCGGTTGAGGTCCACGCCGCGTGCGTTCTGGCGCCGCCCGCGCGCGACCCCGTCGGGGTTCACCGAGTCCACGACCCACAGGTCGACCCCGTCGATCCCCGCCCGCGCCCGCAGCTCGCGCGTGACCCGCACCCCCGCCGTCTCGTTGCCGTGGATCGCGCCCACGACCAGGACCTTCCGGGCCGCCGCCGGATCGCCGAGCCGAACCGCGCGGATGGCGCGGCCCTCGGTCGAGCGCCCGAGGAGGACGCGGGCGCCACCCGGGAGGGCCGCCGGAGCTGGAGCCGCCGGAGCCGCAGCCGGTGGAGCCACGGCCTCGGCCGCAGCCCCCGTCGCGACCGCCGCGGCGACGAGCGCCGCGACCGGCCCGAGCCGCAGCCTCACCGCCGCGGCGACAGCACTACGACCGGGATCTCGCGCTCCCCCGCGCGCTCCTCGTAGTCGTCGAAGCCGGGGTAGACATCCGTCGCGAACCGCCACAGCCGCGCGCGCTCCTCGCCCTCCGTCACGCGCGCGACGTAGCGGCCGCTGCGCCCGCGCGGCGCCCACACGCGCACGTCCGGGTCCTTGCGGACGTTGTGGAACCAGGCCGGATGCCGCTTCTTCCCCGTGGCCGACGCGATGACCACCAGGTCGTCCCCGTCGCGCACGTAGAGCAGCGGCGTGCGCCGCGGCTGCCCGCTCTTGGCCCCGACGCTCTCCAGCACGAGCAGCGGGAGCCACGGCGCGGTGCGCACGCGTCCGTTCGTGGCCGGGATCAGCCGCCGGTCGATCGGGGTCGCCACGTTGAGGACCCACCAGCTGGCGGCGGGGGAGGCGTTGAAGCGCAGGAAGCGCTCGCGCAGGGTCACAGGCGGATCGTAAGCGACCGCCACGGACCGGCGGGCGCGAACGCGGGTACCGCCCTCACCCGCACGATCCACTTGCCGCGCGCGAGCCGCACGATCTGCTGGCGGCTCTGCGTCCGCCGCCCGACCTTCCGCCATTTCCTGGCCCCCGGCCGCCGGAGCTGCACGTCGAACGGCCCCTGGCTCGCCTTCCAGCGAAGGCGCACCCGCAGGCTGCGGTGGCGCGCCGCGGCCGCGCGGAACCACGTGGCCCGCAGCTTCGACACCGGCGGCGGGCGCTCGCCCTGAGGCGGCACGTCGGGCATCGGCTGGTAGCCGCCCTCGGCCGACGGGGGCAGCGGCGGCTGGCGATCCGGCTCCTCCGGCTGCGACCCCGGCTGGCCCGGAGGCGGCGGCTCCTCGCCCGGCGGGTCCACCTTCGGCGGCGGAGGAGGCGGCGGCTCCTCGCCCGGCGGGTCGCCCGGCCGCACCGGCTCGGACACGTAGATCGGCGAGGTCATCGCCGCCACGGCGAGGTCCTCGGAGCAGGTCGAGAGCGGCGGCGACTCCGGCGGCGCGCAGCTCGGGTCGATCCCGCTGACCCCGTCCTGCATGTAGAGCGTCGCGCGCACCCAACCGGGCTCGGCCGGAGCCTCGAGGCGCACCTCGGCGCCGGGCGCCAGCGGCCCGTCGGAGCGCGCCGGCCGCCCGTTCGCGCGCACGCTGAGCAGCCCCGTCCCGGGCATCGTCCCGTCGGTGCGCACGCGCAGCGGCGTGCGCGGCGGCACGGTGTCGCCGATCCTCGACTCGAAGCTCCCGTCGCGGTCGCGGTCGCCCTCGATCACGAGCCGCACGCCCCCGAGGTTCGACGGCAGGCGCGACAGCGTCGTGCGCCCGCCGCGGATGGCCGCGAGCACGTCCGCCTCGCTCGGCGAGGCCGCGAGCGCCCACGTCATCGGGATGCCCAGGTTCACGTGGTTCGCGCCATGCGAGTCGCTGCCGCCGAGCGCGCCGATGCGCGCCCCGCGCTGCAGCCAGCACTCCCAGAAGTACTCCGCGGGCCGCAGCAGCGACGTCGCGTTCCAGACCTCGATCGTGTCCGGCAGCACCGTGTAGCCGTAGCGCCAGTTCATTCGTTCGCTCGTGCCGGCCTCCGCGCAGCTGCCGATCGGCTGGCCGGTCAGGCGATAGCCAGGGTGGTTGGCCTGGAAGACGCCGCCGTCGGCGCGCAGGGCATCCGCCATCGCGGTCGTCGCCGGCGCGTCACCGCCGCCCTCCGGGTACAGCCTGCGCGCCCCGATCATCTGCGCGTGGCCGCGCAGCGAGGCCTCGTACGCGTGGATGCCGGTCACACCGGACGAGCCGAAGCCCGGGTCAGTGTGCGCGCGGATGTCCTCGTGGTCGCTGATCACCAGGAAGTCGAGCCCCTTCAGCGCGCCCTCCGCGAAGCGCTCGCTCACGGTCCCGCCGAACGAGTAGAACGCGTCCATGCCCTCCTCGTCGCCAGGCCCGCACCAGGCGTCGTGCGAGTAGCACGTGTGCACGTGCCCGTCGCCCGCCAGCCACTCGGCGGCGCCCGCCGGAGCGGCGAGCGCGAGCGCCAGCAGCACGGCCACGGCGGCAGCAGCGATCCCCCTAGCCCCCATCACCGTCCAGCATGGCACGCGCGCTGGCGTGCGTCGCCGGTCAGCCGCAGATGCGGACGGTGCCCTTGAGCTTCTTGGTCTTCGCCTTGCCGCCCTTGACCGGCACGAACGTGACCGTCGCCGAGGCCGGATGCGGGAAGCCGGGCGAGAGCGTGTCGGTGGGGAAGTCGTTGCGGAAGGCGGCCTTCTTGTCGGTCTTCTTCGGCATCTGGCCGAGCGCGAACACGACCTTGGTGATCCGCACGCGCTTGTTCTTCGCGATCTTCTTCTTGGTCTTCGAGGTCACCTGCAGCCGTGCCTTCGCAGGCTTCGCGACACACGCGAACGGGACGATCAGCCCGACCTCGAGCTGCCCCGTCTCCGCCGTATCGACCGGCGGCTCGTCCTTCGAGCTGGCGGGCAGCAGCAGCCCCTTCACCGATCCGGTGCTCGAGTTCTGGTCCCAGACCACGAACGCGCGGCCGTCGGGCGCGCCGCCCACGCGCAGGTTGAACGCGTTGTCGGCGTCGGCGTCGTCGAACGCGTCGTACGGCGCGCTCCAGTCCTTGCCGTCCGCCGACCGCGACCAGCGCAGGCTGTTGGGCGTGCGGTTGTCGATCCAGACGCTGTGGAAGGCGCCGCCGAACGGGCTGGCGGTGTTCTCGGCGAAGATCGGGTCGCCGACCTCGGTGATCCTCCGCTCCGCTCCGAAGTTCGTCCCGTCGAACACCCGCACCGACCAGAAGCGCTTGCCCGGGGTCCCGCGCAGGTACTGGAGGACCGTGCCGGCCGAGCCGCCCGCCAGGACGACCTCGTTGCCCGCGGGGAGCGAGGTCGGGCCCACCCAGGCTGCGGGGTCGTTCAGGTTCCCGGCGCCGGAGTAGCGGTGGAAGGTCGTGTTGTCGCCGTCGGCGCGCGCGAAGACCGGCGTGGTGCCGTTGTGGACCGCCACCGAGGAGTACGTCGGGATGCCGAAGCCCGCATCCAGGGTGGCGCTCGAGTCGCTGCGCGGGCCGGCGAGCGGTGCGTTGTGGAACGAGCCGAGGGTCACGCCCGAGATCGACTCGCCGGGACCGAAGACGGCGTCCTGGCCGAATGTGACGCCGCCGATCTGGCGGTCGGGCCCGAAGTTGAGCCCGCCGTCCGTCGACTCGTACACGTGCAGCCCCTCGCCGGGACCGCAGCAGCGCACGGTCGCGATGATCACGCGGCCGCCGCCCGGCGTGAAGACGTACGAGCTGCGCCCGCTCGACTCGAGCGGCGGCGTGAACGTCTTCGCGTTGGTGCAGCCGCTGGCCGTGCGCGGCACCTGGCAGTAGAAGAGCCGGTCCGGGCCGCTGT
Source organism: Thermoleophilaceae bacterium (assembly GCA_036386455.1). Classification (GTDB taxonomy): domain Bacteria; phylum Actinomycetota; class Thermoleophilia; order Solirubrobacterales; family Thermoleophilaceae; genus AC-37. Next base: position 28,137 of record DASVVS010000171.1, read on the forward strand.
CGACCGCGTCCCACACGACGTGCGCGGTGTTGTTCTCGTCCACCGACGCGTCGGGGTGCCGGCCCTGGCCGAACGTGATCCCGGCGGCCGACGCGACGTCGGCGCAGGCGAGGCAGAGCAGGGCGGCGAGGGCCGCCGCGAGGGCGCGAGGGGTCATACGGCGGCGAGCCTATCCGTCCGGGTGACCGACCGCCACCTCTAGCCGACGGCCTGGCGCAACTCTGTCACCTGGTCCTCGTCGCCCGTGCCCGCGAACATCAGGAGCTCGTCGCAGCCGGCCTCCTCGAAGGCCGAGACGTACGCCTTCACGGTGTCCGCGTCCGCGGCCACGCTGCCCGCGATCTGGTCGGCGTAGTCGCCGAGCCAGTCGTAGTAGTCGCGGACCGCCTCGACGCCCTCCTTCGACCGCGAGCCGAGCGAGTAGTAGGTGAGCGCCATCAGCCGCGGCTTGCCCTCGCGGCCCTCCGCCTCCCACGCCTCGAGCACCTTGGCGCGGCTCTCGGCGAACTGCTCCGGCGTGCCGCCGCCCATGATCCAGCCCGCTCCGTACTTCGCGGCACGCTTGAAGGAAGCCTCGACGCCGCCGCCCACGATCACCTGCGGCGGCGCCGGCTCGGGCTTCGGGCCGACCGCGCCCGCGTGCCCGCGCGACTCGCCGGCCCAGAGCTGGTGGAGCTCCTCGAGCTGTGCGGTGAAGCGCTTGCCCTTCGGCCCCATCTCGACGTCGCTCGTGGCGTAGTCGTCGTCGCGCGCGCCGAGCCCCATGCCCAGCACGAGCCGCCCGCCCGAGATGTTGTGCACGGCCGCGGCCTGCTTCGCCAGCACCGCGGTGTTGCGCAGCGGCGCGAGCAGCACCGCCGTGGTCAGGCGGATGCGCTCGGTCACGGCGGCGATGGCCGCGAACGTCACGAGCGGCTCGTAGCTGTGGAAGACGACCCGATCGAGCGCGCCCAGCGACGGGAAGCCCTCGCGCTCGGCGGCGCGCCCGAAGTTCACGAGCTGCTCCGCGGTGACGCCGCGCGACGCGTTCGGCAGACCGATTCCTACTTCCATGGGACTCCCCTTCGACTCGAGTGGCGCCGTATGCTCGCAAAGCGATGCCGGCGGCGGGTTTCGAGGACATCCCCGGCTGGGCGCGAGACCTGCTCGCCACCGCCCGCTCCGCGCACCTCGGCCTGCTCGACGGCGACGGCCGGCCGCGCGTCCTGCCGGTCACCTACGCCGCCTGCGGGGAGGCGTTCGTGACAGCGGTCGACCACAAGCCGAAGACGGTGGAGGGCCGCGACCTCGCGCGCGTGCGCTGGCTGCGCGAGCGCCCGGCGGCCGCGCTCACGATCGACCGCTACAGCGACGACTGGTCGCGCCTCGAGTGGGTCCAGGCCTTGGGCGACGCGGAGGTGCTCGACGAGCCGCCGGCTGGCGCGCTCGAGGCGCTCGCCGCGCGCTACGCCCAGTACGCGGAGCGGCCGCCCGGCGGGCCCTTCATCCGGCTCGCCCCGCACCGCTTCGTGTACTGGCGTGCTTAACAAAACTCAGGGCTAGATTGCCTTTCCGGCGGGTACCCCCGCCTACCCCTATGCGCCACGTTCATACGTTCGTCCTGTGCCTGATCGCCGGCGTGCTGCTCGCGGCCGCGCCCGCAAGCGCGCAGGAGAGGGTGCCGCAGGACAGGAAGCTGATCTCGGAGTTCCAGGACGACCGCGTCTTCACGCGCAAGGGCCCCGAGGTGCTGCGGCAGGCGCTCGACGAGCTCCACCTCATGGGCGTGGACATGATCCGCACGGTCATCAACTGGGAGCGGCTGGCTCCCGCCAAGCTCGACCGCACGGTGCCCCAGGGCGTGGACCTCTCGGATCCCCACAGCTATGCGGCCGCGGACTGGGACCCGTTCGACGCGCTCGTGCGCGAGGCCACCGCGCGCGGCATGAAGATCCACGGGAACCCGGCCGGGGCGTCACCTGAGTGGGGCTCCGGCTGCAGGGTGAACCTGTACCGCGTCTGCCTCCCGAAGGCCGACCTGTTCAAGCAGTTCGTCGCCGCCGTCGGGCGCCGCTACGACGGCACGTACGTGGACGAGAACGAGGGCAACACCGTGCTCCCGGCGATCCGCACCTGGTCGATCTGGAACGAGCCGAACATCAACAGCTGGATCAACCCGCAGACGGTCGGCAGCGGAAAGAAGCTGCGCCGCACCGCGGCCAGGATCTACCGCGACGTCTTCTTCGCGGGCAGCGACGCGCTCAAGGCGACGGGCCACGCCGGCGACACGATCCTGCTCGGCGAGACCGCCCCGATCGGCGCGCCGCCCAAGCGGACCTCGCCGATCCAGTTCTACCGCGACCTCTTCTGCATCGACTCGCGCGGGCGCAGGCTGCGCGGCGAGACCGCCCGCAAGATGGGCTGCGCGAAGCCGCGGCCGTTCAAGGTCAGCGCCGTGGCCCACCACCCCTACGTGAAGGGCGCCGGGCCGCCGATCCCCAAGAAGCTCGTGAAGGAGGCCGCGTCGGTCGGCACGATGCAGGAGCTCAAGCGCGTGCTCAAGCAGGCGGGCGCGCGCGGGATGATCAAGCGCAAGATCCCGATCTGGATCACCGAGTTCGGCGTCTCCACCAACCCGCCCGACCGGAAGTACGGCGTGCCGCTCGACCGCGCCGCGGCCTACCTGAACCAGGTCGACCGCTACATGTGGCTCGACCCGCAGGTGCGCAGCGTCTCGCAGTTCGAGTACGAGGACGACATCGCGCTCAACCCGCCGACCTTCCAGACCGGGCTGCGCTACGGCAACGGCGTGGCCAAGCCGGGGCTCCAGGCGTACCGGCTGCCGATCTTCGTGCTGCCGGACAAGCGCGAGAAGGCGAACGTGATCGTGTGGGGCTGGGTGCGGGCGGCCAAGGGCCAGCGCCAGACCGTCGTGATCCAGAACCGCGCCGAGACCTACGGCGAGTGGACCAGCGTCCAGACGGTCGAGACCGATCGCTACGGGTTCCTGAACGTGAGCATGAAGAAGCTCAAGGGCTCATGGCGGCTCGTCTGGGCGCCGCCCGGCCGCGGCGAGTTCGTGCTCAGCCGCGTCGCGCGCGTGGACAACTTCGACCGCGCTCCGTCGCCCGGCTTCAGCCCGCCCGGCCCGGGCGCGCAGCCCACGCCGGAGCCGGGCGACCCGGTCCCGCCGGCCAACCCGGGCGACCCGGGCGCCCCCACGCCTGATCCGACCAACCCGGACCCCGGCCCCGCACCGGACCCCGGCCCCGACCCTGGGCCCGACCCCGACCCCGACCCCGATCCGCCGCCACCACCGCCGCCGCCCCCGCCCACGTTCTGGAATCTCGAGGTCGGGTTCAACCGCACCCGCGCGCTGCCCGTCGGCGAGTTCGGATCGGGCACCGTGCGGCTCGACCCGCCGGGCCTGCAGTGCACGACCGACTGCTCGAACAGCTACGTGAACGGCACCGACGTGGTCCTCACGGCGATCCCCGCCGCGGGCTCGACCTTCCAGGGGTGGAGCGGCGCGTGCTCAGGCATGGGAACCTGCACGGTCGACATGACCCAGGCACTCGAGGTGACGGCGACCTTCCGCCGCGAGGCGCTCGCCGTTCCCTGATTTGACAGCGCTCACGCGCAGAACGTTCGTGGCAGGCACGGCCGGCGGCGCCGCCGCGGCCGCGATCCCGCGCACGCCGGTGCGCGCGGCCACGAAGAAGCCGAAGACGGTGTGCGCCGACGTCGTGGTCGTGGGCGCCGGGCTGGCGGGCCTGTGCGCGGCGCGCGACGTGGCGGCGGCCGGGAAGTCCGTCGTGGTGCTCGAGGCACGCGACCGCGTGGGCGGCCGCGTGCTCGGCTCGGCGATCGACGGCGGCCACGTGGTCGAGTCGGGCGGCGAGTTCATCGGCCCGACCCAGGACCGCATCGCCGCGCTCGCGAGCGCGATGGGGGTGAAGACGTTCCCCACCTACAACGACGGCAACAACCTCTACTACCGGAACGGCCTGCGGCTCCCGTACGGCAGCGGCCCGTTCGGGGCGGTGCCGCCCGATCCCGAGGGGGTCGCCGACGCGGCCGTCGCGATCCAGAGGATCAACGCGATGGCCGCCGAGGTGCCGGTCGACGCGCCGTGGAAGGCGCCCAGCGCCGCCGAGTGGGACGGGAAGACGTGGGAGACCTGGATCCAGGAGAACATCAGCACCTCGGGCGGCCGGCTCCTGCTGGACATCGCCACCACGTCGATCTTCTCGTTCGAGCCGCGCGACCTGTCGATGCTGTTCGTCCTCTTCTACGTGGCGGCCGCGGGCAACGAGCAGAACCCCGGCAACATCGACCGGCTGACCAACACCGCGGCCGGCGCGCAGGAGCTGCGCTTCGCGGGCGGGTCGCAGCGGGTCCCGGCCGAGCTGGCGCGGCGCCTCGGCAAGCGCGTGCGCCTGCGCGCGCCGGTGCGGCGGATCGTGCAACGCAAGGGCTCGGTCGAGGTGCAGGCCGACGGCGTCACGGCCACCGGCCAGCGGGTGATCGTGGCGATCCCGCCCCACCTCGCCGGGCGGATCGACTACAGCCCGAAGCTGCCGGCGATGCGCGAGCAGCTCACCCAGCGCATGCCGATGGGCTCGGTCATCAAGGTCCAGGCCGTCTACCCGCGGCCGTTCTGGCGCGACGCGGGGTTCAACGGCCAGGTGGTCAGCGACACCGGGCCGGTGCAGGTGACCTTCGACAACTCGCCGCCGGACGGCTCGCGCGGCGTGCTGATGGGCTTCGTCGAGGCGTCCACCGCGCGCCGGCTCGACGGCCCCGGCCGCACGGACGAGCGCCGCCGGCTCGTGCTCGAGAACTACGCCGCGTACTTCGGCGACGAGGCGCTGGGAGCGATCCAGTACGTGGAGGCGCGCTGGGACGACGAGGTCTGGACGCGCGGCTGCCCGGTCTGCGCCGCGCCTCCGGGCGTGCTGCTCGACTACGGGCCCTCGATCCGCACGCCCGCGGGCCGCATCCACTGGGCGGGCACCGAGACCTCGACCTACTGGAACGGCTACATGGACGGCGCCGTGCGGTCGGGCGAGCGCGCGGCGCGCGAGGTGCTCGCGCGGCTGGGCAAGACGGTGTGCGCCCGGCCGGGCCGGTAGTCTCCCCGCCCATGGACATGCGGCACGAGGACATCATCCTCGAGACCGATCGCTACCGGATCGAGGGCAAGCTCACGCTCCCGCGGGAGGGCTACCGCAGCCGCCTCTCGGACTACGTGAACCAGCGCGACCGCGAGTTCTTCGCGCTGAACGACGCCCGCGTCACCTCGCTGGACGCCCCGGAGCAGACGCGTCACGCCTCGTTCCTGATGGTCGCCCGCGCGCACGTGCGGATCGTCGCCCTCGCCGCCGAGGAGAGCTTCGGCGGCATCAGCGAAGCCGCCTAGGCCAGCAGTTCCCGCAGCTCGCGCAGCATGTCGCGCGGGTCCTCGAAGACGTCGTGCCAGGTGTAGCGCCGGAACTCGTCTCCGCGCTTGCGCGCCGCACGCGCCCTCCGGTGACCCTGCTCCCAGGAGTGGCGCGAGTTGTGGAACGCGTAGCCGTCGAGCTCGACCGTGACCCTGTGCTTCGGCCAGCGGCAGTCGACCCGCTGAGTGCCGGCCACTCGGTTCGTCTCGGGCGGCGGTAGCCCCGCGCGCTGGATCAGGTCGAGGAAGCCCTCCTCGAGCCTGCTGAGGCTCACCTTCGTCTCGCCGGTGAGCACGCGCCATAGCCCGCGCGCGCCCGGCGCGTTCGGCCGCCGCGCGAGCACGGCCTTCACGTGCCGGGGCGTGGTCCGGTAGCGGACCCCCGCTTCGTGGCAGACGCGCGCCAGCTCGTCCTCGGCCAGCACGGGCGCGAGGTCGACCAGCGTGCGCGGCACCGTGGTGACCCGGATGCCGCGGTGGGTCGTCACGTCCCTGGCATCGATGCCGCGCGACCGCTTCGTCTCGATGCCCTCGATCCTCCGCTCGGTCCGGCACATCACCTCCGGCGGGGGAGGACGGCGGCACTTGAGGATCCCGAGGTGATACGCCGCCGCCCGGCCGCGGAGCACGGCTCCCGCGCCGCAGGCCTTGACGGCGGCCATGTAGGTGGCTTCGGCGCTCTGGGCGGTATGGCCGACGCGGTAGACGCCCGGGTACTGCGGAATGAGCAGGCCCTTCCCGACGCGTCGCTTGATCCCAGCCTCGGAAACACCAGCCCTCAGGAGCTCCCGCCGAGTGACCACACCCCAGGCGCGGCTGGCCCTTGCGGCGATGCCTTGTTCCACTGTCCTGCTTTCGGGTCGCATATAGACCCTTAGGCAGGACGGTGCAAAGTTCGCCCCCCTACTAGGCCGGGGCCTACGCGCCCCGAGCGCCCTACGCCGCTTCGCAGGCCGGCTCGCGCTGCGCCAGCTCCGACCGCTCGGCGGCCTCCTCGGCCTCCTCGTCGGGCGTGCGCTCCAGCACCGTCAGCGCAACGACGATCGCCGCCAGCACGAGCCCGGACGCCACGACGTAGCCGAGGTGGTAGCCGCCGTTCAGCGCGCCGGCCGTGGACTCGCCCGCCGCGCGCAGCTGCTCGGTCTCCGTCGCGGACAGGGTGGCGAGCACGGCCAGGCCGAGCGCGGCGCCCACCTGCACGGTGGTGTTGACGAGGCCCGAGGCGAGCCCGGCGTCCTCGTCGGTCGCGCCCGACATCGCCAGCGTCATCAGGGACGGGAACGCGGTGCCCACCCCCGCGCCGATCAGCGCCATCACCGGCAACACGTGGATCAGGTACTCGCCGTCGGTCGGCGCCCGCGTGAACAGCAGCAGCGAGGCGAGGATCATGAACAGCCCCGGGAGGAGCGTGGTGCGCGGCCCGAAGCGCATGATCAGCTTCTCGGTGTAGCGCAGCGACAGCCCGCCCATGATGATCGTGGTGGGCAGGAAGGCGAGCCCGATCGCGAGCGGGTCGTAGCCCAGCACGCGCTCGAGGTACAGCGCGCCGAGGAAGAACATCCCGTACATCCCGGACACGAGCAGCGCCTGGATCAGGTTGGCCCCCGACACGTTGCGCGAGCGGAAGATCCGCAGCGGGATCAGCGGGTTGCGCGCGGTGGCCTCGCGCACGACGAACGCCACGAGCAGCGCCAGCGAGCCGGCGCCGAGCAGGAGCGTGGAGGACGCGCCCCAGCCGTCGGTCGCGGCCGGCTCGACGATCGTGTACACGAGCAGCATCAGCGCGCCGGTGATGAGCACGGCGCCGAGCACGTCGGCGCCCTCGCCGAAGCCCTCGCCGCGGTCGCGCTCGAGCAGGCGCAGCGCGAACACGGCGGTCGCGATCCCGATCGGGATGTTCACGAAGAAGATCCAGTGCCAGTTGATGGCCTCGGTGAGCACGCCGCCGGCGAGCAGCCCGGCGGACGCCCCCGCGGACGCGACGAAGCTGTAGACGCCGATCGCCTTCGCCTGCTCCCGCGGCTCCGGGAACATCGTCACGATCATGCCGAGGATCACCGCGGAGGTCATCGCGCCGCCGATGCCCTGCACGAAGCGGGCGGCGACGAGCATCTCCCGGCTCGTCGCCATCCCGCAGGCGACCGACGCGAGGGTGAAGACCGCCAGCCCCGCGAGGAACACGCCGCGGCGGGAGAGGAGGTCGCCCAGGCGTCCTGCCAGCAGCAGCAGCCCGCCGAAGGCGATCAGATAAGCGTTGACGACCCACGCGAGGCTCGACTGCGTGAAGCCGAGATCCTCCTGGATCGACGGCAGCGCGACGTTCACGACCGTCACGTCGAGCACGATCATCAGCATTCCGACGCACAGCACGATCAGCGCGATCCAGCGCGATCTCGGCTTCACCCAGTCGAGCCTCGCGTGGGTCGTCAACGGCTACCTGATCGCGTTCGGCGGCCTGCTGCTGCTCGCGGGCCGGCTCGGTGACCTCGTCGGCCGCCGGCGCGTCTTCCTCGTCGGCATGGCCGTCTTCACCGCGGCGTCGCTGGCCTGCGGGCTGGCGACGAGCCCGGGGGC
>DASVVS010000172.1:0-14229 GCA_036386455.1 Thermoleophilaceae bacterium
TCCTGCGCGGCTCCGTGCTCCTCTCCGCGCCGCATGTACGCGCCGCCCACGATCCGGTCGTACTCGCCCTCGCGCACCCAGTTCAGCAGCTCGTGCGTGCGCCGGACCGGCATCGGGTGGGTGAGGTTGAGCTGTGAGAGCAGGCGCGTGAGCTTCTCGAGCCCGCCGCCGCCCGACTCGTAGTCCATGCCCTGCTTCATGAAGGCGTCGAGGTTGAGGTCGTTCGCGGCCTCCCCGGCGGCGAGCGTCATCATCGTGCGGCAGACGGCCATCGGGTTGCGTGTGGCGAGCGCCGCGGCGCGGTCGCAGCTCAGCTCCGCGGCGCGCGACCACTCGAGCAGCGCCGTGCGGATCGCCATGAGCGGCAGTCCGGCGAGCAGCGGGATGCGCACGGCGCCCACGAGCCGCATGAGGATCACCAGCGCGGTCTGGTAGAGCACGTGCTCCGAGAGGACGTGCGCCGCCTCGTGGGCCAGCACCACGCGGCGCCCGTCGGCGTCCAGCAGCCGGATCAGCTCGGAGTTGACGACGACGATCGGCTTGCCGGTGCCGATCACCGCCGCGTTCGCGAACGGGAACTGAGTCAGGTAGAGGTCGGGAACCTCGGCGATGTCGAGGACGTTGTAGACCTCGCGCTGGAGCGCCCAGATCGCCGGAAGCTGGTCCTCGCCGAGCCGGACCGCGGAGCCGAGCGCGGCCGACCGCACGGCGCGCTCGTAGCCGAGCTCGATCAGCTTGCGGATGACCTCGTCGAGGTACGGGATCTGCTGCAGGGCGGCCGTGGCGGCGCGGTCGGCCGGGTGCTGGAACGCCCGCGGCGAGATGCCCGGGTAGCGGTGCACCGTCTCGGGAAGCGCCACGGCGCCACCGTACAGCACGGGTGGCGCCGTGGCGGCGGCCTACATCGCGGGGACCGGCTGCGGCTCGAGCGCCAGCTCCAGCGCCTCCTCGACCGTCATCACCGGGTGGAAGCGCACGGCGTCGCGCACCTCCTCCGGCACCTCGGTCAGGTCACCGCGGTTGCGCTCGGGGATGATCACGTCGGTCAGGCCCGACGCGTGGGCGGCGAGCACCTTCTGCTTGAGGCCGCCGATCGGCAGCACCCGGCCCTGCAGCGTGACCTCGCCGGTCACGCCGACCGTGTGCTTCACCGGCCGCCCGGTCAGGAGCGACGCGAGCGCGATCGTGAGGGCGATGCCGGCGCTCGGCCCGTCCTTCGGGATCGCTCCCGCCGGCACGTGCACGTGGAACTCGCGGCCCTCGAGCGCCTCCTCGGCGATCCCGAGCTCCTCCGCGTGCCCGCGCACGTACGACAGCGCGATCCGCGCCGACTCCTTCATCACGTCGCCCAGCTGCCCGGTCAGGACGAAGCCGTCCTTGCCGCGCATCGCGGTCGCCTCGATGAACAGCACGTCGCCGCCGGTGGGCGTGTACGCGAGCCCGGTGGCCACGCCCGGCACCGCCGTGCGCTCGGCCGCCTCCTGGAAGAACCTCTGCCTTCCGAGGGCGTCGCGCACCACGTCCAGATCCACGGCGACCGGGACCGGCGCCGCGCCCGACGCGATCCGCGTGGCGGTCTTGCGCAGCACCGTGCCCAGCTCGCGCTCGAGGTTGCGCACGCCGGCCTCGCGCGTGTACTCGGTCACGATCGTGCGCAGCACGTCGTCCCCGATCTCGACCTCGTCCTCACGCAGGCCGTTGCGCTCGCGCTGGCGGGGCCACAGGTAGCCGCGGGCGATCGCCAGCTTCTCGGCGGTCGTGTAGCCGTCGAAGCGGATGATCTCCATGCGATCGAGCAGCGGGCCGGGGATCGTCTCGGCCACGTTCGCCGTGGCGATGAACACGACCTCGGAGAGGTCGAGCTCGATGTCGAGGTAGTGGTCCCGGAACGAGTGGTTCTGCGCGGGGTCGAGGACCTCGAGCAGCGCCGCCGACGGGTCGCCGCGCCAGTCGGCGCCGACCTTGTCGACCTCGTCCAGCATGATCACCGGGTTCATCGTGCCGGCGTCGCGGAGCGCCCGCACGAGGCGTCCCGGCAGCGCGCCGATGTAGGTGCGGCGGTGGCCGCGGATCTCCGCCTCGTCGCGCACGCCGCCGAGCGACATCCGCACGAACTCGCGCCCCGTGGCGCGGGCGATCGACTCGCCGATCGACGTCTTGCCGGTCCCGGGCGGGCCGATCAGCGTGAGGATCGCGCCGCTCTTGCGGTCCTCGGCGATCCCGCGCTCCTTGCGCAGGCGCCGCACGGCGATGTACTCGGTGATGCGGTCCTTGACCTCGTCGAGCCCGGCGTGGTCGGCGTCGAGCACCTCGCGGGCGTGCACAGGGTCGAGCCGTTCCTCGGAGCGCTTGGCCCACGGCACGGCGATCAGCCAGTCGAGGTAGCTGCGGATCATCGAGCTCTCGCCCGACTGCTCGCCGGCGCGCTCGAGCCGGGCCAGCTCCTTCTCGGCCTGCTCGCGCACCGCCTCCGGCATCTCCGCCTCCTCGATCTGGCGGCGGTAGTCCTCGACCACGGAGCCCTCGTCGTCGCCGAGCTCCTTGCGGATCGACTCCATCTGCTTGCGCAGGAAGTACTCGCGCTGCTGGTTCTCGGCGCCGGAGCGGACGTCCTCGCGGATCCGCTCGCGCACCTGCAGCTCGGTCAGCCGCTCGCGCTGGAACGCCAGCGACTTCTCCAGCCGCTCGGTCACGCCGAGCGTCTCGAGCAGCTCGACCTTCTGCTCGAACGATATGTCCGGCGAGTAGCCGGCGGTGTCCGCCAGCGCGCCCGGATCGCTGATCGCGCGCAGGAACTCCTGGATCCGCCTGTCGGCGCCGCGGAGCTCGAGGATCTCCTCGACGACCGCGCGGTACTCGCGGGCGAGGTCGCGCGTGCGCCCGTCGACCGGGACGTCGTCGGGGTGGGGATCGGCCTCCACGCGGAGGTCGCCGCTCGGGTCGGTCTGGGCCGCGCCGATGCGAGCCCGGTGAAGGCCGATCAGGCTGACGGCGCGGGCGCCACCCGGCAGGCGGACTTGCTCCACGACCTCGGCGACCGTGCCCACGCTCGCGAACGCGTCCTCATGACGCGGCACGAGCACCACACGCTCCTCGTCCCCGATCTCGAGGGCGAGGGTCAGATTCATGGTGGGGAAGACGACCGTGTCGTCCACCGGTACGAGCAGCAGCTGCTCCACGGCGGCTTTCCTTTCGTTACCTGCTTACTTGATGTAAGTGAGGATAGCGGTGGCCGGAGTGGACGACTGCACTTACAGTGACCCGATGCTCCGTCGAACCGCACTCCTCATGTTTGCCGTCGCCGCCCTCATGGCCGCCGCGGCCCCCGTCGCCAGCGCCGACGACGCCAGCGTCCTCAAGGCCTGGACCGCCGAGAACAAGACGCTCAGCAAGCTCGAGAAGCAGCTGGACGGCCAGATCAAGGCGTCGAAGGCCAATGCCGCGATCAGCACGATCGGCAAGATCCGCAAGCTGGTCGCCCGGCGCAAGAAGGCGCTGGCGGCCGAGGAGCCCTCGACCTCGGACGGCAAGGACGGCAAGAGCCTGGCCCTGGCCAACCTGCGCGACTACGACGCCGCGATGGTCAAGCTCAAGCGCGGCATCGAGGCCGCGGTTGCGAGAAAGGGCAGTCAGGCCCAGACCTACTTCAACCAGTACCGGGCGCTGATCAAGAAGGCCGCCAACTACGAGAAGCGGGCGAACCAGCAGTTCAAGGAAGCGGGAGTCCTCTAGACCCCGGACGCTAGCCTCGAGCGCATGAAGCTCGAGGGCATCCACCACATCACCTGCATCACCGGCGACGCGCCGCGCAACGTCGACTTCTACGCGCGGGTGATGGGCCTGCGGATGGTCAAGAAGACCGTCAACCAGGACGACCCGACGATCTACCACCTCTTCTACGGAGACGAGGAGGGGGCGCCGGGCCACGACCTGACGTTCTTCGAGTACCCGGGTGCGCAGCCCGGCCGCGCGGGGGCGGGGATGGTGCACAGGCTGATCCACCGCGTGCGCTCGGAGGAGACGCTCGGCTTCTGGGCCGCGCGGCTCGGCGACGAGGGCGTCTCCACGCAACGCGAGGACGGCAGCCTGGTCTTCTCCGACCCCGAGGGCCTCGAGCACGAGCTGAGCGTCTTCGAGGTGCCGGACCCGCCGCTGATCGCGCACTCCTCGGAGGTGCCGGACGAGCACGCCCTCCAGGGCTTCGAGGCGGTGCGCGCGTACCACGCGGACCCGTCCGCCAGCACCAAGCTGCTCGAGGCGCTCGAGTTCGAGGCGCTGTCCGAGACGGAGTGGCAGGCACGCGGCTCCGAGCGCGGCGGCCGGATCGTCTACGACCGCTCGAACGAGCGCGGGGTGCCCGGCGCCGGCACCGTGCATCACGTCGCGTGGTCGATGGGCATGGACGAGCAGGAGGAGTGGCGCTCGAAGGCCGCGTCCGGCGGGGCGCGCCCCACGCCGATCATCGACCGCTTCTGGTTCCGCTCGATCTACTTCCGCGAGCCTAGCGGGGTGCTGTTCGAGCTGGCCACCCGCGGGCCCGGATTCACGGCCGACGAGCCGCAGGAGACGCTCGGCGAGGCGCTCACGCTGCCGCCGGACTACGAGCAGTACCGCGAGCGGCTCGAGCAGGTGCTCACGCCGCTGCCCGATCCGCGCCAGTGGCGGCGGACCGGCTCGCCGCAGTCCGGATGAGCCGGGAGCAGCGGCTCCTCGTCGGGGTCCGGTACGTGCTGCCGGCCCTGATCGTGGTCGCCGGCCTCGTGGTGATCCTCGCGGGCGGGGGAGACGGGAGCGCGCTGCACGGCGGGCTCGGCATCGTCGGCGGCGGGATCGCGGTGTGGCTGCTCAGCCTCTTCTACCGCGTGGGCGCCAGCGGGGAGCTCGAGCGCGACGCCGAGGAGGACGCGCGGCTCTACTTCGACCGCCACGGCCGCTGGCCCGAGGAGGACGAGCGGCTACCAGGGAAGACCTAGGCCGACCGGCCGCGGGTCACGCGTCTCGCCGTAGGCCTCCTGCTCGCTCGCGGTCTCGCGCTCGGTCGAGGCGCCGTGGCGCGCGGCGGCCTCGCTCACGGGGTAGAGCAGCTCCTCGGGGTCCTTGCGGGTCCCGGCCATGAGCACGGTCGAGGGCCCGTCGCCGGCCCCCACGAGCACGTGCGCCGTGCCCGGCGGCATGTAGAGCAGGTCGCCCTTGCGCAGCGGTCGCTCCTGCTCCTCGACGATGGCGATGCACTCGCCGCTCAGCACGAGGAAGACCTCCTGCGCGCTCTCGCGGTGGTAGAGCGACGCGGGCTGCCCGGGCTGCAGGATCCGGACGTTGATGCCGAACTCGGGGAACTCGGCCGCCGGGCGGTCCTCGAAGCGAGCGGAGGTGCCGAACCGGTCGGAGTGGGTCGCGTGGGAGTCCGCCACGTTCACGACGAACCAGCCGTCGCCGCCCGGCACGAGGCCGCCCGCGTCCTTGGCGCGGAGCGGGGCCTCCGGGACGGGGTCGAGGCTCAACGGCGGCCGACGGCGCTGCGGAACAGCACGAAGCAGACCACCGCGACGATCGCCGCCAGGAACGGGATCGCGAAGGTGATCACGTCGATCAGCGCCAGAACGAAGCCGACGACCGCGACGACGCCCGCGGCTCCGCCGACCTGCACGAGTCGGAAGGCGCGCTGCTCGCGGGTGCGCCGGGGGGTGTAGCCGGGTCTGCGGGAGAGATCGCTCATATTGCGCCGCGGATCGTAGCCGGGATAGAGTCCGCGGCGCGCATGGAGTACGCCGGGCCGCAGCAACACGGGGAGGGAGCGCCCAGCGTTCCGCGGCTCAGGCCGCTCGACATCGGGCAGAAGATCGACGCCGCGATCAAGCTGACCACGCGCAACTTCGGCACGCTCGCGACGATCGTGCTGCTGGTCGCGGCGCCGATCCAGATCCTCAGCGTGCTGATCACGCTCTCGACGGTGCCCGACGACTACACCGTCGGCAGCGGCGACTTCGGCGGCGGCACGGCCACCCCCGAGGCCGGCGTGGACGCCTCGACCGGCTACTGGGTCGGGCAGATCATCATCCTCCTGATCCTCGGGCCGTTCGTGTACCTGCTCACCACGGCGGCGTGCTTCAAGGCGATCGGCAACGCCTATCTGGGCGGCACGACCACGTGGCAGGAGTCGCTCAGCTTCGCGATGAAGCGGCTGCACTCGGTCCTGTGGGTCTCGCTGCTGGTGCTCCTCGCGACGATCGGCGGGTTCGTGCTGCTGATCATCCCGGGCATCTGGGTGACCGTCGCGTTCTCCCTGGCGATGCCGGTGCTGCTGCTGGAGGGGACGAAGGGCGCCGCTTCGCTCGGGCGCTCGCACCGGCTGATCAAGGGGCGCTGGTGGCGCACGTTCGGGCTGCTGATCGCGGGCTACACGCTCTCCTCGATCATCGCCGGGCTGGTGCAGGGGCTGCTCGTGGCGCTGATGTTCGTGGCCGTGGGTGACGACAGCGCCCTCTCGATCGTGCTCAGCGCGCTGGCCGGCCTGGCGGGGCAGGTGATCACCACGCCGTTCGTGGCCGCCATGCTCACGGTCCTCTACTTCGACCTGCGCGTGCGCAAGGAGGCGTTCGACCTGCAGCTGCTCGCGCAGGCGATGGGCGGCCGCGCCCCGTCGGACGCCGCGGCCATCCAGTCGATGCCGTGGGTGGCGCCACAGCCCGCGCCCGGCTGGGAGCAGCAGCCCGCGCCCGGGTGGGGACAGCAGCAGCCGGGGTGGGGCGCTCCGGCGGCGCCCGGGGCTCCGGGGCCGCCGGGAGGAGCACCGCCGCCGGGAGGAGCATCGCCGCCCGCGTGGGGCCAGCCGCCCGCCCCGGGATCGGCTCCACCGGCCTGGGATCCGCCACAGCAGGCACCGCCGCCGCAGCAGGCACCGCCGCCGCAGGCGGGACCGCCGGGACCGCCGCAGCGGTGGGAGCCGCCTCCCTTGCCCCAAGCTCCGCCCGAGCCGCCGCAGCGGTGGGAGCCGCCGGCTCCGCCCGAGCCGCCGGCTCCGCCCGAGCCGCCGGACCGGTCGTCGAGCTGACCGGAGCCGCGGAAAGCCGGCCGGTGCGCGGTCGGGCCGGACGGCGGCGGGGGTGGCTCGCGGCGCGTGTCCTGGCGGCGGTCCTCGCCCTGGCCGCCGCCGGTCCCGCGACAGCCGCCGCGACCGACGCGACGCGGGCCGAGCTGGCCTCCCTCGCGGAGCGGGCGAAGACCGACCCCGCCGCCCTCGAGCAGCTCCGCCAGGTGGACCGCGTCGACGGCCGCGCCTACGCCGTGGAGGACGCGCTCGCCGGCACGCGCGGCGAGGACCTGGACCGGCGCCTCGACGAGATCGCCGCGCTCGGCCCGCGCGGCGGCGACCCGCCCGAGGCGAGCGACCCGCGCGGCGAGGCCGGCGACATCCTCTCCTCGAACCGCTACGAGGGCAGCGACCTGCCGCGTCCGTTCAAGGGCGCCCTCGAGTGGATCGGCGAGAAGCTCGAGCCGATCGGCGACTGGATCGGGGACCGCTTCCGCGACCTGGCGAGCATCACGCCGGGCGGCGGCGTCACGCTGTGGAGCATCGGCGCCGCGCTGCTGCTGGTGCTGCTGGCCACGCTCGGCTCGCGCACGCTGCGCGCCCATGCGCAGGCCGGGGCGGAGGTGCGCGCCGCGGGCACCGGCCCCACGCGCGAGACGGCCGGCGAGCTCGAGCGGGCGGCGGACCGGGCCGAGCGCGACGGCGACCTCGAGGCGGCGGTGCGCCTGCGCTTCCGGGCCGGTCTGCTGCGGCTCGACGCCCGCGAGGCGATCCGCTTCCGCCCGTCCATCTCGACCCGCGAGGTCTCGCGCGCGCTGGGCTCGCCCGAGTTCGACCAGCTCGCGGCGCTCTTCGACGGTGTCGTGTACGGCGGGCACGAGCCCTCGCGCGACGACGTGGAGCGCTCGCGAAGGGGCTGGGACGCGGTGCTGAAGGAGACGGCACGGTGAGAGGCGTTCGACGCCGGCTCCAGGCGCTGCCGGTGGGCTGGCGCGTGGTGCTAGTGGTGCTCGCCGTGGTCGTCGCCTTCAACGCGATCGCGGCGATCGGCAACCGGATCGCACCGGAGCCGACCGGCCCGCCGTACAGCTCCTACTCCACGACGGCCGACGGCACGGCCGCCCTGGCGGAGCTGCTCGAGCGCGACGGCCGCGCGGTCGAGCGGCTGCGCGGCTCGCTGAGCGACGCGAGCCCCGACCCCGAGGCCACGGTCTTCCTGCTCGGCGCCGACCGTCTCGCGCCCGACGAGGGCCAGGTGCTGTCGGACTTCCTCGCCGCGGGCGGGCGGCTCGTGGCGGGCGGGCCGGCGCCGTACTGGCTGGAGGGCGTGGTCGGCGACGCGCCGGAGTGGTCGGACGGGGGCAGCGACTCGCTCAGGCCGCTCGTCCCGGCGCCCGAGGTGCGGAGGGTCGGCACGGTCGAGGCGGCCGGATTCGGGACCTTCGAGCAGGGTGCCGAGGGCCTCCCGCTGCTGGGCGGCGAGACGGGGCCGGTGCTCGTGGCGCGCAGGTCGGGGGCCGGGCGCGCGCTGCTGCTCGCGGACGTCTCGCCGATCCAGAACGCGGCGCTCGACGAGGCGGACAACGCGGCGCTCGCCCTCGGCCTGGCGGGGGAGCGCGACCGAAAGGTGATATTCGTCGAGGGCGTGCACGGCTTCGGGGAGACGCGTGGCCTCGCGGCGCTCCCCTCCGACTGGAAGTGGGCGCTCGGCGGCCTCGGACTGGCGGCGCTCGCGATGATGTGGGCGATCGGGCGCCGCTTCGGCCCGGCGGAGGACGAGCGCCGGCCGCTGCCGCCGCCGCGCCGCCGCTTCGTGGACGCGCAGGCGCTGACGCTGGCCCGCACGCACAACCCGCAGGAGGCGGCCGCGCCGGTGCGCGACGCCGCGCGCGCGCGTCTCGCCCGCCGCGCCGCGCTCGGCCCGGAGGCCGGCGAGCCGCAGATCCGCAAGGCCGCCGAGCAGCTCGGCCTGGAGGCCGACGAGGCCGAGGCCGTCCTGGGCCGCAACCCCGACGTGCTCGCCGCCGGGCGGGCGCTGGCGAAGCTGTCTGGAGGGCGGTCGTGAGGACGGGGGCCGCTCCGTGAGGGACCTCTACGGCCGGGTCGCCGGCGAGGTGCAGAAGGTCGTGGTGGGTCAGGAGCGCGTGCTCGAGCTCCTCGTCTGCACGCTCGCCGTGGGCGGCCACGCGCTGCTGCAGGGCGTGCCGGGCGTGGCGAAGACGCTGCTCGCGAACTCGCTCGCCCGCGCGCTGGACGTCGAGTTCCGCCGCGTGCAGTTCACCCCGGACATGCTCCCGTCGGACCTCACCGGCACGATGACGATCCGCGCCGGCGAGCTGGCGTTCCGGCCCGGGCCCGTGTTCGCCAACCTGCTGCTGGCCGACGAGATCAACCGCACCCCGCCGAAGACCCAGGCCGCGCTGCTCGAGGCCATGCAGGAGGCGCAGGTGAGCGTGGACGGCGAGCCGCACCCGCTGCCGGACCCGTTCCTCGTGGTCGCCACGCAGAACCCGATCGAGTACGAGGGCACCTACCCGCTGCCCGAGGCACAGCTCGACCGCTTCCTCGTGCAGATCGAGGTGGACTATCCGGCCGCCGAGCAGGAGCTGGCGATGCTCCAGCGGCCGCGCAGCGGCGTGGACGCCGGCGGGGTCGATCAGGTGCGGCCGGTCGCCACCCCCGAGGACCTGCGCGAGGTGCGGGCGCAAGTGGACGCGACCGAGGTGACGGAGGAGGTCGCGCGCTACGTGGTGGACGTGGTGCGCAAGACCCGCGAGCTGCCGAGCGTCACGCTCGGCGCGAGCCCGCGTGCGGCCGTGCACCTGCTGGCCGCCTCGAAGGCGTGCGCGCGGCTGTACGGGCGCGCGTTCGTGACGCCCGACGACGTGGGCTACATGGCGGGGCCGGTGCTGCGCCACCGGCTGGTCCTCTCGCCGGAGGCCGAGCTCGAGCGCTACGGCCCGGACGAGGCCGTGAACACGGCGCTCGGCGCGGTGCCCGTCCCGCGCTGATGACGCCCACGCCGCGAGCCGCGCTGGTGCTGGCGGCCGCGGCGCTGAGCGCGCTCGTGCTGCCGGTGTGGCTCGCCGGGCTCCTGATGGTCGTCGTGGCGGGCGCGACGGTGGTCGACGCCCTCACGGTGCGCCGCGCCCCGCGGGCCGAGCGCACGCATCCGTCGATCCTCGCGCGCGGCGTCGCGGCCCCGCTGGAGGTGGAGCTCGGCACCGCGCCGGCGGGCGTCCTTCGCGTGCGCCAGCCGATGCCTCCCGACGTCCGCCTCGAGCCACGCGAGGCCGACTGGCGGCTGGAGGGCACGCTCACGCCGCTGCGGCGCGGCCGCCATCCGCTGCCGGCGCCGGCGGTGCGCGCGCTCGGACCGCTCCGGATGGGTGCCTGGTACCACCGCCCGGGGGAGGACGGCGAGCTGGTCGTCTACCCCGACCTGCCGTCGGCCCGGCGGATCGCCATGGCGGTCGCGCGCGGGCGCTTCCTCGAGGGCGGCCAGCGCGGGCGCGGGCCGCTCGGCCTGGGCACCGACTTCGAGTCGATCCGCGACTACCTCCCCGACGACGACGTCCGCCAGGTCAACTGGCGCGCGACGGCGCGGATGGGCCGCCCGATGAGCAACCAGTACCGCGTGGACCGCGACCGCGAGCTGATGTGCCTGCTCGACTGCGGCCGCCTGATGGCCGCGCCGCTCGGCGAGCTGACCCGGCTGGACGCGGCGATCGACGCGGTCACGGCGGTGGCCCTGGTGGCCGACGAGCTGGGCGACCGGATCGGCGCCGTGGCCTTCGACTCCGAGGTCCGCCACCACCTGCGCCCGCGCCGCGACGGCGGTCGCGCCGTGGTCAACACGCTGTTCGACGTCGAGCCGGCCGCCGTGGAGAGCGACTACGAGCTGGCCTTCCGGATCGCCGAGGGGGCCAAGCGCTCGTTCGTGCTGGTGCTGACGGACCTGCTCGAGCCGTCGGCGGCCGAGTCGCTGGTGGAGGCCGTGCCGGTGCTGGCGAGGCGTCACGAGGTGGTGGTCGCCTCCGTCGCGGACCCGGACCTGGCGAGCGCCGTCGCCACCCCGCCGCAGCGCGAGCTCGACGTGTACACGGCGGCCGCCGCCGTCGACGTGCTGGGGGCCCGCGAGGAGGCCGCCACGCTCGTGCGGCGCGCGGGCGCGGGCGTGATCGAATCGCCTCCCGCCGAGCTGGGCGCCGCCTGCGTGCGCGCCTACCTGAGGGCCAAGGCGCGGGCGCGGCTCTGAGCGAGCGGCGCCGCGGCCTCGCCGTCCTCGTCCTCCACCGCGGGCGCCGGCCGGCCGCGCACCACCACGAGCGCCCAGAAGACCGCCGCGAGCGAGACGCCGACGACCACCGCCGGCAGCCAGCCGATCCCCCGCGGGGACACGAAGCCCTCGACGAACCCCGCCACCACGAGCCACGGCGCGGTGCCGATCACCGTCTCGACCGCCCCGCGCGCCTCGTCCACGAGGGCATCGCCGCGCTTGCGCCGCCCCGGCCGCAGGATCGCCTCGCCCAGGCGCAGCCCCGCCGCCGCGGACACGACGATGCACGAGAGCTCGAGCACCCCGTGGCTCGCCACCTGCTCCACGAGCGGCGTGCCCTGGCCGTTCTCGATCGTGAGCCCGAACACGACGCCGAGCACCAGCCCGTTGAACAGCAGCACGAACACGGTTCCCAGGCCCAGCGCGATGCCCGCCGCGAGCGCCATGAACGCGACCTGGATGTTGTTGGTGAGCACCGAGCTGGAGAAGACGCCGCTCTCCGCGCCCGAGAGGCCGCGGTCGCCGCCGGGCGACTCGACGGTGGGGAGGAAGTCCTCGGGCACGAGCCCGATCGCGGCGCCCGGGTCCTCTCCGGCCCAGAGCCCGCCGAGGAGCCCCGGCACGATCAGCAGCAGGGCGGCCAGGAGGAGCAGGCGCGGGCGCTCGCGGACGCGGCGCCAGTAGTCGGTCCCGAAGAAGCGGACGGGGGAGAGGCGGCGCGAGCGCTCGGCGTAGACGGCCTGCCGCGCCGCCACGGTGAGCCGCTCGAGCCGGGGCACGATCGGGTCGCCCGGGAAGCTCCGCCGCGCGAGGGCCAGGTCGGCCGCCGTGGCGCGGTAGAGGCGGCCGATCCGGCGCACCGCGGCCGGGCCGAGACGCTCCGGCTTGCCGCCCGCCCGGCGCAGCAGATCGTCGAGCTCGGCCCAGCGGGCGCTGCGCGTGGACTGAAAGCGCTCTAGGTTCATGTGCCCATGGAGTACGAGGACCGGCTGACGATCACGACGCCCGAGGGCGTGGAGCTCGAGCTCCAGCTCGCGGGTCTTGGATCACGGTTCATAGCGCAGATGCTCGATCTGCTCATCAAGGGGCTGGCGATCCTGCTCGTCGTGATCACCCTGTCCGCGCTCGGGCTCACGGGCGTCGCGATCATGATCCCCGCCGTCCTGCTGATCCTCTACGCCTACGACGTGGTGTTCGAGACCTTCTCGAACGGGCGCACGCCGGGCAAGCGGGCGCTGCGGCTGCGGGTCGTGCGGGTCGGCGGAGAGCCGGTGGACTTCATGTCGAGCGCGATCCGCAACGTGCTGCGGCTGATCGAGGGCATCCCGACGAGCTACATCCCGGGGATGGTCAGCATCCTCGCGACCAAGCGCAACCAGCGGCTCGGCGACCTCGCGGCCGGGACGATCGTGATCCACGAGGAGGCGGTGCCCGCGCCCAAGCCGGGCCCGCCGCCCCGGCTGGTGGGCGCGCCGGGCTGGGGGCCGCCGACCCCGCCCCCGTCAGGCGGGGTCTGGGACGTCAGCTCCGTGGGTCCCGAGGAGCTCGCCGCCGTGCGCTCGTTCCTCGAGCGGCGCTGGACGCTCGAGTCGCCGGCGCGCGGTCAGCTCGCGGTCCAGCTCGCGGACGCGCTCTGGCCGAAGGTCGCGGGCGCCCCGGCCAACCTGCCGCCCGAGACGTTCCTCGAGCAGCTCGTCCAGCAGAAGTCCGGACGCGGCTAGCGGGCTCTCCGCCCCGCGCTCACGCAGCGGGGCGCAGGTGCTTCACCGATACGCCCGGAAGGGCCGCCAGGCGCTCCGCGATCAGCGAGCGGTGGCAGGCCTCCGGATCGCGCTCCACGCACAGGAGCGCGGTCGTCCCGGGGGAGGGGAGGTCGGCGGCGAGCGCCTCGAGGTCCACGGCGTCGAGGATCTCGTGCGTGTAGCGCTCGACGTACTCCGGCGCGAGCCGCTCGCGGGAGCGCTTGCCGACGCCCGCGGCGTCGTCCGCGCGGTACTGGAGCTGCCGCAGCTCGGTCGTGGGCGCCAGCTCGGACCGGTGCTCGTACTCGATGCCGGCGTCCGCGAGCGCCGCCTGCAGCCGCTTCGAGTTGGCCCACGCGTAGTCGGGGCCGCGCACCCCGCGGCGCTGGCGCACGTCGATCAGCAGCCGCACGTCCGCCTCGCGCAGCGCGGACAGGAAGGCGGGGCCGTCGAACCCGTACACGCCGATCGTCGCGACCTCCGGCACGTCCGGGATCCTCGCAGCGGACTCAAGCTCGTGCGCGCCAGGTCGATAGCTGAGTCGTAGTGGTTCGAATCCGTACAGCAGCGCTCGCCGCGATCCTCGCGGTCCTCGGCATCACCGGCTGCGGCGGTTCCGCCGCGACGGCCCCGCCGGCGACGGCGCCCGTCCCGGTCCAGACCGCCACGGCCTCCACGCAGGGCAGCGGCGGAGCGAGCGTCGACGTCGGCAAGGAGCAGGCCGCCGCGGAGCGCTCCCTGCGCACCTGGGGCAAGGCCGCGTCGCGCGCCTGCCGCAAGGCCCAGCGCCGCATGAAGCCCTGGGAGGGCCGCGTGCGCGCGATGACGAGCCACAAGCCCACCCGCGCCCGGGCCGTGGCCCTCGGCAAGGTCGTCGCCCGCGGAGCCCGCGCGGCCGAGTACGAGTACGACCTGCTGCGCGACGTCCAGCTTCCGGCCCAGGCCGAGGCGGTCCACACGATCTACACGTTCCTCGAGATGGAGGAGGAGGCGCTGCGCCTCGTCCAGCGGCTCGGAACGGAGTTCACGGAGCTCAACGACCTCGAGTCGCTGGTCTTCACCGTGAAGCGCTTCGACGGGCTCGAGGACGACTACCGCCGCGCCGCGAAGGCCGCCCACGCGGGCGCCTGCGCCTAGGCCGGCTCCGGCACGAGCTCCGCGCGCTGGCGCTGCGCGAA
>DASVVS010000173.1:0-117112 GCA_036386455.1 Thermoleophilaceae bacterium
GCCGACGCCGGCAGGTCGTCGATGATCTCCAGCCGCTCGTCGAGCCGCGTGATCTTCAGCACCCGCTGCACTCGCTCGTCGCCGCGCACGAGCACCAGCCGGCGGCCGCCCTCGCGGGCGCGGCTGTCGGCGGCCAGCAGCGCGCGGAGGCCGCTCGAGTCCATGAAGGAGAGCGGCCGCAGGTCGAGGAAGATCACGCCGGCGCCGCGCTCCTCCGCGCTTCGCAGCTCGTCCTCGAGCTTGGGCGCGGTCGCGAGATCGAGCTCACCGCTGAGCGCGATGTGCACTCCGTCGGGCCTCTCGCTGATCGTGAGGTCGAGCGTGGTCATGCGGCAGGGCGCCTCCCGGGCAGACGATACCCGGGCGCGCCCATCGCCGCAGGCTCTCTAGGTGTTCTCGCCACCGCCGGTGGCGCTGCTCTCGTCGGCGCCCTTCTTGGCGGCCTCGGCCGCCGCGAGCTGCCGGTTGACGTGGTCCCAGTCGAGGTTGCGGAAGAACGCCTCGACGTACTCGCCGCGCCCGTCGGGGGTCGCGCCGAAGTCGGCCGCGTACGCGTGCTCGTACACGTCGATCGCGAGCACCGGAACCATGTTGTAGACGGCCCAGAGGTTCTGGGTGTCCATGATGTAGTTGAAGAGCGAGCCGTCGTTCAGGTCGTAGCCGACCATGACCCAGCCGCGGGCGGCCTTGGTGGCCTTGCGGACGGCGTCCTTCCACTTGTCCACGCCGTTGAGCTCCTGCTCGACGAGCTCCGCGAAGCGGCCGCTCGGCTCGCCGCCCTCGCCGCCGAGGTGGCCGAAGTACAGCTCGTGGTTCTTCATCCCGAGCAGCGCGAAGGTGTAGTCCACGGAGACGGCGCGCAGCTGCGAGTAGACCTGGTTGCCCTCGATCTCCGAGTAGTCGAACTCGGTGAGGATCTTGCGGCACTCGTTGGTCTTCTTGCAGTAGCCCTCGTAGAGCTTGTAGTGGTCCTGCATCGTCTTGCGTGAGATCCCGTCGAGGTCCTTCTCCATCGAGTCGAACTGACGGGGCGTCATCTGGTCCCAGGGCATGCGCTGGTCCTTTCCTCTTGAAATCTCGAAGTTCGCTTGGACCCTATCGCCGCGTGTGCGACGATGGCCGTGTGACCGCCCGAGCCGAACGACCGCCCACGCCGGCGCCGCCAGGGCCCGACCCCGCGCCGCCCATGCCCGGGCCCGGACCGGGACCGCCGCTGCCGCCGTCGCCGGATCCCCAGCCGCCTTCGCCCGATCCGGGGCCGCCCGGCCCCGGGCCCCAGCTCTAGCGCCGATCCCGCCGGTAATGTCGGCCGCGTGACTGCGTGGGCCGGCCGGCGGCTGCATTTCGTGGGCATCGGCGGGGCCGGGATGAGCGGGCTCGCCCTCGTCGCGCGCACGCTCGGCGCGGAGGTGACCGGGTCCGACCGGGCCGACTCGCCCTACTGCGGGCCGCTGCGCGCGGCCGGGATCGAGCCGGTCATCGGGCACGACGCGGCCAACGTGCCCGACGGGGCGGAGGTCGTCGTCTCCACCGCGATCGCGGCCGACAACCCCGAGCGCATCGGCACCGTGCTGCACCGCGGCGACCTGCTGGCCGAGGCGTCGCGGCTCAAGCCGTGCATCGCGATCGGCGGCACGCATGGCAAGACGACCACGGCGGCGATGGCGGCGCACATCCTCCTGGAGAGCGGGCGCTCGCCCTCGTACCTGATCGGCGGGGAGCTGCGCGCGACCGGGCTCAACGCCGAGTGGAGGAGCGGCGAGTGGGTGGTGGTCGAGGCCGACGAGTCCGACGGGTCGTTCCTCAAGCTCGCGCCGCAGGTGGCCGTGGTCACCAACACCGAGCTCGACCACCACTCGACCTACCGGTCCGAGCTCGAGATCCGGCGGGCGTACGACCGCTTCGCGTCGGGCGCGGAGCGGGCGATCGCGGGGGAGGAGGCCGAGCTCGAGGCCGATGCGCTCAGGTTCGGGATCGAGGCCGGGGACCTGGCCGCCCGCGAGCTGAGCCTCGGCGCGGACGGCGCGCGCTTCCGTGTCGACGGAGCCGGCTTCGCGCTGCGCGTGCCGGGCGCCCACAACGTGCTGAACGCCCTGGCCGCGGCGGCCGCCTGCCGCGAGGCGGGGGTCGATCTCGAGGAGAGCGCGGCGGCGCTGGCGAGCTTCCCGGGGGTCGCGCGGCGCTTCGAGTGGCACGGCCGGAGCGCCGCCGGGGCGGCCGTGTACGACGACTACGCGCATCACCCGACCGAGGTGCGGGCCACCCTGGAGGCGGCGCGCACGCTGGGGCCGCGGCGGCTCGTCGCGTGCTTCCAGCCGCATCTCTACTCGCGCACGCGGGCCCTTGCGCGGGACTTCGGGCGGGCGCTCGCCATCGCGGACCTCGTGTGCGTGCTGGACGTCTACCCCGCGCGCGAGCGGGCCGAAGACTTCCCCGGCGTGAGCGGCTGGCTCGTGGCGGCGGCGGCCGCGGATGCCGCGCGCGGGCGGCCCGTCTACTGGACCCCGGGCATCGACGACGCCGAGCGGCTGCTGTCCGCCGAGCTGCGGGAGGGCGACCTGGCGATAACGCTCGGGGCCGGCGACGTGGACGGCCTCGCACGGAGGCTCGCCGCATGACCGACGCCCCGCCCGGCGCGCAGGCCGGTTACCCGCTCGAGCGGCTCACCACGATCCGCACCGGCGGGCACGCCGACTGGTTCGCCCGGCCGGACCGCTCCGAGCGGCTCGCCGAGCTGCTGAGCTGGGCGCGCGAGTACCACCTGGAGGTAGGAGTGGTCGGCTCCGGCTCGAACCTGTTGGTGGCCGATGAGGGATTCCGAGGACTGGTGCTGAAGCTGGACGGCGAGCTCGCCACGATCGAGCCGGACGGCGACCGGCTGCTCTGCGGCGGCGGTGCGCGCCTTCCGCAGGCCTCGGCGCGCGCGGCGCGCGAGGGCCTCAGCGGGCTGGAGTTCGGCGTGAACATCCCCGGCACCGTCGGCGGCGCCGTGAAGATGAACGCGAACGCGTACGGCGGCGACCTCTCGCGGGTGCTCGACTGGGTGGAGATCGCGAGCGCCGACGGCGTGGGGCGCAGGCGGCCGGAGGACCTCGGCTTCCGCTACCGGCGGTCGAACCTGAAGCCGGGCGAGGTGGTGGCGCGCGCTTCGTTCCGGCTGTCGCCCGCCGACCCCGCGGCCGTCAAGCGCACGCTCGCCGAGATGCGCGCCCAGCGCAAGGCGGCCCAGCCCTCGGGGATCAAGACCTTCGGATCGACCTTCAAGAACCCGGATGACCCGCGCGCCGAAGGTCGCAGCGCGGGGATGCTGCTCGACGCGGCCGGCTGCCGCGGCCTGACCGTGGGCGGTGCGCGCTTCTCCGAGAAGCACGCGAACTTCGTGGAGAACATGGGCGAGGCGACGACCGCCGACGTGATCGCGCTGATGGCCGAAGGCAGGCGGCGGGTGCGCGAGCGGTTCGGCGTCGAGCTCGAGCCCGAGGTACAGCTGCTCGGCGACGTCGACGCGGCGGAGCTGTACTCGTGAGGGTCGCGCTGCGGATGGTGCCGGGAGCGATCGGCCACGGGGCCGGCGCGCTGCGCACGCGCGTGGGCTCGCTGTCGCCGCGCATGAGGGGGCGCCTGCTCGTGGCGCTCGGCGTGCTGGCGCTGCTCGCGACGCTCTACTTCGCGTGGTTCCGCGACTCGTCGTTCGTGGCGGTCGAGGACGTGAAGGTCACCGGCATCCGGACCGACGACGCCCCGCGGATCCGCGCCCGGCTCGAGGCCACGGCGCGCGGGATGAGCACGCTGCACGTGGACGAGGAGGCGCTGCGGCGCGCGCTGCCGGTGGGCGCGGCGGTGGCCGACCTGCGCGTGAGGACCGACTTCCCGCACGGCATGACGATCGAGGTCGTGCAGTCGCCGGCCGTCGCCGTGCTCGTGGCGCCCGGCAAGAGGATGGCCGTGGCCGGCGACGGATCCGTGCTGAAGGGCGTGAGGGCCGGCGACGTGCCGGTGATCAACGTGGCCTCGGTGCCCGGCAGCGGCCGGCTGGGGCGCGGCCGGGCGCGGCAGCTCGTGGCGGTCGCGGCGGCGGCGCCGGCGAGCCTGCGCGCGCGGATCGAGCGGGTCCGGTACCTGTCGGCGAAGGGACTCGTGGCGTACCTCGAGAGCGGGCCGCAGGTGATCCTCGGCGACGCGGGCAACCTGGCCGGGAAATGGGCCGCCGCGGCGGCGATCCTCGCCGACGAGGAGAGCCGCGGGGCCTCGTACGTGGACGTCTCGCTGCCGGACCGCCCGGTGGCCGGCGGCGTGGACGTGCCCCAGCCCGAGCCCGAGCAGCCGCCCGCCGGCACCGGCGCGACGCCGGCGCCCGGCGCCGCCCCCGCGGCACCGGGGGGAGCCGCCTCCCCCGCGACGCCCGGCGCCACGCCCGCGCCCGGCGCGGCCACGCCGCCCGGTGCCACCCAGGCTCAGCCCGCCCCGGCCGCGCCCGCGGCCACCGCGCCCCAACCCTCGACCACTCCTTGAGGGTTAGGACCCTCGACCACCGCTTCAGACTTTACGGCGGCCGCACGAGATCTTGCCGCTGATTGACAGTTCGCCCGAAAACCCCCTACAGTGCGGAATTTGCGACGTCCCGACCGGGGGCAAAACTCTCAACTATCACTTGAGAGTCGGACGGAATGAAGGCACCGTTCGGCCGCCGGCGGGAGGGACCCGACATGGAAACTGGGAGCGATGGACACGACGGGTAGCTACCTGGCGGTGATCAAGGTCGTCGGCGTAGGTGGCGGCGGCACGAACGCGGTCAACCGGATGGTCGATGCCGGCCTCAAGGGCGTCGAGTTCATCGCGGTCAACACGGATGCTCAGGCGCTGCAGATGTGCGACGCCGACATCAAGCTCCAGATCGGCGGCCAGCTCACGCGCGGCCTCGGCGCGGGCGCGAACCCCGAGACCGGCTACGGCGCGGCCAACGAGAGCCGCGACGAGATCAAGGAGGCGCTGAAGGGCGCCGACATGGTCTTCGTGACCGCCGGCGAGGGCGGCGGCACGGGCACCGGAGCGGCGCCCGTCATCGCCGAGATCGCCAAGCACGAGATCGGCGCGCTCACGGTCGGCGTCGTCACGAAGCCGTTCATCTTCGAGGGCAGCCAGCGCACGCGCCAGGCCGAGGACGGGATCGACCGCCTCGGCGAGCAGGTCGACACGCTGATCGTGATCCCGAACGAGAAGCTGCTCGGGATCGTCGAGCGCCGCACGAGCATCCTCGACGCCTTCCGGATGGCCGACGACGTCCTGCGCCAGGGCGTGCAGGGCATCACCGACCTGATCACGATCCCGGGCCTGATCAACCTCGACTTCGCCGACGTGCGGACGATCATGCACGACGCCGGCTCCGCCCTGATGGGCATCGGGGCCGCCAGCGGCGAGAGCCGCGCGGCCGAGGCGGCGAAGGCCGCGATCTCGAGCCCGCTGCTCGAGAAGTCGGTCGAGGGCGCCACCGGCATCCTGCTCAACATCACCGGCGGCAACGACCTCGGGCTGTTCGAGGTGAACGAGGCGGCCGAGATCATCCAGAGCGCGGCCGCGTCGGACTCGAACATCATCTTCGGCGCGGTCATCGACGAGTCGGCCACGGACGACCTGCGCGTGACGGTCATCGCCACCGGCTTCGACCGGCGCGAGTCCGCGAGCGGCGGCCTGTTCGACGTCACCCGGCCCGCGCCGCGCGAGCGCGACCGCGACCGCCCGCGGCGCACCCCGCCGTCCGATGCCTCGGCCGGCCGCACGCCGGTGTTCGACGACCGCGAGCGCTCGTCGCTCGAGATAGGCGACGACGACATCGACGTGCCGAGCTTCCTGAAGGACTAGCTGACCCGCCCACACACGTTGTGAACGCCTGAGGAGGCATCCGGGCCCGTCCCGAGGCTGTGGGTCTGCGAACTCACACCTCAAGGAGGACCCGGATGAACACGCACCCTAGGGCCGCGCTCGGACCTGCGGGACGCCAGGCGCTCGTCGCTGCGATCGAGGACGGGATGACGTTGAAGGCGGCGGCCGCCGCCTTCAGCGTCTCGCCGGCGACCGCCCACCGCTGGTGGCATCGGTTCAAGACCGAAGCTCCATCCAGCAGAGCTACGGGCGATTGGTGGCTCGACCGCTCATCGCGCCCGCAGCGCTCGCCACGGCGGCTGACCGCGGCCGAGGAGGAGCCGATCCTGCGCGCGCGCCGCGAGACGGGGCTCGGCCCAGGCCGCCTGGCCGGGATCGTCCGCCGCGCGCGCTCGACGGTCTGGAAGGTGCTGCGCCGCCACGGGCTCTCGCGCCGCCGGCGCTCCGAGCGCCAGAGCTACCGCCGCTACGAGTGGTCGCGGCCGGGGGCGCTGCTGCACATGGACGTCAAGCGGCTCGCGCGCTTCGTGCTCCCGGGGCACCGCGTGACCGGGGAGCGGACCGAGCTGGCCCGCAACCGCGGGGCCGGCTACGACTACCTGCACGTCGTCGTCGACGACCACAGCCGGCTCGCCTACGTCGAGCTGCACGGGCGCGAGGACAAGCACACGAACGCGAAGACGCTCGAGCGCGCGCTCGCCTGGTTCGCCGAGCTCGGCCTCGACCCGCCCGAGGCGGTGATGACCGACAACGCGCTCGTCTACGTGCGCTCGCGGCCGTTCGGGGAGCTGCTCGCGCGGATCGGCGCCCGCCACATCACCCCGCCGCCCTACACGCCGCGCTGGAACGGCAAGGCCGAGCGCTTCATCCAGACGCTCCAGAACGAGTGGGCCTACGCCCACCGCTACCCGAGCTCGACTGAGCGTGCGAAGAGCCTGCGATCGTTCCTGCGCTACTACAACCGTCGCAGGCCGCACAGCTCGCTCGGGGACCGGCCGCCGATCAGCCGCGTTCACAACGTCCGTGGGCAGGACAGCTAGCGCGCCGCTGCGGGATGGAGCGGCACCGCTCCGCTCAGGCGGCGACGCTGAGACCGCGGTAGGCGTCGGCCAGGCGGCCGATGCCCTCCTCGATCTGGTCGGGCGTGACGCCCGAGTAGGCGAGGCGCAGCGTGTTGAGGCCGCCCTCGAGCACGAAGTCGGTGCCCTTCACGAAGACCACGCCGCGGTCCTTGGCGGCGGCGGCGAGGGCGTCCACGTCGGCGCCCTCGGGCAGCTCGACCCACAGGAAGTAGCCGCCCTCGGGGGGCGTGAACTTCGCGTCGGGGATCTTGCTCGTGAGGGCCGAGCAGACGGCGTCGCGGCGCTCGCGGAGCGCGTTCTTGACGGTCTCGATCGAGCGGTCGATCGCGCCGGAGGTGCAGAACTCCGCGACGATCGACTGGGACACCATGCTCGGCGAGATGTAGGTGTTCGTGGCCCGCTTCAGGATCTCGCCGATCACCTGCTCGGGGCCGACGAGGTAGCCGACCCGGATGCCCGGGCAGACCGTCTTCGAGAACGACGACGCGAAGACCACGCGGTCGCCGTCGTCGAGGTCCAGCATGCTCGGCAGCTGCTCGCCCTCGAAGCGAAGCTCGCCGTAGGGGTCGTCCTCGAAGATCGTGAAGTCGTAGTGCGTCGCCAGCTCGAGCAGGCGGCGGCGCTTCTCGAGCGAGAGCGTGACCCCGGCCGGGTTGTGGAAGTTGGGGATGATGTGGGCGAGCGTCGGCCGCTTGCCGGCCTCGAGCTCGCGGGCGAGCGCCTCGACGTCGATGCCGTCGGGCTCGACCGGGATCGCGAGGATGTCGGCGCCCATCTCGCGCAGGGCGAGCAGCGTGCGGTCGTAGGTGGGCTTCTCGACCACCACGGTGTCGCCGCGCTTGACGTTGCGCTGGAACAGGAACGCGTCGGCCTGCATCGAGCCGTTGGTGGCGATCACCTGCTCGCGGGCCACCCCGTGCTTCTGCGCGATCCACTCGCGCAGGCCCGGGTAGCCGCCCGACGTGCCGTACATGAACGCCCCGGCCGGGTCCTTCTCGAACGCCCGCTGCGCGGCCTGGCTCAGGTCGTCGACGGCGACGATGTCGAGCGACGGGGCCCCGCGGGCGAAGGTGATCGGCTTCACGGCCTCCATGCGATTGACGATAACGGGTGCCCTCCGACCCCGCCTTTAGCATCGCGATCGCGATGCCCGGTGCGCGCACCTCAGCCCTGCCCTCTTTGCGCGTCGCGATCGTCCCGGAGCGCCTGGAGAGCTGCATCCGGCGGCTCGACCCGGCCGACCGGGCGCTGCTCGACCTGTCGCTGAACCGCGGGATCCCCGACGCCGCCATGGCGCCGGTCCTGCGCTGCGACCCGATGCGGCTCGCCTGGAAGCGCGCGCGGGCGCTGGAGCGCGTGGCCTCGCGCATGGGGATGAGCGACCCGGCCGACCTGGCGCGGGTGCGCACCGCGCTGGCCGACCTGCCGAGCCGAGCCTGGCTCCCGCTCGAGCTGCAGCCGGCGCCCGCGCCCGCGGTACTGGAGCCGCCGGAGCCGGCGGGCGAGGAGCCGCGGGTGCGGCGCGAAGCCGACGGTGCCGCCGGCGAAGCCGCCGCTTCGGGCGAAGCCGCAGGCCCCGCCGCCGGCGAAGTCGCTCCTCGCCCAGCCCAAACGCTCGCCGTCCGCCCAAAGCCAACGGCGAGCAATAAGGGAGAGGGCCTGCAACGCCCCATCGGACGCGCGGCGTCGTCGCCACTCGGGGGGCTCTCTGAGCGAGCGAAGCGAGCGTACCCCCGAGGGGCGATGAAGACGCGCGTCAGGCAGGCGGCCGGAGCCCTGGCGATAGGAGCCGCCGCCGCCCTCGCGCTGAAGCGCCGCTAGGACGCCTGCATCCCGCGAATCCGCACGAGCTGGCGGATCGAGCCGACGAACTCCTCCGCGGAGGCGCCCTTGACGAGGAAGCCCGTCGCGCCAGCGCGGCCCATGTCGAACGACGCCTCGGCGGTGTTCGAAGAGGTGAGCGCGGTGACCATCGTGTCGGGGCTGACGTCGGCGATGCCCTGCGCCGCGGCCGGGCCGCCGCCGCCGGGCATCATCCAGTCGAGCACCGCGACGTCGGGCCGGTGCCGCTCGGCCAGTTCGACGGCCTCGCGGGCATCCTCCGCCGAGCCCACCAGCTCGAGCCCTTCGTCGGTCGCGATCATCGCCTCGACGAGCGTCCGCGCGATCGGGTCGTCGTCCGCGATCAGCACGCTGATGCGTCCCTCCTTCGGCTCGCTGCCGCGGCCCGCGCGATCGACGACGATCAGGCCGTTGGTCGTGTCTGGGTCGGTCATGCCATCACCTCCTGTTCCTCGAGCGCCTCTCTGCTGCGCTCAAATTCGGTTCTGAGTTCGTGAATGAAGTCGTTCGCCTCTTCGAGGCGGCCTTCGCGCGCCGCCCGCTCGACGCTCTCGGCGGCATCGCGCACCCGTGGAGCGCCGACGCTCGCCGCGCCGCCCTTGATCGTGTGGGCGACGAGTCGCAGCGCGTCCGCGTCCCCGGCGGCGGCGGCCGCGTCGACGGCGTCGAGACGCTCCCGCGTCTGGTCCCTGAACATCTCCAGGAGCCGGCGCACGACGCCGTCGTCGCGCAGCTCGGAGCGCAGGCGCTCGATCGTCCGCGGGTCGAGTGCCGGCGCCGCGGCGGCCTCGGCCTCGTCCGCGGACCGCTCGTCCGCGGGCTCGCCCTCCGGCGCGGTCCCGATCCAGCGCGACAGCGTGGCATCGAACTGCCGCTGATTCAGCGGCTTCGAGAGGAAGTCGTCCATGCCGGCCGCTGTGCAGCGCCTCCGGTCGTCGGCCATCGAGCTGGCGGTGACCGCGATCACCGGCACGCGGTGGGCGCCGGCCTCGGCACGGCGGATGGCACGGGTGGCGTCGAAGCCGTCCATGACGGGCATGTGGCAATCCATCAGCACCGCGTCGTAGCGCGTGCGGGCCGCCATCTCGACCGCGGCCCGGCCGTCGGCCGCCACGTCGACCCGGATGCCTCGGCGGGTGAGCATGTGGACCGCCAGCACGCGGTTGATCTCGTTGTCCTCCGCGACCAGGACCGTGGCGCCCCGCGCCGTGGCGGCCACGCCCTCCGGCGCCGCGCTCGCCTGGGCGTGCTCGCGGCGGAGGAGCCCGTCGAGGAAGCGCGCCCTTCGGATCGGCTTCCGCAGCACGTAGCTCACCCCGGCCTCGCGCGCGGCACGGCGGCCGTCGAACGACGAGGTCTGGAGCATGAGGCGCATGTGCCGCAGGGCGGGATCCGCCTTCACCGCGCGGGCCACCTCGAGGCCGTCCATCCCCGGCATGTGCATGTCGAGCGCGCCGAACGCGTAGGGGTCGCCGGCGGCGGCGGCGGCGCGCATCAACTGCAGCGCCTCCTCGCCGTTCGCGGCAGCGTCGACCCGCATCCCCCAGGCCGTTCCGTGCCGAGCGATGATCGTCCGGTTCGTGGCGTTGTCGTCGACCACGATCAGGCGCTGACCCTCGAGCGACGCAGCCGCGGCCGGGGGCTGCGTGTTGCCCGGCGCGGCGGGCTCGAGCGGCAGCCGGAACCAGAAGCGGCTCCCCTCGCCGGGCCGGGTCTCGGCACCGAGCTCGCCGCCCATCAGCTCCGTCAGCTGGCGCGCGATCGTCAGGCCGAGCCCGGTGCCGCCGTAGTTGCGGGTCGTCGAGCTGTCGGCCTGCGTGAACGGCTCGAACAGCCGCTCGAGGCGGTCCGGCTCGATACCGATGCCGGTGTCGGCAACCTCGAACAGGACCATCTTCGCGTCGGCGGACGAGTCGGCCACGGACGCGCGCACGCGCACCTCGCCCGCGCCGGTGAACTTGACCGCGTTGGCCACGAGGTTGCCGAGGATCCGCCTGATGCGGACCTCGTCGCCGATCGCGCGTGCCGGTACGTCGCTCTCCACCAGCACCGACAGCTCGACGCCCTTCGAGTGGGCACGTTCCGCGAACAGCTCCCCCACGTCCTCCACGGCGTCCGTGAGCCCGAACTCCATCCGGTCGATCTCGACCTTGCCCGCTTCGATCTTCGACAGGTCGAGGATCTCGTTGACGATCGCCATCAGGGTCTCGCCCGAGGTGTGCAGCAGGCGGGCGTACTCCCGCTGCTCGTCGTCCAGCGGGCTCTCGAGCAGCAGCTCGGTCATCCCGATGACGCCGTTCATCGGCGTGCGGATCTCGTGGCTCATGTTCGCGAGGAACTCGGACTTCAGGCGCGACGCCTCGATCGCGCTGTCGCGCGCGGTAGCGGCCTCCGCCTCGGCCCGCCTGCGCTCCGTGACGTCCACGATCTGGATCACCCAGTGGAGCGGCTCACCCGCGGCGTCCCGGATCAGAGCGCCGGTGACGTGGCCCCAGACGATCGACCCGTCCGAGCGGACATAGCGCTTCTCGCTCTCGAAGTGCGGCTCGCGGCCCTCCAGGGCGCGCCTGACCGTCGCCGTGTCGCGGGCGACGTCGTCGGGGTGCGTGACGTCCTGCCACGTGAGCTCCTGCAGATTCGCGACCGAGTAGCCGAGCAACCTGCAGAGCGCCGGGTTCACCTCCAGCCAGCGATTCTCGAGCGAGGTGACGGCCATGCCCACGACCGAGCGCTCGAACGACAGCCGGAAGCGCTCCTCGGCCGCCCGGCGCGCTGTCTCGAACTTGTGGCGCTCGATCACCAGGCCCAGCTCGGTCCCGACCGACGCAACCGCCTCGAGCAGCTCCGGGTCCGGCTCGGCCGCCGTGCGGGCGAAGAGCTCGATCGCCCCGTGGACGCGATCGCCGACCATGACGGGAACGCAGAAGGCACCCCGGATGCCGAGCCGCGTGAGGAGCGCCTCGCGGCCCCGCGCGCCGGCTGCGTCGTCGACCCACAGGGGCTCACCCGCCTGGGTCACCTTGCCGGCAACGCCTTGGCCCGGTGCGAGGGAGACGCCGTCGTGCGCGCTGCGGAACTCGTCCCGGACCTCGTCGTCGACCGCCCACGCCTCGGTGCAGCGCAGCATGCCGTCCTCGCCGCGCAGCCAGACCGCGCCCAGCTCCCAGCCCAACCCCGTGCAGGCCGTCGCGAGCACCCGCGGCAACGCGTCGCCGGCCGTACGCGCCCGTGCCAGCGTGCGCGAGACCTCGTAGCGAACGTGGTTGATGCGCGCACCGCGGGCGCGGTCGCGTTCCGCAAGCGAGAGTGACTTCGCCGCGTTCCACACCAGTGGGACCATCAGCAGGACGACGGCGGCCACGAACAGCCAGACACCGGTCCGGGTGCCGTAGAGGCCGAGATCCTGGCCCTTCAGCCGGGCAAGCGCGAGGATGACCGGGACGACCACGACGACCGGAAGCAGCCGGCGCGCCAGGCTCCCGCCGAGGTCGCCTGCCGAGAGCAGCCGCATGGGGCCGCTCTCCGGCCGTGCCAGGATCAGGCCCCCGCCCAGCAGGAGGAACGCCGCGGCCGTCGGTACCGCCATCTGCGTCTGCGTCAGGACGCCGTAGAGCGAGGTGACGCCGCTCGTGTAGCCGACGAGTGCGAGGAAGCTCATCGCGAGGATGGCCAGCGCCGCGGCAGTGGCCACGCGCGGCGCGCGGCGCGCCGGAAGGAGCTGGAGCGCGACGGAGAAGAGGATCGTGGCGAAGGCCGTGTTGAGGGCCATCCGCCCCGGGTGCACCGTCCCGACGGTGCCGCCGGGCTCGTCGAAGAGGAGCGTGTCGACCCCGAGGTCGCGTCCGTGGACGTACTGGCTGAGCACCACCAGCGCGAGCAGCCCCGCGGCTGCGGCGCCCGCACCGGCGGCCGCCCTCGCCCGGTCGGACGCGCGCTGCGAGGCCAGCACCGCCAGCGCCCCGCCGCACAGCATGAGGCACAGCGCCGTGTTCGCCTTCATCGTCACGAGGCCGGGCACGACGCTCTTCAGCAGGTCGACCCCGGTGATCCAGCCCGACATCGCGATCGAGCCGATGCCGGCGGCCCCGGCGCCGCAGGCGCCCGC
Organism: Thermoleophilaceae bacterium; assembly: GCA_036386455.1. Classification (GTDB taxonomy): domain Bacteria; phylum Actinomycetota; class Thermoleophilia; order Solirubrobacterales; family Thermoleophilaceae; genus AC-37. Next base: position 12,910 of record DASVVS010000173.1, read on the forward strand.
GAGCCGCCGCGACCGTGATGCTTCATGCGGATTCGGCTGCATCCAGCCTTAATCGACCAAGTGGCGACGCGCCAACACCGCCGTTTAGGGGTAGTTTGCGGGGGGGCGGCTAAACCGTCGTTGCGGCGATCTCCGCCGCCACCTCGGCCACCTGCGTGGGCGTGCGCCCGACGCGGATGCCGGCGGCCTCGAGCGCCTCGGCCTTCGCGGCCGCGGTGCCCTTCGAGCCCGAGATGATCGCGCCGGCGTGGCCCATGGTCTTGCCGGGCGGCGCCGTGAAGCCGGCGATGTAGGCGACCACCGGCTTCGAGACGTTCTCGCGCACGTACTCGGCCGTGCGCTCCTCCTCCTCGCCGCCGATCTCGCCGCACATCACGATCAGCTCCGTCTCCGGGTCCTGCTCGAACAGCTCGATGATCTCGATGAACGAGGAGCCCGCGATCGGGTCGCCGCCGATCCCCACGATCGACGAGTTGCCGAATCCGCGCTGGGCCAGCTCGTTGCCGATCTGGTAGGTCAGCGTGCCGGACCGCGACACGAGCCCGACGTTGCCCTCGGAGAAGAAGTGCGCGGGGATGATCCCCACGTTGGCCTTGCCCGGCGACAGGATGCCCGGGCAGTTGGGCCCCACGAGCCGGGTGGAGCCGCGGCGCAGGTGCGTGTACACGCGCAGCATGTCGTGGACCGGGATGCCCTCGGTGATCGCGATCACCAGCTCGATGCCGGCGTCGGCGGCCTCGAGGATCGAGTCGGCGGCGAACCGCGGCGGCACGAAGATCATCGCCGTGTTGGCGCCGGCCTCCTCGACGGCCTTGTGCATGGTGTCGAAGACGGGAACGCCCTCGACGTCCTGGCCGCCCTTCCCCGGGGTTACGCCCGCGACGAGATCGGTCCCGTAGTTGCGGTTGTTCAGGCCATGGAACGAGCCCTCGCGACCGGTGAGCCCCGCCACGGCGAGCTTGGTGCCGGAGTCGACGAGAACGCTCACGCCGGAGCCCCCGCACTGGCCAGCTCCACCACGCGCGCCGCGGCCCCGTCCATGGTCTTCTCGACCGTCACGTTCGGCAGGTTCGCCTCGGCGAGGATCTCCCGCCCCTCCACGTCGTTGGTGCCGTCGAGGCGCACCACGAACGGCACCTTCACGTCGATCTGGCCGAACGCGGTCACGAGCCCGCGCGCGACCTCGTCGCAGCGCGTGATCCCGCCGAAGATGTTGAACAGCACCGCACGGACCTTCTCGTCCGAGAGGATCACCTCGACCGCGTCCACGATCGCCTCGGCCTTGGAGCCGCCGCCGGCGTCCAGGAAGTTCGCGGGCGAGCCGCCGGCCTGGGCGACCACGTCGAGCGTGGACATCACGAGCCCGGCGCCGTTGCCCAGGATCCCGACGTCGCCGTCGAGCTTCACGTAGGTGAGGCCGCGCTCCTTGGCCATCCGCTCCTGCGGGTCCTCGTCGGAGACGTTGCGGAACGCGCTCGTGTCCTCGTGGCGGAACAGGGCGTTGCCGTCGACCGTGACCTTCGCGTCGAGCGCCACGACCTGGCGCTCGCCGGTCACGAGCAGCGGGTTGACCTCCACCAGCACCGCGTCCTCGGCCACGAACGCGTCGTAGAGCTTGGAGAGCAGCGCGCCCACCGGGCGGATCACGTCGGGCGCGATGCCGGCGGCGAAGGCCAGGCGGCGCGCGTGGAAGTCGGAGAACCCGATCAGCGGGTCGATGTGCACCCGCACCAGCGCGTCGGGGTCCTCCTCGGCGACCGCCTCCACGTCCATGCCGCCCATCTTCGACAGCATCGCCAGCGGCTTCTTGGCCGTGCGGTCGAGCAGGATCGCCGCGTAGTACTCCTCGGCGATGTCGGAGGCCTTCTCGATGTACAGCTCGTGCACGGTGAAACCGCGGATGTCCATCCCGAGGATCGCCTTGGCGTGCTCCTCGGCCTCGCCGCGGTCCTTGGCGAGCTTGATGCCGCCCGCCTTGCCGCGCCCACCGATCAGCACCTGGGCCTTGACGACCACCGGGTAGCCCAGCGCCTCGGCCGCCTCGACGGCCTCCTCCACGCTCGCGGCCGGGCGTCCCTCAGGCGTCGGGACGCCGTGCTTCCGGAAGAGCTGCTTGCCCTGATATTCGAGGAGGTCCATGAAAATCTAAGATGTGCGCCCCACGGCGGCCGGAGCAGGGCCACGGCCGGCGGGCACCCTATCGAAAACCGACCCCCAGCCCGAGGAGACACTTGCCCCTCCCCAAGGAAGTCCGCTTCGTCACGTTCGACTGCTACGGCACCCTGATCGACTGGGAGACCGGGGCCTACGACGCGTTCCAGAAGGAGGCCGACCGCGACGGCTTCACGATCGACAAGAACGCGCTCGCCCCGCATTTCATCGAGATCCAGCGCGAGATCGAGCGCGGCTCGTACGAGCTCTACGCCGAGGTTCTGCGCCGCACGGCCGTGCGCTGCGCGAAGGAGCTGAACTGGGACCTCGAGCCCTCGCGCTCCGGCTTCCTGCCCTCCAGCGTGCCGCGCTGGCCGGCCTTCCGCGAGACCAACGCCCAGCTCGAGCGCTTCGCCAAGAAGTTCGAGATCGGGATCCTCTCGAACGTGGACGACAAGCTGCTGGGCGCCACGCGCCGCCACTTCCGGGTGGACTTCGACCTCGTGGTGACGGCCCAGCAGGTGCGCAGCTACAAGCCCGACCCCGCCCACTTCAAGGAGTGCGCGCGGCGGGTGGGCGGCAAGTCCGGCTGGGTGCACATCGCCAGCGGCTACGAGACCGACGTCGAGCCCTGCCTCAAGCAGCGCGTGCCGGTGATCTGGGTGAACAGGCGCGGCCAGAAGCTCGAGTCGGGGCAGAAGAAGCCGACCGAGGAGGTCAAGACGCTCCGTGACGCGGCCAAGCTGCTGAAGGTCGCGTGACGGGCGGCCGGGCCGCGCCCTGAGAGCGGTAGCCGTCCACCACGACGTGGTGGTGGTCACGAGCCGGCTCTGGCAGACCACCGCCACCGCCATCCGCCGCGGCGACGAATGCCTGCTCGTGGACTCGCCGTACTTCCCCGACGAGCTCGACATCCTGCCGACGCTGCTCGCCCAGGCCGGGTTCGAGCCCGACGGGCTGCTGGCCACGCACGCCGACTACGACCACCTGCTCGGGCGCCTCGCGTTCCCCGGACTGGCGCTCGGCGTGGGCTGGCAGACGGCCGAGCGCCTGCGCAGCGAGCCCGGCGGCGCCCAGCGCGAGCTGCGCGACGCCGATGCCGAGCACTACGTGGAGCGCGCCGCGCCGCTGTCGCTCGGCGCCTACCAGGAGCTGCCCGTGCCCGGCTCGATCGAGATCGGCGACGCCGAGATCGAGCTGCACCCCGCCGACGGTCACGCCCCCGACGGCACCGCGTTCCTCGCCCGCTTCGCCGGCGTGCTGGTCTGCGGCGACTACCTGTCCGACGTGGAGATCCCGCTCATCGCCTCAGCCGGCTCGCTGGACGACTACCGCGCCACCCTGGCGCGCCTGGCGCCGCTGGTCGAGGCGGCCGAGACCGTGGTGCCGGGGCACGGCTCGCCGCACTCGCGCGAGACGGCGCTGCGCATCCTCGACGAGGACGTGGACTACCTCGACGCCGTCGAGCGCGGTGAGGAGAAGGCGAAGCTGCCGCCCGGGCGCGACACGAAGCGCCAGCGCGAGATCCACGCGGACAACGTGCGCAAGCACGGCGGCGGCGGCGCCGAAGCGCCACCGCCGCCGGACCCGCGGAGCCTCTAGCGGCCCACCGTCACCCGCAGGGCGGGCGAGCCGTCGCTGTTGCGGTCCGAATCGCCGGCCCACTGGGCGACGAAGTAGGACGTCCGCGAGACGGTGAAGTTCGCCGAGAACTTGCCGTCGGAGCGAACCGTCGCGATCTGCCGCGTCACGCGGGCGTTGCCGGCGTCACGCATCACGACCTCGACACGGGCGCCCGGGGCCGACGGGTTCAGCCGCCCGTCGATCCGCACCTTCGCCTTGCGGCGCAGCGACCGCGTCTTGGTCGTCAGGGTCAGCGTCGACGGCTCGGCAGCGTCGCCGCCCGTCTGGGTCGCCTTCATCTCGTTCGAGCCGACCAGCGCGTACGCCACACCGCCCGGCGCGGCCACCAGCGGGCCGGCTCCGGAGCCGATGAAGTTCTGCGAGATCAGCTGCGGACGCCAGCTCGCGCCGCCGTCCGAGGTGTGCATGATCCAGCCGGCCTCGAGACCGCCGAACGAGTCGGTCGCGAGATAGCCGTTCTGGGCGTCGCCGAAGGCGATCTGGTACGGACGCGCGAACCCGGTCGTGAAGACCTCGGTCCAGCGCGCGCCGCGGTTGCCGGTCCGCCACACGCGGCCGTCGGCCGCCAGGGCGAAGCCCGTCTTGCGGTCCACGAAGTCGAGCTGGAGGATCGACTTGCGGCCGGGCCGCTTGATCGCCTTCCAGCTCTGGCCCTCGTTGGTCGAGTAGGCGATGACCTTCTTGCCGTGGACGTAGATCACGCCGTCGCCGGTGCGGTCCACGTCCTCGAGATCCGCGTTCGCGACGGCCGCCGACTCGACCGGGTCGAAGTTCGACCCGGCGTTGGCCGAGCGGCGGATGCCGCGCGGGCCGATCAGCGTCACCACGTTGCCGTCGGGCGAGGCCGTCATGGCCCGCGGGCGGACGCCGGACTCGCCGAGGATCGCCCAGCTGCCGCCGCCGTTGTCGGTGCGGAAGACCGCGCCGGCGCTGTCGACCGCGTAGCCGAGCGACGAGGTCGGGAACGCCACGTCGACCACAGCCGCCGTGTTGTCGGTCGTGGGCACGCCCACGCGCTGCCAGGTGGCACCGCTGTCGGTCGTGCGCGCCACCGAGCCCGCCTCGCCCGGCGCGAACGCCGTGCTCTGCGAGGTCAGCCGCAGGCGGGTGAAGCCGCCCGGCAGGTTCGAGAACGCCGAGAGGTAGGTCTTGCCGGCGTCGTCCGAGAGCGCCGCGTCCTGCGGCCGCCCGACGGCCACGACGCGCGTGGCCGACTGGAAGCTCGCGGCCGCGCCGCTCACCGCGCCCTCGACCGCAGGGGAGCCGCCGTACGTGGCGGGCTGCGGATCGGTGGCGAAGCCGTCGTCGGTGTACAGGAGCGTGTTGTTGGTCGTGACCACCACGCAGTTGAGCGCGTCCGCGCAGCGGATCGAGCGCATGTTGGCCGACGGGGAGCCCTGCGGCACCCAGACCGCGCCGGCGTCCTCGGTCTTCAGGACCGTGCCCTGCCCGACCGCATAGCCGACGTTCGAGCTCACGAAGTGCACGCTGCGCACGGCCGACGAGCTCGCGACCTCGGTCCAGCTCGCGCCCGCGTTGGTCGTGCGGTAGATCTTGCCGAGCGTGTCCGAGCCGGTCACGACGACGCCGTTGTTGGCGTCGGTGAACCAGGCGTCGTTCGGCGGGCCGCCGGAGGACGACGGGATCCGGGCCCCGGACGAGAACCGCGAGCCACCGTCGTCGGTGCGCAGGATGGAGCCATCCGCGCGGACGAGGTAGCCGATGTCCCGGGTCGGGAAGTGCAGCGCCGCGAGCGGCGAGGCGCAGTTGGCGGACGGGTTGAAGCGCACGCGGCGGATCGTCGTGCCGCCGTCGAGCGAGCGCAGCAGCGTGCAGCCGCCGCCGGCCACGAACGCGTCGGCGTCGATCACGCGGAGCTCCGTGAGGTCGTCCGTCAGGCCGGTGCGGACGCCGCTCCAGTTGGCGCCGCCGTCGTCGGTCCGGATGATCGTCCCGAACTCGCCGATCGCGTAGCCGCGACCGCCGGCGAAGTCGATGGCGGTAAGAGTGTTGCCCTGGGGCGTCGGGCTGCCCCAGGTCCAGCCGGACTGGCTGGTCCTGACCGGTGCGGCCCCCGCTAGGGCCACGAGGGTCGCCGCTACAAGAACGGCGGCGACCGACGCAAACGCGCAGCGCTTCAACATTGGATCGAGTTCCTCTCCTGCTGTTCCCCCGAGCGCGCGGAACGCGCCGGCCATGTCAGAGGCGCTAACCCGCCCGGGAGCGAGAAAGTTGCGCTTGCGTGCCTAGGAGTTCTTGCGGACGTGCCAGGTGACGGTCATCGCCGCCACCTCCTCGCCGTCCGAATTCGTCATCTCGACCTGCACCGGAAAGCGGATCTTCCCCTCGGAGTCGAGCTGCTCGAGCAGCGCCGTAACGTCCTCGCCGAGCGTGGCGGTGGCGTCGATCGCGCCCTTGGCGAGCTTCTTGTAGTCGATCTCCGCACCGCGGGCGAGCGGCGTGATCCCGCCGAGGTGATCGGCGAAGCCGCCCATGAAGGCCGCGCCCGACGCGGCCTCGCCGGCCGCGAACAGCCCGGCGGCGTGCTGCGAGCCGACGTGGTTGTGGAGGTGGTCCTCGTCGGGGAGGCGCACCACCCCGCGGCCGTCGGCGATCTCGACCACCTCGAGGCCGACGTGGGTGTTGAACGGGATGGCTCCCTGGAGAGCGTCGCGAAGCGCGTCGTAGTCGGGCATGGGCGGCAGCCTACGGCCTAGCGGGCGACCGCGCCCTCCGGCTCCTCGACCCGTGTGATGAGCAGCGCCGAGAAAGCCATGCCGCCGAGCAGGACGAAGCCGAGCACGCCGAAGCCGGCGACCGCGAGCACGAACCCGCCCAGCATCGCGCCGATCGTGTAGCCGAGCTGCGCGCTGGTGGTGCGCGCGGCCATCATCGCGCCCGGGGTCGCCGGCAGGAGGCCCAGCGCGAGTGCGCTCGAGCTGGTGGAGCGGATGCCGGCGCTCAGCGCCATCACGAAGAACAGGGCCACCGTGAACGCGATCGCGGGCGTGAAGTTCATGATCACCGCCAGCAGGCCGCCCATCACGAGCGCCGACGCGACCACCATCCGGCGCCGGCCCCGGCCGAGCCGCCGCGCCAGCCGGTCGGCGCCGAGCGTGGAGATCAGGAAGGCGACCGAGCCGATCGCCAGCAGGAAGCCCACGAGCGCCTCCCCGACGTCGTAGGTCTTCACGTAGAAGGCGCCGATGTACGTGAGCTCGGCGGTCCACGCCGAGTAGGCGACGAACTCGGCGATCGTCCAGCGGCGGGCCGAGGGGTCGCGCGCGACGTCGGTCATCCCGCTGCGCTCGGTCGCGCGCTGCTCCTCGCCCGCGCGCGTGAGCACCGCCGCCGCCAGCGCCGCCAGCGCGGCCGCCCCGGGAACGGTGTACGCGAGCCGCCACGACACGGCGTCGGTCAGCAGCCCGATGACCGGGTTGCCGACGATCCACGCGATCGACTGCGACCCGACGACGTACCCGAGCGCCCACGGCTGGTCCTCCTCGTCGAACCAGGCGCCGGCTCCCGCGAACCCCGCCGACAGCAGGCAAGCGACGGCGAGCCCGATGAACGCGTGGCCGAGGTAGAAGACCGGCAGACCGCCGGCCGCGGAGGTGATCGCGTGGCCGGCGACCGCGAACGAGGCGCCCCAGGTGAGCAGCGGCCGGACCCCGATCCGGTCGACCAGCGGGCCCACCCGCAGCGACGCGATCGCCGCCACCGCCGCCATGACCGTGCGAGCCTGGCCGATCGCGCTGACGGAGGCGCCGAGGTCGCGGCCGATCTCGACCATGATCGGCGCCAGGACCATGATGCTCGCCTGCGCCGCCAGGGTGGCGAGCACGAGCGGGATCAGCGGGCGGGGGTCACGGCGGCGCGAGGGCACGCCGGAGAGGATCGCAGCGCCGTTACGAAGCGCAGTACGGCAGGCCGAGCGCCGCGAAGCGCCGGTCGGCAGTGGCGATCAGGCCCTCGATCGCCGGGCGGTGCTGCTCGATGACCGGGGTGGGGTCGCCGGGCGCGCGGTGGATGTCGCGCATCATCCGGTCGAGCGCGACGTTCAGCCGGCGGTGGTGCGCCCGCACCTCCTTGACGTCCGTCTTCACGGCGGCCGGCGGCTTGGGCAGCTTGGCGATCTTGCGCTCCTCCTGGCGGTAGAGCACGCGCGCGCTGATCAGGTTGAGCTGGCCGGTGCGGCCCAGCGCCTTCTCCTGCCGCACGCGCTTCTCGCAGATCTGGTCGATCTTGGCCATGTACGGGTTGCTGCTGCGCGCGGCGAGCATCGGGTCCATCGGCTTGAACGCGACCATCGCCGCCAGCGCGGCCCCGACCCACAGCACCGGATAGACGACGAGCAGCGGCGACTCCGGCGCCGGCCTGAAGATGCGGTTGTCCTCGCGGACGATCGTACCGGCGAGCATGTCGCCGATGCGCTGGCGCTTCTTCCCGCTGGCCAGCACGGCCACGATCCCTATGAGCGTGTAGTCGATCGGCCGCGCGATCGTGCGGGCGGCGATCTTCGACGCCGTCGCAGCGCTCCCGTCCGGGTGCACCACGCGCAGCTTCATGATCTTCTTGCCGAGCGTCTGCCCCTTGAGCGACTCCATCACGAAGAAGTAGGACATGTCGATCGCCAGCACCATCAGCCCGGCGGCGATCGTGATGCCGTCGGTGAGGTGCACCAGCGCGAACGCGAACGGGACCAGCAGCAGCGAGTCGATCGTGCGCGCGCGGCGGCGCCGGCGGTCGAGCGAGCGGCGGTCCTCGTGGGTGAAGTCGGCCTCGGCCTCCTCGCCGATCGACGATGCGGCGGCCACCGACGCCGCCGTCGGCAGTCCGGCGCCATGCTGAGTCTCGTCCGTGTCGCGGCGCGGCCGCTCGGGCGGGAACGGCGTGTCCCAGCCGGGTAGCTGCGCGACGTCGGTGTGCTGCTGATCGTTCACCTCCGGCATCTATCGAGCGCCGGAGGGCTGGCCTTTAGGCGCCGGAGCGGCGCTCAGCGGTGCGTCAGTGCCCGCGGAAGCGCGAGTTCTTGATCGACACGCGTGCGTACGCGGCCTTGCTGACGTTGCCGGCCCTGTCCTGGGCGAGCAGGCGGAACGCGTAGCGGCCGCTCTTCGTGGCCTTGTAGTTCCACTTGCGGCGATCCACGCCGGTGCGCAGGGTCTTCCACTTGCCGCCCCGCTTGACCTGGAGCTTGAGCCACTTCAGGCCGCTGCCGCCGGTGTCGTAGACCGAGTACTTCAGGTGGATCCGGTGGTGGCTCGGGTGCCGGCTCGCGCGCAGCTTCACGGTCGGCGCGGTGCGGTCCACGACGCCCGTCTCGGTGGCCGGCTTGGCCTCCTCCTGGACGGGCTGGTTGAAGCCCTCGCCGTACTCCTGCCCCGCCTCGGGACCGCGGCCGCCCGCCGTCTGGTCGCCGGGCAGCATCACCATGCGCCAGTCGAACACGATCTCGTTCAGCGGCACGGTCTGGCGGGCGTTGTCGGAGTCGACCAGGAACAGCAGGTGCAGCCCGTGGGTGCCGATGCTGCCCTGGAAGAACCGCTCGGCCGCGTTGGGCTCGCCGTCCTCGGGCTTCCAGCAGGTGCGCCGCTCGCCGGCCGCGGTGGTGCGCGGCTCGTCACCGGAGCGCAGCTTGACCTTCGGTCCCGGGTCGGTGCCGGTGCCGTCGTCGAAGCACGCGTCGTCGCGGTAGTACGGCGTGCCGACGACCGACTGCGCCGCTCCGCCCGGGTTCAGGTCACGGACGTCCGCCGTGATCCGGTCGACGATCGTGCCGTGCGGGCCGGCGATCTCGTTCCACTCGAGCGCCGCGTTGGCCTTGCTGAAGGTCGGGTCGAAGAGGTCGACCGACTGGTGGTAGGGCCGGTTGCAGAGCGAGTCGAGCGGGTTGATCCCCTGGAAGTCCGGCTCGCGGATCTGGTCGAACTCGGGGCCGCACTGCATGATCGGATCGCAGAGCGGGAGCGTGTTGTAGATCGAGCGGTAGCCCTGGTCGACCTGGCTCGTGTCGTTCGCGTCGTAGTTGTCGTTGCACGGGTCGTCCACGTTGCCGAAGACCTCGTCGTTCTTGCCGTCCACGTCCACGCCGTCGAGCCGGACCGAGTTGTAGAAGCGCTTCATCCGGTTCGCGTTGAAGTCCCACTGCGCGTAGATGCCGTCGAGCGGCGGGATGATGTGCACGCGCAGGAAGTTCTTCTGGCGCACCTCGTAGCGGTAGAAGGTCTCGCGGCGGACCACGTTGGTGCCGGAGTCGGCGCCCCACGTCTCGCGGATCACGCGCACGGGGCCGGTGCGCTCGCCGAGCAGCGTGCTCGACCCGCCCCAGTTGGTGTCCTCCTCCTCGAAGCCGCAGCACGGCGTCTCCGAGCCCGGATCCTGGGCGAAGGCGCGGGCCTTCCAGCGGTCCACCACGTCGGCCGCGTAGGTCTTGCCCTTGTCGGGCGAGATGTTGATCTCGGTCATCAGCCAGCGGCCGTCGTAGCGGAAGCGGTAGCGGTCGGTCTTGACCGTGGCGTAGTCGCGCGGGCGGCGGCGCTCGATCTTGGGCTTGCCGTCGGGACCCTTGACGACGTTGCCCTCCTTGTCGCAGTACGGGCCGGGCCGGGCGTTGCCGTAGTCGCGGTAGCTCGACTCCGACTTCTCGAAGGTGTCGGCGATCTTGTCGCGCTTGTACTGCACGTACCCGTTCGTCTCGTCGTAGGCGGGCTTCGGCCCGTTCGGCGCGCGCTGCATCACGTACACGTAGCGGGGCGGCGCAGCCTGGTTGGTCGGGTCGCTGACGAGGACCTCGTAAGAGGACGCGATCCCGTCCGGCAGCGTGGAGGGGCCCTTGTCGCCCGCGTCGGCGTACATGAACGCCAGCTCGTCGTTGTCGTCGAGGCCGGGGACGGGGTCGCGGGCCACGTCGGAGGCGGGCGCCGCCTTGCACTGGTCGCCCTCCGCGTTCAGGTACCAGCGGAAGCCCTCGCGGTCGTACGCGTAGGTGGTGTGCTGGTCCTCGCCCGAGAAGAATGCGAAGCCCGAGGCGGCGTTGTTCAGGTAGCGCGTGAAGACCTCGTCGACCTGGAACGGGATCTGCTTCCAGGCCTTCTTGGCGGCGTCGTAGCGGTAGCCGAGCAGGCGGTCGACGGCGACCGCGCCGCCCAGGGCGTTGTACGCGTCGTTCTGGAAGCGGCCGGTGTCCGCGTGCGGCTCCGCGTAGTGGTTGTGGTCGCACGGCGGCGCCTCGGGCTTCGGGAACTCGTCGGGGATCTGGTGCGTCTGGCACTCGAGGTCCACCAGCGGCAACCGAGCGGTCTGGTTGGGCGGGACCGACCACAGCGGCAGGTCCGAGCCGCGCAGCACCACCGGCTCGCTGTCGCGCTTGGCCGGCGGGTTGGCGCTGCCGGCGTCGCCGGGGAACGGCACGGCGGGCTGCGCGGACGCAGCCGCGGGCAGCGCGAGCAGCAGCGCTGCGATCGATAGAACCCCCCTCCGCACCACCCCCGTCATACCCCGGAGGGTAGGCGGCTAACTACTTGATGACCGCGATCGTCTCGCCGGTGGCGATCGAGCCGCCCTCGGAGACGTTCAGCTCCTCGACCTTGCCGGTCGCGGGCGCCGTGATCTCGTTCTCCATCTTCATGGCCTCGATCACGCAGATGAGCGCGCCCTCGGTCACCTCGGCGCCCTTCTCGACGTTCACCTTCAGGACGGTGCCCTGGATCGGCGAGACGAGCGCGCCGGGCGCACCGCCACCGCCACCACCGCCGCCGCGCTCGCGGCGCTTCGGGGCCTTCTTGGCGGGAGCCGCGGCCGGGGCGCTGCCGTTGCCGCCGAGCGCCGCGCCGATCACCTTCACGTCGAAGCGGCGGCCCGACACCTCCACCGCGTAGTCGCGCTCCACCTTCGGCTCGTCGTCCTCGCCGCCGGCGGGCGGGGCCGGCGCGGCGGCCGGAGCGCCGTGCTCCTTGAGCCACTTCTTGTCCTCGATCAGGTCGCGGCAGGTCTCGCCGCGCCCCCACTGCTCGGTCGCGAGCAGCGACACGTGGAACGGGATCAGCGACTTGACGCCGCCCAGCTCGTACTCGCGCAGCGCGCGGATCATGCGCCGGGTGGCGGCCTCGCGGTCCACGTCCCAGACGATCAGCTTGGCGATCATCGGGTCGTACAGCGGCGTGATCTCGGCGCCGGCCTCCACGCCCGAGTCCACCCGCACGCCCGGACCGGCGGGCTCACGGTAGGTCGAGATCCTGCCGGGCGCGGGCGCGAAGTTCTTCGAGGCGTCCTCGGCGTTGATCCGGCACTCGATCGCGTGGCCGTTCAGCCGCACGTCGTCCTGCCCGATCGACAGCTCCTCACCGGCGGCGATCCGGATCTGCTCCTTCACGATGTCGATGCCGGTGACCTCCTCGGTCACGCAGTGCTCCACCTGCACGCGCGTGTTCATCTCGAGGAAGAAGTACTCGCCGTCCTGGAGCAGGCCCTCGACCGTGCCGGCGCTGCGGTAGCCGACCGCGCGCGCGGCCTCCGTGCCGATCTTGCCGATCCGCTCGCGCAGCGCCTCGTCGACGGCCGGCGCCGGGCTCTCCTCGATCAGCTTCTGGTGGCGGCGCTGGACCGAGCAGTCGCGCTCCCCGAGGTGGATCACGTTGCCGTGCGAGTCCGCGAGCACCTGCACCTCCACGTGGCGCGGGTCGGGCAGGTAGCGCTCGAGGTAGACCGTCGCGTCCCCGAAGAACTTCTCCCCCTCGCGCGCGGCGCCCTCGAACGCCTTCTCGAGCTCGCTCGCCTCGAGCGCGACCCGGAAGCCCTTGCCGCCGCCGCCGCCCGCGGCCTTGACCGCGATCGGGTAGCCGATCTCCTCGGCGACCTTCGCGGCGTCCTCGACCGTGTCGACCGGATCGGTGGTGCCCGGGACGATCGGCACGTTCGCCTTCTTCATGATCTCGCGCGCGCGGGTCTTCGAGCCCATCGCCTCGATCGCGGACGCCGGCGGGCCGATGAACACGATCCCGGCGTCCTCGCACGCCTTCGCGAACGGAGCGTTCTCGGCGAGGAAGCCGTAGCCGGGGTGGATGGCCTCGGCGCCCGACTGCTTGGCGGCGTCGATGATCTTCTCGACCACGAGGTAGCTCTCCGTCGCGGCGCCCGGGCCCAGCAGGTAGGCCTCGTCGGCGCGGCGCACGTGGAGGGCGTCGCGGTCGGGCTCGGAGTACACCGCGACCGTGCCCACGCCCATCTCCTCGAGCGCGCGCATGACGCGGATGGCTATCTCGCCGCGGTTGGCGACCAGGACCTTGGAGAACATGCGGCGCGGAAGCCTACTGAGGCACGCGCGGCACGGCCGGAAACCGGCGCGCCTCTACTGGTAGAGCACGATCGAGACGCGCCTGGCATCGAACAGCGGCTCGTCGTCGCCGCCACCCGCGCCCTCCTCGCGGATCGCGACGATCGAGACGCTCAGCTCGCCCGCGCCGAGCGCCTTGCGCAGCGCCTCGGTCATCTGAACGCGCTTCTTCAGGCGGATCGCCGGGGGCAGCGGGCGCCGGTCGAAGCGGCGCCGCTCGTCGGGCACGTCGCAGTGGCCCTCGCCGCCGAAGCAGCCCCCGTGGGCGAACACGTGGAACGAGCCCGCGTACGAGCCGTCGTCGTAACCGGTGCCGGCGTCGGCGTCGGGCCGGTTGAGGTAGACGCGGCCCTCGAACGACGACCCGCGCTGGTTGATGCCGCCGATCTCGAGATCGGCCCGCATGAACGGGACGTCGGCGAGCGAGGCGACGTCGGCCGGCGCGGTCACGACCCGGTCGTCCTCGGTTTGGCCGACCGGCTCGAGCAGCACCTCGGCGCCGGCGTACTCGTAGCCGAGCGCGTTTGCGTTGAGCGTGTCGGAGACGGTCATGTTGAACGGCTCGAGCACCGTGCCGAGCTGGCTGCTGACCGGCAGAGCCGGGAAGCGGTTCTCCTGCTGCCAGAGCCACCAGACGCGATCCACCATGCAGTGGTGCGCCCAGAACAGCGGATCGAACGCGGCGTAGGCGACGTCGCCCATCGTGCCGCTCGTCCAGACGTGCACCTGGTCGTGGACACCCTCGAGGTCGTCGTTGAACGACGCGAAGCTCGGCTGCGCGTAGGTCTGCGCCAGCCGCTCGAAGGTCGGCAGCTGCCGCCCGCCGGCGCCGGGGTTGCGGAAGGTCTCGTCCACCACCGGGCGCCCCTCGCGCCGGTCGGCCTCGGTGACGAGCGTCCTGGTGGAGAACAGCGTGTTCGGCCGCCCGCCGGCCTCCGGGACGTCGAACGCCTCGGGCACGCGCGGGGTCTGGGTCCAGTCCCACCACGGGATCGTCACGCCCGGGACCACGTCCTGGAGCGCCTGCTCGAAGCGGTACAGGTAGGCGCGGTGCCAGGGGAGGAACAGCCGGTCCGGCAGGTGGTGCGGACAGTCCCAGTCGGGCACGCCGTGACTCGCGGCGTGCGCGAAGAAGCCGCGCCGGTCGCTGCGCACCTCCTCGCTGATCTGCTTCATCCCCTCGAGCGCCCTGCGGAAAGCGGCGATCTCCTCGTCGCTCATGAGGTCGATGTTCTTGCGGTGGAGCAGGTCGTCCCGCTCCTGCCGCGCGAGGTTGGCCCGGTCCTCGGGCGTGCCGTTGCTCATGCTGCGCTCCCGCGTCGGTGAGGTCGGGCGACCCTAACCGCGCGCCGGCGCGCTGGCAATACCCCGGAACCGGGGCAATACCCCGGACCGGGCTTTCGGGCGCGGCGGCTCGGCCTAGCGCTCGGGCGCGGGCACCGGCGGCGCGACCTTCAGCGCTCGCGCCGCCTCGCGCCGGGTGCGCAGCCAGCGCAGCAGCGGCGGCCCGCCGACCAGGAACGCGATGACGAGCGGTGCGCCCGCGATCGCCGGTGCAGGGATCGGCGCGCCCGCCTTGCTGAGCAGCCCGAGCCCGCCGCCGATCAGCACCACGCCGAGCACGGTGCGAAGGGTCCCGACCGGAACGAGCGACGACCAGTGGCTGCCGAGCCAGACGCCGGGGATCGACCCGATCAGGATCGTGCCCGCCAGCGCGAAGTCGACGTTCCCGGCGACCACGTGGGCGATCGCCGCGGCCCAGAGGAGGATCGCCGCATGGAACACGTCGGTCCCGACCACCTGTCGCGGCGCGAGACGGAAGAGCATGATCAGCCCGACCGCGATCAGCGAGCCGCTGCCCGCCGAGGTCACGCCGAGCACGAAGCCGACGAGCACGCCGAGCGCCACGGCGGTGACCTTGTGCCGGCGCTCGAGCTCCAGGTGCTCGCGCTCGGAGAAGTTCCGTACGAGCAGGGCGCGCGCCAGCACGGCGGCACCCGTGAAGAGCAGCGCACCCGCCAGGACCGTGAGCAGCAGGTCGTCGAACGAGCGCCCGGCCGCACGCTCCAAGGCGTTCAGCACGTACACGCCGCCGACCGCGGCCGGCACGGAGCCGAACGCCATCCACGTGGACAGCGACGAGTTGACGGTCTTCTGGCGGAAGTGCCGCCAGCCGCCCACCGTCTTGGTGACCGCGCCGTAGGCGAGGTCGGTGCCGATCGCGGTGATCGGCTTGAACCCGAAGACCAGGATCAGCACCGGGGTCATCAGCGACCCGCCACCGATGCCCGTCATCCCGACCAAGATGCCGACGCCCAGCCCGAAGACGATGATGAGCGGGTCCATCAGGGACTCCCTACGCCGGGGCGGGCTCCCCCGCGTACGCCTCGATCAGCACGTCGGCGACCTCCGGCCGCGAGAACTCCTCCGGCGGCCGCTCGCCGCGGCCGAGCATCTCGCGCACCTTCGTGCCCGACAGGAACACGCGGTCCTCGGGGCCGGACGGCGAGGTCTTGGCCGTGGCCATGCCGCCGGTCAGCTTGCACCAGAACGAGTGCTCGAACTTGAGCGGCTCGATGCCCAGCTCGCCGGGCTCGAACTCGTCGAAGACGTGCTGGGCGTCGTAGGTGCCGTAGTAGTCCCCCACGCCCGCGTGGTCGCGGCCCACGATGAAGTGGGTGCAGCCGTAGTTCTTGCGCACGAGCGCGTGGAAGATCGCCTCGCGCGGGCCGGCGTAGCGCATCGCCGCGGGGTTCACGCCCAGCAGCACGCGCTCGCGCACGTAGTAGTGCTCGAGCAGCACCTCGTAGCAGCGCATGCGCGTGTCGGCGGGGATGTCGTCGTCCTTCGTCTCGCCCACGATCGGGTGGATGAAGAGGCCGTCGACGATCTCGAGCGCCGACTTGGTGATGTACTCGTGCGCGCGGTGGATCGGGTTGCGGGTCTGGAAGCCGACCACGGTCTTCCAGCCGCGCTCGGCGAACGTGCGCCGCGTCTCCTCGGGCGTGAGCAGGTACGGCGAGACCGCGTCGATGTGCCCCGGCAGCGCCTTCGCGTCGATCGGCCCGGCGATCGTGCGCGAGCCCTCGCGGTGCAGCGCGGCCACGCCCGGGTGCGCCTCGTCGGTCGTGCGGTAGACCTGCTGGGCCTCGCGCGCGAGGTCGCGCTCGTAGACCTCCTCGACCGTGATCGTGCCGAGCTCGGTGCCCTCGCTGCCGACCAGCGTGAGCGTCTCGCCCACCTCGCCGGCGCCGGTGGCGAGCGTGATCGGGATCGGCCACGGCTGCCCGTCCGGGAGCCGCATCCCCTCCGTGACGCTCTCCCACTCCGCCTGGCCCTGGAAGCCGGTCAGCGGCGCGAAGCCGCCGTTCGCGAGCAGCTCGAAGTCGGCCGTCTGGCGGGCGGTCAGCTCGAGGCGGCTCACGCCGGCACCCCGAGGCGCTCCTCGACGTACGCGAGCACCTTGCCCGCCGACTCCTCGGGCGTCTCGTTCTCGGTGTCGAGCGTGATCTCCGGCGCCGAGGGCGGCTCGTACGGGTCGGACACGCCCGTGAACTCCTTGATCTCGCCCTTGAAGGCCTTCTCGTAGAGGCCCTTCACGTCACGCCGCGCGCACTCCTCGACCGACGCCTTGACGTAGATCTCCACGAAGCGCTCGCCCATCTTGCCGCGCGCCTCGTCGCGGATCTCGCGGTACGGCGAGATCGCGGCGGTGATCGCCACCACGCCGTTGCGCGAGAGCAGGTCGGCCACGAACGCGATCCGGCGGACGTTGGTGTCGCGGTCCTCCTTCGAGAACCCGAGCCCCTTCGACAGGTTGGTGCGCACCACGTCGCCGTCGAGGACCTCCACGCGCGTGCCGCGCTCGGCCAGCTGGTGCTCGACGATCTGCGCGATCGTCGACTTGCCCGCGCCGGACAGGCCGGTGAACCACAGTGTCAGTCCTTCGCTCATAGATCCTCCGTAGGGGTTAGGCGTGCAGGCCGCACTCGGTCTTGTCGCTGCCGGCCCAGCGGCCGTCGCGGCCGCTGCCGGGCAGCGTGCAGGGCGTGCAGCCGATCGAGTCGTAGCCCTGGTCGTGCAGCGGGTTGTAGGGCACGTCGTGCTCGGCGATGTAGCGCCACACGTCGCGCTCGCTCCAATCCGCGAGCGGGGCGAACTTCCAGAGCTCGTTGCGCTCGTCCCAGTGGACCTTGGCGGTGTTCGCGCGCTCGGGCGAGTGCTCGCGCCGAAGCCCGGTCACCCAGCCCTCGGCGTCGCCCAGGGCGCGCCGCAGCGCCGCGACCTTGAAGTCGCCGCAGCAGCGCTCGCCGCCCGTCCACGGGAGCCCGTCGGGCGCCGAGGCGTCGAAGACCTCGATCTCGATCCCGTAGCGCTCCTCGATCGCGCGGCGGGTGGCGTGGGTCTCCTCGAACAGCACGCCGGTGTCGATCGTGACGAAGCGGGCCTCCGGCTCGACCCTCAGCATCAGGTCGACGATCACCGAGGACTCCTTCTGGAACGACGAGGCGACCACCAGCCGCGGGTGGTACTGCTCCACGGCGTAGCGGAGCACGCCCTCCGCGGAGCTCGCCTCGAGATCCGGTGCGGCGGCGACCGTCAAACCGCGCACTCGCCCTCGCCGCGGATCACCTGGTACGGCTCGTGCCGGCTCCAGTCGATGAAGTGCTGGATGTTCTCGACGTTGAACTCGACCGGCAGCGAGAGCTCCTTCGCCTCCTCGGCGAACGGCTCGGTGCCGACGCGATCCACGAACGCGTTGAACTCCTCGCCCTCGTTGCGCTCGCGCTCGTACAGGCGGATCCAGCGCTCGACGGCGTCGGGCACGCGCTTGGCCGGCAGGCGCACCTTCACGCGCTGGCCGTAGGCGACCTCGCCGCCGTCGTAGCGGCCGCCGACGTGGGCGATGTAGGCGGGCACCTGGTGACCGCCCATCTTCATCGAGGCGCCGTAGAAGCCGATCGTGCCGAGGTGGTGCTGGCCGCAGCCGTTCGGGCAGCCGGACATCTTGATGTGGATCCGCTTGGTGAGCGGGTCCTCGATGCCCATCCCCTCGACCCGCTCCATGATGGCCCGGTTGAGGCCCATCGAGCTGGTGATGCCCATCTTGCAGCTGTCGGTGCCCGGGCAGCTCAGCACGTCGGTGACCTCGTCGGCGCCGGCCTCGCCCAGACCGAGCTCGGCCAGTCGCTGCCAGACGTCGTAGACCGCCTCCTCGCGGACCCAGCGGAGCACGAGGTTCTGGTGGATCGTCGTGCGCGCGTAGCCGCCGCAGTGGTCGCGCATGATCTGCGCGAGCCCGCGGAACTGCTCGGGCGTGAGGTCGCCGCGGATGACGCGCACCTCGACCGTCGAGAAGCCGTCCTGGCGCTGCGGCCTGACGTTCGACGCGACGAAGCGGTCGAACTCGGTGCGGTCGCCGTTCGGGCTCGACACGACGGACGGCGGCAGCGGGGCGTTCGCCTCCTCGTCGTGCTGGTAGAGCAGCAGCGTGGGGTCGAAGTTCCGCTCGCGGACCCACTCGCCCTGGAGCTCCTCCTCGACCTGCGCCCGGAACTCGTCGATCCCGATCTTGTCGACCAGGAACTTGAGCCGCGCGCGCTGGCGGTTGGCCCGCAGCCAGTCCTGGCGGTCGAAGATGCGCAGGACCGCCTCGGAGACCTTCAGGTAGTCGCCGTTCTCGACCTCGACGAAGTCGAACAGCGTGCTGCCGACGCGGGCCATGATCGACGTGCCGCCGCCGGTGCGGACCTCCACGCCCTTGACCTCGCGGCCGTCGATCTCGCGCACCCGCGGGACGAAGCCGAGGTCGTGGATCAGCGTGATCGCGCGGTCCTCGTCGTTGGACGTGAAGGCGACCTTGAACTTGCGCGGCAGGAGCTGGCAGATCTCGTTGCGCACGAAGTAGCGCACGAAGGCGCCGGCGTACGGGGTGATGTCGTAGAGCTCGTCGGTGACGCCGGCCCACGGGTCGCCGGTCACGTTGCGGACGGTGTTGCCGCAGGCCTCGCGGCTGGAGAGGCCGGCCTCGGACAGGAGCCGGATCGCCTTGGCCGCGTCGGGCAGCGGCACGTGGTGGTACTGGATGTTCTGGCGCGTGGTGATGTGGCCCTTCACCAGCGGCGTGTACTTCTCCGCCACGTCCGCGAACGCCTCCATCTGCTCCGGCGAGACGCCGCCGAAGGGCAGCTTCACGCGGATCATCTGCACGTTGGCCTGGCGCTGGCCGTAGACGCCCTGCTTCAGGCGGAAGCCGATGAACTGGTCCTCGGCGATGTCGCCGCGCATGAAGCGGGCGGCCTCGGTGTCGAAGTCGTCGAATTCCTTCTCGAGGACCGGGATGACGTTGAACGGCACGTCATCGACGACTTCGGGGTTCGTCAGCGACCCGGAGCGGCCGCGAGGCGGTGTGGCGGTCGGTTCCATCGAGCGAATGTACCAAAACCCACAGGGGTTTCGGGTTATTTTCTCAGCGCGGAGGCAGGTTCTGCGCGGGGGCCACTTCGGCGCCCTCGGGCTCGAGCGGAAGGCCCGCGTCGGCCCAGGCGAGCAGGCCCCCGTCGATGCTGCGGGCGTCCCAGCCCGAGTTGCGCAGCGCCTCGGCCGCGACCTCGGAGCGGTTCCCGCCGCGGCAGTAGACGACGACCGGCTGCGAGCGGTCGAGCTGACCGACCTCTTCGTTCAGCCGCTCGAGCGGCAGGTGCGCCGCACCCTCGATGTGGCTGGCGGCGTGCTCCGCGGCGGTGCGGACGTCCACGGGCTGCGCTCCGCCATCGATCAGCTCACTCGCCTGGGCGGGCGGCACCTGGATCGTCGTCGCCTCGTCGGTCATCCGCGCCAGAGTACAGCGACCGCCGAGCCCGTGGCAGAGTCCGAGTGTGCGCCACCGACGCGACCTGATCGTGCTCGCCGCGCTGCTCGCGGCCGGCGCGGGCCTGCGGCTGTGGCTCACGATCGAGTGGCGGCCGGGGTTCCTCGGCTTCCCGGACACCTACGGCTACGTCAGCAACTCGGTGCCGGAGGGCTACTTCGTCGACGGGCTGCGGCCGATCGGCTACCCGCTGTTCCTCGCGGGCGCGCGCGCGCTGTCGCCGGACCTGTCGGCGACGGTGCTGCTCCAGCACCTGCTCGGCCTCGGCGCCGGCCTGTGCGTCTACGTCGCGGGCCGCGCGTTCGGCCTCGGGCGCTGGGCGGCGCTGCTGCCCGCCGCGGTCATGCTGCTGCACGGCTCGGGGGTCTGGCTCGAGCACGGCCTGCTGACCGAGGGGCCGTTCTCGTTCTTCGTGTGCGCCACGCTCGTGCCGGTCGCGCTCGCGTCGCGTCCGGAACGCGAGCCCAGGACGCGGCTCGGGCTGGCCGGGCTCGCCGGCGTGCTCGGCGCGGCCGCGGTCAGCATCAGGCCCGTCTTCCTGCCGTGCCTCGCGCTGCTGGCCGTCTGGGCCGCGTGGGCGCTGCCCGGCGAGCTGCGCTCGCGGCTCGGCGCCGCCGCGGCGCTGGCGGCCGCCGGCGGCGTGCTGGTGGGCGCGAACCTCGTGTGGGCGCACGCCGAGACGGACGAGTGGTCGTTCGCGCGGCACGAGCGCTATGCCCTCTACGGGCGCATCGCTCAGTTCGCCGACTGCCGCGAGTTCGACCCGCCGGAGGGGACCGCGCACCTCTGCCCGACGACTCCAGAGCGCTGGCGCTGGGGCCCGCGCGCATATGTCTTCACCCCGGCCTCGCCGCTCGTCCGTGTCAACGCGCGCGGGGCGAACGTGCCGGCGGCGACACCGGGACAGGCCGCGGCGTTCAGCCGCGCGGCGATCCTGGGCCAGCCGCTCGACTATCTGCGGGTCGTGGGGCGCGACCTCGTCCGGCTCGTGGACCCGGACTTCCCGCTGAACCCGAACCCGGCCGTGACGAACAAGGGCTCGGGCGGCCAGCCGGGCCGCTACCTCTACAACCTCCCGGGGGTCACGACCGCCGAGGCCGAGCGCGCGAACCTGGGGATCGTCGCCGAGCTGTATGACACCGACGGCATCAAGCGCGGCGACCTCGGTGCGTTCCAGTCCTACGAGCGCGCGACGCGCCTGAACGGGATCAAGTGGCTCGTGCTGCTGGTCCTGGCCCTGGCGGCGCCGCCTCTGCTGCGCGGGCGCGAGCGGCGCGCGGCGCTGCTGCTCTCGGCCTACGCGCTCGTGCTGACCGTGTTCCCGGTCCTCTTCCACAGCTACGACTGGCGCTTCCAGGCGGTCGCGCTCGGGCCGCTGGCGATGGCGGCGGCGTTCGGAGCGGAGGCGGTGGCGGCGCGGGTGGCGCGGAGGCGTCAGGCGCCCCAGGGGTGAGGGTCGCCCCAGGGGCTCGGCTCGTCAGGGTCGCGGCCGACGCCCTCGAACAGGCCCGCGCGCAGCCACGGGTCGATGCGCTCGGGCTCCGCGGCGGGCGCGGGCGCGGTGTCGCGCAGGAACTGCTCGATCGCCGCGGCGATGGCCGCGGCCTCCTCCGGGCTGGCCGCGGACTGCCGCACCTCGATGCGGGGACGCGGCGGGGCGTTCTTGCCGTTCCTGCTCATCCCGGCCGGAGGGTATCGTCGGCGCATGGCTGAGGTCCCGGTCTACGACCACGCGGCGGTGCTGGCCGCCGTCTCAGCGGAGGATGCGATCGAGCGCGTTCGCGAGGGGTTCGTGCGCTACGCGAGCGGCGAGTGGGAGATGCCGCCGAAGGTCTACCTCGACGCCTCACCCGGCAACGACTTCCGCGCCATGCCGGCGCGCGGGTCCGGTCTCGCGATCCTGAAGTGGGTCACGTCGTTCACCGGGAACCCGGCGCGCGGGCTGCCGGTGGTGCTCGGGCTCGTCTGCGTCTCGAGCGCCGAGACCGGGGAGCCGCTGGCGCTGGTGGACGTGGGTGCCGTCACCTCGCTGCGCACGGGCGCGGTGGCCGCGGTGGCGGCGCAGGAGCTCGCGCGCGAGGACGCGCGGAGCGTGGGGATCCTCGGCTGCGGTGTGAACGGGAGCTGGGCTGCGCGCTGCCTGGCGGCGGCCGAGTACGGGCCGGGCGTGTGCTTCGACCCGAACCCCGACGCGGCGGGCGCGCTGGCGGGCGAGCTCGGCTGGGAGGCCGGCTCCCTCGAGGACGCGCTCGCCTGCGACGTCGTCACCACCATCACGCCGGGCCACGAGCCGGTGGTGCGGGCGGCCGACCTGCGGCCGGGCATGCACCTGTCGATGCTCGGCGCCGACGCCCACGGCAAGGCCGAGGCGGAGATCGAGGCGGTCACGCGCTGCGCGCTGTTCTGCGACGAGTGGCGCCAGGCGAGCCACGGCGGCGAGCTGACCGGCGCGGTGGAGGCCGGGCTCGTGACGCGCGACGACGTGACCGACCTCGGCGCGGTGATGACCGGCGCGGCGCCCGGCCGCCCGAGCGACGACGCGATCACTCTGTTCGACTCGACCGGCCTCGCCATCCAGGACCTGGCGATCTGCCTGGCGCTGGTGGAGAACCCGCCGCCGGGCGCTCAGACGGTCAGGCTCTGACCTTGAAGCCGGCGACGAGCGGCCCGCCGGCGTTGCCGGCCGCGTCGGTCGCGGTCGCGACGGCCCGGTAGGCGCCCGGCTTCAGCTTCGCGCCGAGCGACACGAGGTTCCGCCCCGCGACGCCCGCGGCGGTCACGGTCCGGACGCGCTTCCAGTAGCGGCACGGCTTGCTCGTCCGCCGCCCCTTCTTCAGCGCCACGCACTTGCCGCCGCTGCGCCGGCCGTTGCGCTTCACGTCGATCCGCACGCTCAGCGCGGCGGCCTCGGAGAGGTTGAGGTTGAGGCGCCTCTTGCGCACGCTGACCTTCGGCTCGGTCAGCGCGGGGGCGGTCGTGTCCGGCGGCGGCGCGGCGGTCACGCCCGTGATCCGGTGGATCTTGCCGCTCGTCTCGCCGGTGACCCAGAGCGTGTCGTTCGCGCCCGCGGCGATGTAGCGTGGGCCCGTGCCCGCCGGCAGCGCGATCGGCTTCGAGTACTTGCCGTCGCTCGTGAGGCGGCCAAGGGTGTTCGAGGCGAACAGCGCGAACCAGTAGGCGCCGTCGTTCCCGTACGCGACGCCGAACGGGTCGGTGGCGTTGTCGGTGGTGTTCTCGACGGCGCCGGCGGTGCTCACGCGCGCCATGAGGCTGTTCGGCAGCGAGACGCCGAGCTGGCCCGCCGGCCCGGCCTCGATCTCCTGGGGCGCGGCGTCCGTGGCGATCTTCTGCGGCGCGTTCGGGTTGGCGGTCGTGAACGCCTGCACCGCCTGACCGCCGAAGTCCGCGAGGTACATGCGCCCGTCGCTGCCGAGCGTGATGCCGCGCCCGGCGACCTGGCCGATCAGGAAGTCGCCGATCTTCGTGCCGTTCGGGGCGATCTTCACGACGCGGTCCACGGCGACCGCCCAGAGGTTGCCCTCGCCGTCGGGGTGGACGTCGCGTGGCCCCGCGAGGGTGGCGATGGCGTGCGCGGTGCCGGTCGCGGTCGCCGGGTCCCAGCGCACCACGCCGCCCTCCTGGGTTAGCCAGACGCGGTCGTGCGGGCCGCCGGCGGTGCTCGGGCCGCTCGCCAGGTCCGCGACCGCCGCGTTGTTCGGGGTGTCGTACTCCGTGATCGTGCCGTCGGGGGCGATCCGGCCGAACTCCTTCGCCGCCGACGAGCCCGAGAGCGTGAACCACACGTTGCCGTCCGGGCCGCGCGCGATGTGGCCGGGCTTCCCGCTGGGCGTGTAGGTGCCGTCGAGCGCGGGCGCCGCGGCCGCGCCCGCCGGGGCGAGGGCCGCGAGGGCGCAGATCAGGATCGCGGCGACCGCTGGGCGCATGCGTCCGCTCACGCCCGGAGGCCGTGCCTCTCCATCAGCGGCCCGATGCTCTCGGGGTCCATCTCGAGGCCATACCTCGCCTGGACCGCTGCCAGACCCGCGAAGTCCGGCTCGGGCCGCTGGGGCGGCAGCAGCGGCGCGATCTCCACGAAGTAGCGCTCGAAGCCCGCCGGGCTGATGATCTCCAGCAGGCGGGCCGGCTCGTCGCCCGGGTTCCAGAACGCGTGCCACTGGCCGCGCGGCTTGAACACGAGCTCGCCGGAGCCGGCCTCGAGGGTCTCCTCCCCGAGCTGCACGCCCACGCGGCCCTCGAGGACGTACGAGTACTCGTCCTCGTTGGCGTGACGGTGCAGGGGCGCCGCGAGCGTGCGCGGAGCGATCGGGTGCTCCACCAGCGCGAAGCCGCCGCCGGCGGTGGCGCCGTCGATCATGAAGCGCGCACCGAGGCCGCCCAGCAGCACGGAGTCGCCCTCGCCGGGGCCGAGGACCTGCCTGTCGGGGACGCCGCTCACGGGCCGGACATTACGCCACGCGTCGCTCGCCAGCCGGCTGGCGCGAGGCGACTTGCCTCTAGCGCAATCGCGCGGCCACGAGCCAGCCGATCGCGCGCGAGCCGTCGCGGAACGGCGCGAGCTTCGACTCGCCGCCGCGCGGGTGCAGCTCGATGTCGAGCTCGCGGATGTCCATCTCCTCCTGCGTCGCGCGCACCACCATCTCGAGCGCGAACTCCATGCCGCCGGAGCGCAGCCGCAGGCGCTCGAGGGCGTCGCGGCGCACCGCGCGCAGCCCGCACCAGACGTCCCCGATCCCTGGCCGGAACAGCGCCCGGACGAGCCCCGTCGTGAGCGGGTTGCCGACATAGCGGTTGAGCACCGGCATCGCACCCGGGCGTATTGCGCGCATCCGGTTGCCGAGCACGAGGTCGGCCCCGTCCTCGAGCTCGCGCACGAACCGCGGGATCTCGCGGAAGTCGTAGGAGAGGTCGCCGTCGCCCATCACGATCAGCTCGCCGCCGGCCGCGGCCAGCCCGGCGAGGTACGCCCGCCCGTAGCCGCGGCGCGGCTCGTGCACCACGCGCGCGCCGGCCGCCGCGGCGATCGCGGCGCTTCCGTCGGACGAGCCGTTGTCGGCCACCACCACCTCGTCGGCCGCGGCCGCGGCGATCCGGACGCACTCCTCGATCGTCTCCGCCTCGTCCAGGCAGGGGATGACGACCGACACCCTCGCGCGTGTTCCCCCGGCCCCCACCGGCGCGGCACTCTATCCGCGCGGGGAGCGGCGCGCAGCCCTACCCGCGCGGGCAGCGCGCGAGCACCGTCCACGTCCCGTTCGCGCCGATGCGCTCGAATCCCGCCGCCTTCGGCGGCCGCTCCTCGAGGCGGTAGATCAGCAGCAGCCCCTCGCCGAGCGCGAGCTCGCGGGTGGCGACTATCCGGGTCGCGGCGTCGTCGCGACGCTCCCAGAGCAGCGTGGGGCGCGCGCGGAACAAGCGAGTCTGGAGCGGCTGGCAGCGCGGGATCGCGTCGCGCACGCGCGGCTGCTCCACGAGGGCGATCAGGTCGTCCTGGAGGCGCTGCGCCCGGTCGCTCTTCAAGAGCGCGCCGCCGAGATGGTCCACGAGGAACGGGACGTGCACGACGAGCGCCAGCCCCAGCACGATCCCGGCCGCCCGGGCGGCGCCGCGCCGGGGGTTCGCGGCCGGCAGCTCACGCCAGCCCAGAACCCCCGCCGCCGCGAGCAGGCAGAGCATCGCGACCGGGATGAAGAAGTAGCGCGTGAGCAGCGGGAGGCCCGCGAAGCCGATGGTCAGGAAGCCGGCGACGCCCGCGGCGAGCAGCGCGAGCGGGATGGCGAGACGCCTGCGCAGGAGCGCGGCGGCGATCGCGATGCCCGCGATCGACACGAGCGCCGGGATCAGGTGCATCAGCCCCTTCCAGGAGCGCGCCACCCACGCGATCGTGTCGACGGGGCCGCCGTCGCCGTAGCGCTCGGCGTCGGCCAGGCGCTCGGAGGTCGCGCGGGCCTGGTGGAACGTCCAGAGCGGGTCGCCGGTGATCCAGACGTCCGACGCCACCCAGAGGGCCGGCGCGGCGACGACGAGGGCGGCCAGCAGCGGAACCCGCGCCCGGGCCGCCCGCGCGCCCTCCTCCTCGCGCGTGCGCCACACGATCCACGCGGCGTAGGCGGCCGCGATCAGCCAGGCCTCCGGGCGGAGCAGCCCGGCCAGGCCGAGCAGGAGCAGCACCGGCACGCCCGCGCGCGGCCGGCGCGCCTCGACCGCCGCGGCGCCGACGATCAGCGCGAGGAACTGGATGTCGATCGACGCGATCAGCGCCTGGTTCACGAGCGACGGTCGGGTGAGGAGCAGCGCCGCGGAGAGCACGCCCGCCGCCGGCGAGAGCAGCCGCGCGCCGAGCAGGTAGGCGGCCACGCCCAGCGCCGCGAACGACAGCAGGCTGAACGCCTTCAGCGCGTCGAGCGACCCGTCGCCGAGCGGGGCGAGCACGAGCCCGATCAGGTTCGCGAGCGGGTGCGGCGTGGGCGCGCGCGGCGCCTCGTAGCCGGGCAGGCGGCCCTCGGCCAGCTCGTCGCCCCAGAGCAGCGAGTAGAGCTGGTCGTAGCCGACCGAGCCGGATCCGTAGAGCGCCCACATCGCGAGGGCCAGCGCGGCCGTCGCCGCCGCCGCCGCGACCGCGGGGCGCTCGCGCGCGGCCCGCGCGGCACGGGTCGCGGCGGAGGCCGGGCTCAGCGCCTGCACAGGACCGTCCACGAGGCGTCCTCGGCGACGGGGAGCGCGCCCGGTGGCACCCGCTCCGCGTCCCTGCGCTCGATCGCCAGCGTGCCGCGCTCGGGGCGCTCGGGCCGGGTGGTCTCGATCGCGTTCGGCCGCCGGTCGCCGAGCAGGTAGGCCAGCAGCGGGCGCGTCTGGAAGTAGGCGACCACCGCCGGGCGGCAGCCGTCGAAGGAGCGCTCGGCGGCCGGCCGCTCGACCAGCTCGGCGAGGTCGGCATCGGCCTCGTGGCGCGCGGCGGAGACGTCGCGCCAGTGGTCCACATCGTCGAGCGCGAGAGCGACTCCGGCCACCGCCGCCGCCGCGAAGGCCACGCTCACCGCCGCCGCGGCGACCGGCGGTGCACGCAGGTCCGGCACCCACCACGCCGTCGCCCCCGCGGCGAGCAGCAGCGCGAGCATCGTCGCGGGTACGAAGAGGTACCGGGCGAGCAGCGGCTGGTCGCCGAGGCCGAGGATCAGGAACGCCACGCCGCCGAGCAGACCGATCGCCACCGGGAGCAGCGCACGGCGCCGGGCGAAGCGAAGCGCGAGCAGTGCGGCCGCGGCGCCGCCGACGGCCACCGCCGTGCCGGCCGAGTCGAACAGGTAGCCGGGCGTGAGCCGCACCGCGCGGTCCACGCCGCGCGGGCGGCCGATCTGCTCTGCCGCGCTGCTGGTCTGGTTCATCGAGTGGAGCGGGTCGCCCGCCGCGACCCAGTCGAAGAGGGCCCAGCCGAGCGGGCCGGCGAGGGCGAGGGCGGCGAGCCCCAGGCGGGCGCGGGCGGCGGGCGGGGCGGCTCCGCCGGAGGGGGCCGCTCCGCCGGAGGGGGCGGCTCCGCCGGAGGGGGCGGCTCCGCCGGCCACCCCTTCGCGCCGGGGCCAGAGGAGCCACGCCGCGTACGCCAGCGCCAGCAGCCACGCCTCCGGCCGCAGCCAGCCGGCCACCGCCAGCAGCGCCAGCACGGGCCGGCCGCGCCGCGGGGAGCGCGCCTCCATCGCCGCCGCCCCGAGCACGAGCGCGAGGAACGGGATGTCCACGTTCGCCGACAGCGCCTGCTTCACCAGCAGCGGCCGCGTGAGCAGGATGAGCGCGAACAGGGCGCCCGCCGCCCGCCCGAAGAGCCGCTCGCCGAGCCGGTAGCCGGCCCAGCCGAGCGCCGCGAACGACAGCACCGAGATCGCCTGCAGCACGCCGAGCGCATCGCCGCCCAGCTGCGAGATCGGCACGCTCAGCGCCGTCGAGAGCGGGTGCGACGTGGGCGAGTGGCGCGCGTCGAGGTCGGGCGGCCGTCTCCCTCCGGCGAGGTCGTCGCCCCAGATAAGGCCGTAGAGCGCGTCGTAGTCCACGAACCCGCTGCCGTAGACCACCCATACGACGCCCGCGAGCAGCGGCACGGCGAGGAGGCCCGGCATGCCCCGCAGCCGCCGGCCCACAGTGTGCCTCTTAGAGGGGGATGTTCCCGTGCTTGCGCTTCGGCCCGGGCACGCGCTTGGTCTGCAGGAGCTCGAGCGCGTTGATGAGCTTCGGGCGCGTCTCGTGCGGCACGATCACGTCGTCGATGTAGCCGCGCTCGGCCGCGCTGTAGGGGTTCGCGAAGCGCGCCTTGTAGTCGGAGATCAGCTTCTCGCGCCGCTCCTCCGGCGTGGGCGACTTGGCGATGTCGCGGCGGAAGATGATGTTGACGGCGCCCTCCGGCCCCATCACCGCGACCTCCGCCTGCGGCCAGGCGAAGTTGAAGTCGGCGAGCATGTGCTTGGAGTTCATGACGTCGTAGGCGCCGCCGTACGCCTTGCGCGTGACGACCGTCAGCTTGGGCACCGTCGCCTCGGTGAACGCGTAGAGCAGCTTCGCGCCGTGGCGGATGATGCCGCCCCACTCCTGGCTCGTGCCGGGGAGGAAGCCGGGCACGTCGGTGAAGGTGACGAGCGGGATGTTGAACGCGTCGCAGAAGCGGACGAAGCGCGCGCCCTTCTCGGACGCGTCGATGTCGAGCACGCCGGCGAGCTGCGACGGCTGGTTGCCCACGATCCCGACCGGCCGCCCGTTCAGCCGCGCGAGGCCGACGATGATGTTGCGCGCGAAGTGCTCGTGCACCTCGAAGAACTCGCCGTCGTCGACGATCAGCGAGACCACGTCGCGCATGTCGTACGGCTTGTTCGCGTTGTCCGGCACGATCGTGTCGAGGTCCGGCTCCTGGCGGTCCGGGTCGTCCGTCGGCTCGACCCGCGGCGGCACCTGCAGGTTGTTCTGAGGGAGGAACGACATGAGGTAGCGGACGTCCTCGAGGCACGCCTCCTCGTCCTCCGACGCGAAGTGGGCCACGCCCGACTTCGTGTTGTGGGTCATCGCCCCGCCGAGCTCCTCGAACGTGGTCTCCTCGCCCGTGACCGTCTTGATCACGTCGGGGCCCGTGATGAACATGTGCGAGGTCTCCTTGACCATGAAGATGAAGTCGGTCATGGCCGGGGAGTACACGGCCCCGCCGGCGCAGGGACCCATGATCAGGCTGATCTGCGGGATCACGCCGGAGCACTGCACGTTGCGCACGAAGACGTCGCCGTAGGCGCCGAGCGAGACGACGCCCTCCTGGATCCGCGCGCCGCCCGAGTCGTTGATGCCGATCACGGGGCAGCCGATCTGCGCGGCCAGGTCCATGATCTTGCACATCTTCTCGGCCATGACCTCGCCGAGCGAGCCGCCGAAGACGGTGAAGTCCTGGCTGAAGACGCACACCGGCCGGCCGTCGATCAGGCCGTGCCCGGTCACGACGGCGTCGCCCCAGGGCCGGTTCTTGTGCATGTCGAAGTCGTAGGTGCGGTGGCGCACGAACGTGTCGAGCTCCTGGAAGGAGCCCGGGTCGACCAGCTTCTCGATGCGCTCGCGGGCGGTGAGCTTGCCCCGCTCGTGCTGCTTCTCGACCGCCTTCTCGGAGCCGCTCAGGCTCGCCCGGCGCAGCTCCTCGAGCTGCGCGAGCTTCTCCTCGAAGGTCTCCGGATTCGCTTGACGGGCCACGGCGGGCGGGGATTCTACGGCGCCGCCGCCGTTACTCGCGAGCGAAGGGCTTCCTGTGGTCCGATCCGAGCGTGTCGAGCACGCCCTCGAGCCTCTGCTCGATGTCGGCGTGCCGCGGCGAGGGCGCCCTCGCGCCGCGCAGCCGCGCCCAGAAGCCGAGCTCGGCAACCTGCTGCTCGATCTCGGCGGTGAGGATCACCTTCGTTCCCCAGTTCGACGGCTCGATCCGGGCCGTGCCGGCCACGCCCTCGCCCGCCCAGCGCAGCTCGCGCTCCGGCTCCGCGGGCTCGACCGTGGCGTCGCCGATCGCCTGGGCGATGCAGTCGCCCTGAAGCTCCTCCCACAGCTCGGGCGGGGACTTCACGAGCGTGCGTGAGACCTCGACGCGCTCCACGGGGCGGGTTTCGAGCGCCGCGCGCCCGTTCCTGCCGGCTCAGCCCAACAGGAGCGGGAGGAGCGGGAACCACGCAATGGTCAGGAGCACGGCGGCGGCCACGACGGCCAGGCCGAGCCGCGGCGGGCGCCTGCCAGTCAGTGCGTAGTAGACGCCCGACCCGCCGGCGTAGGCGCACGCGGCCACCGCGGCCAACCCGGTCAGCCCCCAGAGCACGAGCAGCAGGCGCAGGCCCGCCCCGTAGCAATCGTCGGCCCCGCCATCGAGGAAGCACTCGTTGGTCACCGCGCCGTCGAGGACGACGACCGGCATGAAGAGCAGCGGGATCGGGGCCACGACGGCGACGAGGCCGGCGACGCCCGCCGCCGTCCGGGCCAGCACGGGCTCAGCGCGAGGCGGTGGCGCTGCCGGTCTGCGAGCCCGCGCGCCAGCGCAGCACGAGCCTGTACTTGCTCGAGCGGGCGAGCGCCCTGCGCGCGCTGCGCGAGAGCGTGACCGTGGCCGCCTTCCGCCCGGCGCCGCCTAGCTTCACGGTCCTCGTACCGGCCGTGCTCTTGCTCTTCCCGCGCGTGAGGACGGCCCGGAGCTTGACGTTCGCCGCGCCGGTGCTGCGCACGGTCGCGCTCAGGCGGCCCGACCTCGCGAGCTTGGCGCGCGTGGTCCGCTTGACGGTGACCGTGACCTGCGTCTCCCCGGCGCCGGGGCCGCCGCCGGGCGGGGGCTGATCGCCGCCGCCGACCGCCGGCGGCTGGAAGGCGGGCGTCGATCCCGGCGCGCAGGACGCCACCGCCGCGTCCGCGTTCACGATCCCGTATCCGAACACCGGATCGGAGGAGCCGCCCCTCGAGGAGGTCCTGCGCAGGCACTCGACGATCTGGGCGTTGCTCAGGCCGCGGCCCGCCAGCAGCGCCGCCACGCCGGCCACGTGCGGCGCGGCCATCGAGCTGCCGGCGAACGTCTCGTAGCCCTTCACGGGGCAGTCCTCGATGCTGTCCGTGCCGTCGCCCGGCCACACCGTGGACCACACGTCGCCGCTGTACTCGCAGAAGATCGGGCTGCCCTCGCCGCCCGGTGCGCGCACGCCGACGGCGCCGGTGGTCGCGTTCGGGAAGTTCGAGTAGGCCGCCGGGAGGCCGCGCGAGTCGGTGGCGGCCGCGCAGACCGCGTGCCGCGCGGCGGCCGGGTAGTTGCAGAGCGGGAACGACTCGTTGCTGGCCGCCGCCACCACGAGCGCGCCCTTGGACCAGGCGTGGTCCACGGCGGCCTCGGCATCCGCGCTCGTGCCGTCGAGCGTGCCCTGGAGCGGCAGGTCGGCCAGGCTGAGGTTGATCACGTCGGCGCCGTGGTCGGCCGCCCAGCGGATCGCGTCGTAGACCGCGCCCTCGCTCGGCTCCGCGCCCTCGGCGTCGAGCACACGTACGGGCATGACCTTCGCGTCGGGCGCGACCCCGGCCACGCCGATCCCGTTGCCCGTGTTGGCGGCCGCGATTCCCGCCACGTGGGTGCCGTGGCCGTTCTCGTCCTGCGGGCCGGCGCAGCCGTCGCCCACCTTCACGTAGTCGGTGCCGCCCACGAGCTTGCCCTGCAGGTCCGGATGGCTCAGGTCCGCGCCGGTGTCGAGCACCGCGATCGTCACGCCGGCGCCGCGCGCGCCGCGCGCCCACGCCCCGGGCGCCTTGATCTGCGCGAGGCCCCACTGCGCCGGGCCGAGCGGGTCACCCGTGGCCGGTCCGCCCGCCGGGCTCGCGCCGCCGTCGCCCGTCGCGTACGTGGCGGGCGGGTACGAGCACGTGACCGCGCCGGCCGAGCCGGGCACGGCGACCAGCGCCATGGCCGCGAATACCGCGACTGTGAGGAGCCTCCTGCGCATGGGGTACGCGGGGTTGTACCCCCACAGGGCCCGTCTCATGCGGCCGGAAAGAGGCCGAGGCGCCCGCGATGGGCGCCTCGGCTGGAGACCCTGACTGTCGTCTGCTGCGGAAGGGGCGCCGGCTCTGTGCGCCCAAGCTCTTGTCCCGATTGTCGTCTGCACCGGTATCTGCCGATATGGGGTGACGACCCCATCTTCAGCGATGCAGACTCGAAACGACTCCAATTCGCTGGTCGGCCAGGTCGTCGCGACGAACGTCCTGATGGTCGTCGCGACCGTCTTCGCCGCCAGCGCAGCAGCCAGCCTGAACCTCGACGTGCGCGACGAGCGCGCGCAGTTCGGCCTGCTCGCCCTGTCGATCGTGCTCGTGCTGCTCGTGAACATGATGATGCTGCGGCGCCGCTTCATGCCGCTCGACCGGCTGATCGAGCGCGTGGAGGCGATCGACCCCGCCGACCCGACCGGGTTCGAGGCGCCGAAGGACGTGGAGGGCGTGGACGAGCTCGACCGCCTCGCCTCGTCCTTTCGCCGCATGCTCCACCGGATCGACTCCGAGCGAAAGCGCAGCGGCCGGCTGGTGATCCGCGCCCAGGAGGAGGAGCGCCGGCGCCTGGCCCGCGACCTGCACGACGAGGTGAATCAGGCGCTGACCGCGATCCTGCTGCGGCTCGAGGCGCTGAGCCACGCGGCGCCCGGCGCGGCCGACGAGCTGCTCGAGCTCAAGAAGCTCGTGAACCAGGCGATGGCCGAGCTGCTGCACCTCGCCCGAACGCTGCGCCCGACGGCGCTCGACGACCACGGCCTCGTGCCCGCGCTGGAGAGCCAGCTGCGGCGCTTCTCGGCGCAGACCGGCGTGGAGGCCGCTCTGTGGACCCAGGGTCATCCCGATCAGCTCGACTCCGACCAGGAGATCGTCGTGTACCGCGTGGCGCAGGAGGCGCTCTCGAACGTGGCGCAGCATGCGTCCGCGCGGCGCGTGGAACTCGGCCTTTCTGCCGATGAGGAGGGTGTGGAGCTCACGATTCGCGACGACGGCCGCGGCTTCGACACGCGCGACGAGCACGACAGCCTCGGGCTGAGCGGCATGTCCGAGCGCGCGCGGCTGCTCGGCGGCCGGCTCGAGGTGGACTCCCGCCCCGGCTCCGGAACCAGCCTCACGCTCCAGGTGCCCTGATGCTGCACATCCTCGTAGCCGACGACCACGGGATCGTGCGCTCCGGCCTGCGCATGCTCATCGAGCGCCAGGAGGGGATGCGCGTGGTGGCCGAGGCCGAGGACGGCGTGGCCGCGCTCGAGGCCGCGCAGCGCGAGCACCCCGACGTGGCCGTGCTCGACGTGGCGATGCCGCGCATGACCGGCATCCAGGCCACGCGCGAGATCAAGGCCCACTGCCCGGACACCTCCGTGCTGCTCCTGTCGATGCACGACGAGGAGCGCTACCTCTACGACGCGATGAAGGCCGGCGCCTCGGGCTACGTGCTCAAGCGGGCGGCCGACGAGGATCTGATCGACGCGCTGCGCTCGGTCGCCGCCGGGCGGCCGTTCCTGTCGGCGGTCACGCAGAGCGCCGTAGTGAAGGAGTGGATCGACCAGGGCGGCGACGCCGGCCCGCGCGACCGGCTCACCCCGCGCGAGCTCGGCGTGGTCAAGCTGATCGCCGAGGCCTACACGAACAAGCAGATCGCCGAGATCCTCACCGTGTCCGAGAAGACCGTCGAGTCGCACCGCGCGAACGTGCTGGCCAAGCTCGGCATGCGCGACCGCGTGGAGCTGGTGCGCTACGCGATCCGGCGCGGCCTGATCGAGCCGTAGAGCACGCCGGCGTTCTCGGCCGCGCGCACTGCGCGGTCCATCGCGAGGGCTCCCCTGCCCGAGCCGGCCGCGACCAGCACGCCGGCGGCGCCGGCCAGCGCGCGCCGCGCCGCGAGCCCGGGCGAACGGCCACGGCGCATGCCGAGCGCCGCGCCGAAGGCGAAGCGGCGCCTGACGAACGATCCGCGCGTGAGGCGCTCCGGCGGAATCACGTGCTCGACGCCGGCGTCGGGCACGTAGCGCACGCGGTGGCCGCGGCGGACGAGCTCGCGCTGCACCTCGTCCTCCTCGCCGAAGAAGACTCGGCGGCCGCTGTGGCCGAGCGCGGGGTCGAAGCCGCCGGCCGCGCGCAGCGGCTCGACGCGGAAGCTCACGTTCGCGCCGTAGACGGCCTCCTCGTCGGGGTCGAGGTCGCGCACCGCCGGGCCACGGTCGAGCAGCGTGAGCACGTGCCGGATCGCGTCCGAGTACCAGGGCGGCGGCGGGATCTCGAAGCGCGGCCGGATCGGGCCGCCGATGCAGGCCACCTCGGGCGGCGCCTCGTCCCAGCGGCGGACCAGCGCCTCGTACCAGCCGGGATCCACCACGGCGTCGTCGTCCACGTAGGCGAGCGCCTCCGCGCCCAGCTCCTCGGCCCAGGCCAGAGCCCGGTTGCGCGCGTGCGAGAGGCCGGGCCGGGGCTCGTGGATGGCGCCCTCGCGCGGCCCGCCGCCGCTCGCGATCACGGCGAGGCGCTCCTCGGGCACCTGACGCCGCAGGGCGGCGACCGCCTCGGCGGCCCGCTCGGGCGGACGCGCGGTGCAGACCGCCACGAACAGGGCGGTGCTGCCGCTTGCCTTGGGTCTAGACTTCGCCACGTCTCCGAAACCGGTGCAGGTCTGGGGTCTCAATGCAGGAAATGGTCATATACGGGGTGAGCTTCGACATGGTCGGCAAGCAGCCCATCGTCCTGCTCAAGACCCGGGACGGCAACAAGTTCCTGCCGATCTGGATCGGCCATCCCGAGGCCGCGGCGATCCTGATGAAGCTCCAGGGCGCGAACACGCCCCGCCCGATGACCCACGACCTCATGGACGACATGCTCACCGAGCTGGACATCGCGTGCTCCCGGGTGGCGGTCACGGAGCTGAAGGAGAACACCTTCTACGCCTCGATCACCCTCCAGATGAACGGCCGCGAGGTGGAGATCGACTCGCGGCCCTCGGACGCGCTCGCGCTGGCGGTCCGCACCAAGGCGCCGATCTTCGCGGCCGAGGACGTGATCGCCGACTCCGCGATCGAGTTCGAGCACGAGGTCGAGGACCAGGACGAGGTCGTCGAGAAGTTCAAGGACTTCCTCGACAACGTCACGCCCGAGGACTTCGCCTCGGGCGACGCGTAGCGGGCGAACCGCGACGCGCTCCGGGCGCGCGGGGTATCGTGCCGTCCTGTGTGGGGGCACACGGGGGCGAGGCTGCTGGTTGTCGCGTGCGCACTGCTGGCGTTCGGGCCGGCGGCTGGCGCGAGCGGCGCGCAGCTCTACGCGCCGGACAGCTACGTGAACCGCGTCCTCCCGGCGAACGCGCCGCTCGACCCGCTCTCGCCGCTGATGGTCCAGCGGCTCGTCTCGCAGGTCCAGGAGTCGCACGCGTGGATCGGCACCACCGACTACTACGACTTCGGCGTCCCGATCTACAACGTGCCGGCGAACCAGCCGACCGTCACGGTCCACACCACCCATCCCGGGCTCGCCCCGCAGTTCGCGGCCGTCCCGCTGCCGGCTGACGCGTTCCCGGACCCGGGCTCCGACGGCAACCTGGTCGTCTACCAGGAGTCCACCGACACGACGTGGGAGTTCTGGCAGCTCAAGAAGGACGCGGCCGGCAACTGGTCGGCCGCTTACGGCGGGCGGATGCAGAACGTCTCGAGCAATCCGGGCTACTACACCGATCCGCCCGGGTCGCAGTACGGGGCACGGGCCACGAGCATCCCGATGCTCGCCGGCGTGCTGCGCATAGCCGAGCTCCAGGCGCGCGAGATCAACCACGCGATCGGCTTCGGGATGCCGCGGCCGGCGCCGTGCTACCGCTGGCCGGCGCAGCGTCAGGACGCCGACCTGAGCAACAGCGACTGGCTGGCGCCGCCCGAGGGCGCGATCCTGCGCCTCCCGGCGGACCTCGACCTCGACTCCCTGAACATGCCGCCGCTCACGAGGGCGATCGCACGAGCGGTCCAGCGGCACGGCATGGTCCTGCAGGACCGCGGCGGCAACGTCGGCTTCCAGGGCGAGGACCCGCGCCCGGTGTCGCCCAACCCGTACGCCGGCCCCAACGGGATCTTCGAGGGCACCTCGCCGTCCCACCTCCTCTCGTTCTTCCCGTGGGACAAGCTCCAGGTCCTAGCCGTGCCGCCCGGCAAGAGCTCGTGCGAGAAGCTCAACGGGACGGCGTACTCGGTCCCGCCCCTCCAGTAGCCCGGCCGCCGCCGGCAGGCCGGCACCCCGTCCCTGCCGAGAGGAAGCGCTAGCCCGCCCGGCGGCGCATCGGCACCACGCGGGCGCCCTGTGCGGGCGGCTCCTCAGCCGGCTGCTCCTCCGCCGCCGGCTTCGCCCTCGGCTCAGCCGGCTTGGGCGCCGGGCGCCGCGGCGCCGGCCTCTCCTCGCCGGTGAGCGTGCCGTAGAGGGCGACCTGCTCGGCCACGACCTCGCCGATCCGCCGCACGCCCTCGCGGATCGTGTCCTCGTCGACGCCCGAGAAGTTCAGCCGCATCGCGTTGCGGCCGCGGCCGTCGAGGAACGCGCCCTCACCCGGCACGAAGGCCACGTTCTCGCGCAGCGCCCGCGCGAGCAGGTCGGTCGTGTCGATGAAGTCCGGCAGCGTGACCCAGATGAACAGGCCGCCGCCGGGCCGGGTCCACTGCGCCTGCGGGGGGAAGAACTCGGCGAGCGCGTCGAACATCGCGTCGCGGCGCGAGCGGTAGATGTCGTTGAGCGAGTCGACGTAGTCGCGCCAGATGCCCTGGTCGAAGTAGGCGCGCACCATGAGCTGCGAGAGCGTGGAGGTGCAGAGGTCGGCGGCCTGCTTGCCGAGGTTGATCTTCTCGAGCACCGGGGGCGGCGCGACGACCCAGCCGAGCCGGATCCCGGGCGAGAGGATCTTCGAGAACGTGCCCAGGTACATGACGTACACGCCGCCGTCGAGCGAGCGCAGCGTCGGCTGGGGCGAGCCCTCGTAGCGCAGCATCCCGTACGGGTTGTCCTCCAGGACCAGGAGCTGCCGCTCGTTCGCGATCTCGACCAGCCGGCGGCGGCGCTCGACGGACATCGTGACCCCGGCGGGGTTCTGGAAGGTCGGCACGGTGTAGACGAACTTCGGCTTGCGGCCGTCGCGATCGAGGCGGTCGAGCACGTCGGGCAGCCGGTCGACCTTCATGCCGTCGTCGTCGGTGTCGATCTGCACGACGTCGGCCTGGTAAGAGGAGAAGGACGGCACGGCGCCGGGGTAGGTCGGCCCCTCGGCGATGATCACGTCGCCCGGGTCGATCAGCGTGCGCGTGACGAGGTCGATCACCTGCTGTCCGCCGGTGGTGACGATCACGTCCTCGAGGTCGACCTTCATGCCCTCGGCGGCCATGACCTCCGCGATGCACTCCTTGGTCTCGTCGAGCCCCTCGGTCGGGCCGTACTGGAGCGCCTTCGCGCACGACTCCGCGGCGATCTTGTTGCCCATCGCCGCGAACGTCTCGGGCGGGAAGCTCGCCGTGTCGGGTAGGCCGCCGGCGAGCGAGATGACCTCCGGGCGCGCGGTGAGCGCCATCAGGTCGCGCATCGCCGAGGACTTCATCACCCGCGTGCGTGAGGCGAACAGGCCCGCATAGCGTTCCAGGTCGCGCTTGTTCGAGCGCGGGCGGGACATGGCGCTCCTTTCGCCTCCCCCGGTCGCGCCCCTGCCTTCGTCTATCGTCATCCGGCCCCTGAGCCTACCGGGCTCCAGACCCCTTCACGAGACCATCAGCCTGTTCCTCGACATAGGCCAAGGTGCGGGGCTTGCGGGCGCGAGCGGTGTCCGCCCGTACCTGCCGCCGCTGCTCGCGGGCGCCCTGGCTCGCGGCGACGTGGGCATCGACTTCGAGGACACCTCCTACGAGTTCCTCGAGCAGCCGTGGTTTCTCGTGATCGTCCTGGCCATCGCGGTCGCCGCCTACTTCCTCGACCGCACGCGCGGGACGCGCCCCGACGAGTCCCACGACCCCGTGGCGCTGGGGCTGGGCGCGATCGGGATGGTGCTGGGCGCGCTGCTGTTCGCGGGCTCCCTGGCCGACGGCGGCCACGACTCCTGGCCGGGCCTCATCTACGGCGCGATCGCCGCCGGGCTCGGCTACATGGCGGTCGCGCAGCTGTTCGCGCGGGCGCGGCGGCGGCTGCGCGCGGCGGCCACGGACGACTCGAGCGGCGCCCCCAACCTGCTCGACGCCTACGCCGACGTCATCGCGCTCGCACTCGCGGGGCTGTCGATCCTCGCGCCGCCGGTCGGCATCGTCGCCGTGATCGCGTTCCTGGTCCTGCTCCTGCGCGCCCGCCGCGGCGGCGGTCAGAAGTACGAGGGCCTTCGCATCCTGCGGTGAGCGCGTCCGGGTCCCGCGGCGGAGGCAAGCCGAAGAAGCTCGTCCTCGCCGTCATCGACGCCCTCAAGCCGGAGATGCTGGACCGGGCGGTCGAGCACGGCCGGGCGCCCGCGCTCAAGCGGCTGATGGACCACGGCACGTTCGTGCGCGACTGCGTCTCGACGTTCCCGTCGGTCACGCCCGTGGCCGCCGCCACGATCGCCACCGGGGTCGGGCCGGACGAGCACGGCATCCCGTCGATGAACTGGTACATGCGCGGCGAGGAGCGCTACGTGGAGTACGGCTCGTCGTTCGAGGCGTCGCGCCAGTTCGGCTTCCTCCGCGCGCTCTACGACACGGTCTACAACCTCAACATGGCCCACCTGAGCCGGAGCTCGCCGACGGTGTTCGAGCGCCTTCAGGACGCCGGCGTGCGGACGGCCGGCACCACGTACCTCATGTACCGCGGCCGCACCCGCCACTCGGCGCTCGAGGGCGGGCTCTACGGGCGGCTCGCGAAGGCGGGCGGCTTCCGCCACGCGGTCTGGGGGCCGGACGAGTTCTTCTACGCCGACCTGTTCGACTCGCGCGGCACCGACTGCCGCTCGACCCTCGGCATGCCCGGCCAGCGCGACCAGCACGCCGCGTGCGTGG
Source organism: Thermoleophilaceae bacterium (assembly GCA_036386455.1). Classification (GTDB taxonomy): domain Bacteria; phylum Actinomycetota; class Thermoleophilia; order Solirubrobacterales; family Thermoleophilaceae; genus AC-37. Next base: position 51,950 of record DASVVS010000173.1, read on the forward strand.
GCGCGCACCTCGTGGAGAACGACCTGTGCGACTTCATGCTGCTGTCGCTGCCAGACAACGACACCCACTCGCACAAGCGCGGGCCGTTCGCGCAGGTGACCTCGATCGCGTCCGCCGACCGCGCGATCGAGCGGGTGATGCACGCCGCGGGCGGGCCGGACGCGTTCCTCGAGGAATACGCCGTGATCGTGCTCTCCGACCACGCGCAGGTGGCCGTGTCGCAGTCGGTCAACCTGCTGGCCGAGGCCTTTCCCGACTGGAAGGTGCTCGACGCGGAGGGCGCGAACGCCGACGCCGAGATCGCGGTCTGCCCGTCGCAGCGCTCGGCCCAGGTGTACGTGCTCGACCCCGACCGCCGCCGCGAGCTGCTGCCGCGGATAGTGCGCGACCTGAAGGTGGTCGACGGCGTGGACGTGGTCGCGTGGCGCGAGGGGCCCGAGGCGGCCGTCTGGACGCGGCGCGGCGAGCTGCGCCTGTCGCCCGGGGGCGATCTGATCGACCCGCGCGGGGGCTCGTGGAGCGTGGACGGCGACCTATCCGCCCTCGGGCTGACCGTGGAGGACGGCCGGGTCGACAGCGAGTCCTACCCGCTCGCGCTCGCGCGGCTGTGGAGCGCGCTGGCGTGCGCGCACGGCGGCGACGTGCTCGTGTCCGCGTCGGGCTCGTACGAGTTCATGGACTGGGGCGGCGTGGCGCACGTCGGCGGCGGCAGCCACGGCTCGCTGCACCGCGGCGACACGCACGCAGCGCTGCTGATGTGCGGCGTCGACGCGCCCGGCGTGGCGGCCACGAGCCAGTGGTCGATCGAGGACGTGACCCCGATGGTGCTGGAGCACTTCGCGGTACGGTGAGCGTCATGCGGGACGACACTCCGGCGGCGGTGGAGACGGCGCCGCCCGCGGCGACCGCCGACCCAGCGCCGCCCCTGCGCGCCCACACGCGCGTGCAGGAGGGGCTTCGGCGGCCCCACAACTGGGTGCAGCTCGTGAAGTTCTGCGCCGTCGGCGGCTCCGGCTACGTGGTCAACCTGTGCGTGTTCGCGCTCGCGTACAACGTGCTCGACATGCACCACCTGGCTGCGGCGACCGTCGCGTTCGTGGTGGCGGTGTTCAACAACTTCTGGTGGAACCGGCACTGGACCTTCGGGCAGCACGGCGCGCGCGACCACCATGCCGGCTTCCAGGCCGCCCGCTTCTTCACGGTCAGCGTGCTCGCGTTCCTGTTCGCCGCGGCGGTGCTCGAGAGCCTGATCCGCCTGACCGACATCCCCGCCGTGGCGGCGCAGGCGATCTCGATCGCCGCGGCCACCCCGCTCAACTTCGTCGGGAACAAGATGTGGACGTTCAGGCAGCGCGACGCGCACGCCTCCTAGCGCGGCTCCTCGCACTCGCCGCGCTCGTGGCGGCGCTCCTGCCGGCGGCGGCCCTGGGGCAGGAGCCGAAGCGGCCCTCGTCGCAGACCGAGCCGCCGCCGTTCTACTCGCTGTCGGCGCGCGAGGCCGTGGCGGCCGCGGACCGCGACGCCAACGTCCGCCGCGAGCGGGAGCGGCGCGGCGCGCTGTTCGGAGTCGGCTACACGCGCGGCGCCGGCGTGTGGCAGGTGAGCTACTTCGCGGGCGGCGTCGAGCGCGTGCAGGTGCTCGTGGGCGACCGCGACCGCCGTGTGCTCGAGTCGTGGACGGGCCACCAGGTGCGCTGGCGCATGGCGCGCGGGTACAGGGGCGCGTTCGGGCGCAAGCTCAACGCGCCGTACGTGTGGCTGCCGCTGTGCGTGCTGTTCCTGCTCCCGTTCGTGGACCCGCGCCGCCCGCTGCGGCTGCTGCACCTGGACCTGCTCGCGCTGCTGGCGCTGAGCGTCTCGGTCGCGTTCTTCAACGCCGGGAACATCGGGGTGTCGGTCCCGCTGGTGTACCCCGTGCTCGTGTGGCTGCTCGTGCGGATGCTGGTCAGGGGCGTGCGCGGCTCGCGTGGCCCGCCCGGGGCGCTGTTCCCCGTCCTGCCGGTGGTTGCCGTGGCGCTCGGCCTGGTGTTCCTCGTGGGGTTCCGCGTGGCGCTGAACGTGACCGACTCGCGCGTGATCGACGTCGGGCAGTCGAGCGTGGTCGGGGCCGACCGGGTGGCCGACGGCGACGAGCTGTACGGGGAGGCGTTCTCGCGCAACGACCGCCACGGCGACACCTACGGGCCCGTGACCTACCTGCTGTACGTGCCGTTCGAGCAGGCGCTGCCGTGGGAGGGGAAGGCCGACCCGCCCGCGGCGAAGGCGGCCGCGGTCGCGTTCGACCTGCTCACGCTGCTGGGGCTGCTCGTGCTCGGGCGGCGGCTGCGCGCGGGTCCGGGCGGCTGGGCGCTTGGCGTGGGGCTCGCGTACGCGTGGGCCGCCAACCCGTTCTCCGTGTACGTCCTGCAGTCGAACGCGAACGACTCGGCCGTGGCGATGCTGCTCGTGTGGGCGCTCGTCGCCCTCGCCTCGCCGGCGCTGCGCGGCGCGGCGATCGCGCTGGCCGTGGCGGCGAAGTTCTCGCCGGCGGCGCTGCTGCCGCTGTTCGCGCGCGGGGCGGACGGACCCACCGGGCCGGGCGGAGCCGCTCCGCGACGCTTCGCCCGCGACCTCGCGGTCTTCGCGGCGGCGGTGCTCGCCGTGCTCGCCGCGACCTTCCTCCCGTTCCTCCCCGACGGCGGCTTCCGCGAGGTCTACGACCGCACGATCGGCTACCAGCTCTCGCGCGAGTCGCCGTTCAGCGTCTGGGGGCAGGAGCCCGGCCTCGCTCCCTTGCACGACGCCCTGAAGGCGGGCGCGGCGCTGCTCGCGCTGGCCGTCGCGTTCGTGCCCCGGCGGCGCTCGCCCGTCCAGGTGGCCGCGCTGGCCGCCGCGGTCGTGATCGCGGTCCAGCTCGTGGTGACGCACTGGTTCTACCTGTACGTCGTCTGGTTCCTCCCGCTCGTGCTGGTGGCGCTGCTCGCGCCGCTCGCGCTACGCGGGCGGGAAGCGCTCGGCCCAGGGCTCGAGCTCGACCCGCGCGGCGTTGATCGCCTGCGAGATCAGCCGGTACCAGCCGGCGCACACGACCAGCTCCAGTAGCTGCGGCCGCGACCACTCGCGCTCGAGCGCCGTCCAGAGCTCGTCCGAGACGGTGGCGGTGTCGTGCAGCTCGTCGACCAGCCGCACGAGCAGGCGGTCGCGCTCGTCCCAGGCCGGGTCATCGGCGTCGCCGCGCGCGGTCGCGCGGATCTGCTCGTCGGTGAGCCCGAGCGGCCGGCCGAACGCCACCGCGTGCACGCCCCACTCGTACTCGGCGCCCGCGCGGGCGGTCGCGCGGTGGATCACGATCTCGCGCTCGCGCGGCTCGACCGTCGGATGACCGAGCAGGGCCGCGCCGAGCGGTCGCATGCGACTCGCCAGCTCCGGGTGGACCATCAGCGTGCGGAAGAGCTTGAGCGGCTCGGCCTCGGCGCCGGGCGGCATCCACTTCCTGAGCGCCGCCTCGATCTCCGGCTCGTACGGAGGCTCGAGCGGGGGGATGCGGGGACCCTCAGCCACCCGGCGCCTCCACCAGGAGCTGGCGGATCGAGCTGGCCGAGCCGTCGGCGCCGTCGGGCGCCTCGATCAGCACCGCCATCAGCCACGGGTCCTCCTCGGAGGTCTCGAAGCGGATCGGCATCAGCGTGCGGAAGCGTTCCAGGGCGATCTCCCTCTTCACCCCTATCACCCCGCCGCGCGGGCCGGTCATGCCGACGTCGCTGATGTAGGCGGTCCCGCCCGGGAGCACGCGGAAGTCCGACGTGGGCACGTGCGTGTGGGTGCCGACGCACGCGGTCACGCGCCCGTCGAGGTGCCAGCCCATCGCGACCTTCTCGGAGGTCGCCTCGGCGTGGAAGTCCACGAGCACGTGGTCCGCCCTTCCGCGCAGGTCGGACAGCAGCGCGTCGGCCTCGGCGAACGGCGAGCGCGCCGCGTCCACGAAGACGGTGCCGAGCAGGTTCGCCACGCCGAGCCGCCGGCCGTCGCGCTCCACCACGGTGGCGCCGCGCCCCGGGTTCCCCTTCGGGTAGTTGGCCGGCCGCACGATGCGGTCGTCCTCGTCGAGGAACTTGTAGACGTCGCGGTGGTGGTAGGTGTGGTTGCCGAGCGTGACCACGTCGACGGCCAGCTCGTCGAGGAACTCGCGCGCGATCCGCTCGGTGATGCCCAGGCCGCCGGCCGCGTTCTCGCCGTTCACCACGACCCAGTCGGGCTCGTGCTCCTCGCGCAGTCCGGGCAGCAGGTCGGCGAGCGCGCGGCGCCCCGGCTTGCCCACGATGTCACCCACGAATAGGAGCCTCACCGGCCGGTACCGTAGCCCCGATGCAGCAGCCGGCAGCCGCGGCGGTCCTCGAGGCCCGCAACCTCGAGAAGCGCTTCGGGGACCGAGTCGCCCTCCGCGGGGTCTCCCTCACGGCCGCCGCGGGCGACCTCGTGGCCGTCATCGGGCCCAACGGAGCGGGCAAGACGACGCTGCTCTCGCTGCTCGCCGGCGACCTCGCTCCGGACGGCGGCGAGATAGCCACGATGCCGGAGCGGATCGGCTGGGTGCCGCAGCAGCAGTCGCTCTACGGGAAGCTCACGGTCGAGGAGAACCTGCGGCTGTTCGCGCGGCTCGAGCGCTGCGAGGACGTGGACGAGGTCGTGGGGCGGATGCTCGAGCAGACCGCCCTGCACGACCGCGCGCACACCCGCGCCGCCGAGCTCTCCGGCGGCAACCGGCAGCGCCTGAACGTGGCCATCGGCCTGCTCGGCGATCCGTCGCTGCTGCTCCTGGACGAGCCGAGCACCGCCCTCGACCCGCGCCAGCGCGAGCGGCTCTGGGACTTCGTGCTGGGCCTGGCCGCCTCCGGCACCACGATCGTCTACACCACCCACAACGTGCAGGAGGCCGAGCGCCACGCGCGCCAGCTCGTCGTGCTCGCCGACGGCGAGCGCCTCTTCGACGGCTCTCCCGCGGAGCTGCGCGAGGTGGCCGAGGGCTCGGACTTCGAGTCGGCCTTCGTGGCGTTCCTGGCGGAGAAGGGCCACTGATGGCGGAGCGGCGCCCGTGACCGCGCTGCGCTGGCTGCTCGCCAAGGACCTCCGCATCCTGTCGCGCTCGCCGCTGCTCGTGGCGATGCTCGTGATCTACCCGATCGTGATCGCCGCCCTGGTGGGCTTCGCCGTCACGAGCGGGCCGAGCAACCCGCGCGTGGCCGTGCTCAACGAGATCCCGGAGTCCGAGCAGAAGATCGAGCTCGGCGGCCAGCGGGTGGACGTGGCCGAGCAGGCCAGGCCGCTGTTCGAGTCGATCGAGCAGGTGCCCGTGGAGGACCGCGAGGAGGCCGAGCGGCGCGTGAGGGAGGGCGACGTGCTCGCCGCGCTGATCGTGCCGCGCGGGACGGTGCGCGCGCTGCAGGCGGCCGCGCAGGGCGCCGGGGGCTCGGCGCGCGTGGAGGTGCTCTACAACGCCGAGGACCCCGCCAAGCGCCGCTACGTGGAGAACACGATCAAGGCGCGCGTGCAGGAGGCGAACGCGGCGCTGGCCGAGCGCTTCGCCGCGGCCGGCGCCGGCTACATCAAGCTGCTCGCCACGGGCGGGCCGCTGAGGCTCGGGTCGCTCGAGCTCCAGGTCCTCGGGCTCGGCCCTTCCGAGCAGATCCTCACGCGCGTGCGCGACGCCCTGCCGCGCGGCGCGGCCGCCGAGCGCGCCGAGCTGGACCGGGTGATCGAGTTCACGCGGCTCGGCAGCGAGAACCTCGGCTCGGCCGAGACGCTGCTCGGCGCCATCGGCACGCCGCTCGAGGTCGAGAGCGAGCTGATCGGCGGGAACACCCCGCTCGGCGCGTTCGCCGCCGCCGTTGCGGCCGCGGTCACGCTCATGTTCGTCACGCTCCTGCTCGCCTCCGGGGCGCTTGCGCTCGAGCGCGAGGAGAACGCCTACCGCCGGCTCGTGCGCGGCCTCGTCTCGCACAACGGGCTGATCGCGGAGAAGGCCGGCCTGGCCGCGATGTGCTCGGTCGCGGTCGGGCTCGTGCTGCTGATCGGCCTGTCGTTCTCGGCCGACCTGCCGTGGCAACGCTTCCCACTCTGGCTCGCCGCACTCGCGCTGGGCGCCGCGGCGTTCGGCGCGCTCGGGGTGGCGATGGGAGCGCTCGCGCGCGAGGTGCGGGCGGCGTCGCTCCTGGCGTTCATGGCCGCGCTGCCGATCGCGGTGCTGGGCCTCGTGCCCTCGGGCGCGGTCGGCGACTCGCTCTACGACCTGATCCGCGGGGTATCCGCGCTGTTCCCCTTCAAGCCCACGCTCGACGCGCTCGAGTCGGCGCTCGGCCGCAGCGGCGGGCTGGCCGGCCCGCTGCTGCACCTGGCGGTGCTGACGCTCGCCTACGGCGCCGCCGCCCGGCTCGCGCTGCGCCGCTTCGCTACGGGCTGAGCTTGCGCGTCGTGCCGTCGGCGTGGCGCACGTACAGGTCCTCGTCCGTGCCCGAGTCGTCCGGCGCCAGCGGCCACGGCGTCAGGAAGAGCCAGCGGTCACCCGACTCGGACGGGCCGAGCAGGCGCCCGTAGCCACCGACCGGATCGACCGAGGGGCTCCTCATGGCCAGCCGCGGCCCGTCCGGCGTGTTCACGTAGGTGTCGTGGTCGCTGTTCGTGTCCTCGGCCGCGAGCCGCTCGATCGACTCGAAGAACACTCGCCGGAGGTCCGGCGTGTGCGTCACGTCGCTGACCCCGACCCTGCCGCCGGTCCCCGACAGCAGCGTGGTCTGCCCGCCTTCCAGCAGGTAGAGGTCGTCGAAGTCGTCGGTGTCCTCGGGCGAGTGGGCGGTGGCCGTGTGCAGGAGGTAGCGGGCGCCGTCGGGAGCGATCGCGCTGGTGTCGCGCCCCCCTTCGTCGATCAGCCGCGTGGCGCCGGTCGCCACGCCCTTCTCCATCAGACCGCCCGCAGGCGCCGTGACCGGCAGCCCGAGCGGCCCAGGCTTCGCGGCCAGGCCCTTCGAGGACGTGAACAGCACCCGGTCGCCGTCGTCCGTCTGCGAGGCGAAGAACGGCTCGCACGGCGGGCGCCGGCTCGGCACGAGCGGACTGGCGATCTCGTCGCACCGTGGCGAGACGCCGTCCGAGCGCGACGTGACGAGAGTCGTGCGCCCCCGGGAGAACTGGTACAGGTCCAGGTCGGAGTTCCGATCGCCGCCGGTCATCCGGGCGAACGTCGCGATGACCACGGACCGCGCGTCCGGAGTGACGCCGTGAATCGCGAATCCGGGGCCCAGCGCGACGGGGCCCACGAGGGACTTCGACACGTGCGTGATCGTCCCGTCGAAGCGCTCGAAGAGGTCCGCCCCCGGGTTGTCGCCGGAGGTGAGCGGCGCGTCCGTGACCTCCACCATTCGCAGCCCGTTGCGGGACGCGGCCACGAGCAGGTGCGCCTGGTCCGGCACCCCGGCCGGGGTGGTGGACGCGAGCGTGACCGTCCCGTCCGCGGTGCGCAGGTAGACGTCGCGCAGGTCGTCGGTGTCCTCGGGCACGAGCCGCGCCTCGGTGTCGAAGTAGACGCGTGTGCCGTCGTTCGACGCGGCGCCGAAGCGCGCGGCGCGGTCGGCGCCATTGTCCGAGGGGCCCGTGGAGACCAAGCTGGTCACACCCCCCACCCGCTCGTATACGTCCTCCGCGCCGTCGGTGTCGGCGGCCAGCAGCGGGTCCCAGGTCGTGAACAGCACGCGCGTCCCGTCGTCGGACACGAACGGCATGGACGCGCCGGACACGTCGCCGCCGGGTCCCCGGGAGGCGAAGTCGAACGCACCCCGGTTCCACGAGAAGACGTCGCCGTTCGTGTCGAGGTCGTCCGGGTGCGCGGGCTGGAACGTCGAGTACGCGGCCGCGCGGCCGTCCGGCGCCACGTCGCGCGGCCCGGCCGCGTCCGCCGGGGCCGCGGCCAGCGCCGCGATCGCGAGGGTCAACGCCGGCGAGAACCTCATCGCGTCACCAGCCTGGTCGCCCCGTCGTCCCATTCGTACAAGTCACGAGCGGTGTCGGTGTCCTCCGGCACGAACGCCACCGCCGCCCCGCACACAGACCGCCTCATTGAACGCCCCCCAGCGTCGACCCCCCGACCAGCGCGAAGGCTACACCGGTCCTGGCGCGTTCGCGCCGTCACCCGCGTACCCCCGAGAGCGCGGCCATACACTCCGAACATGGCCTTTCCGGCAACCCGCATGCGCAGGCTGCGCCGCACCGGCCTGCTGCGCGGGATGGTCCGCGAGACCGAGCTGACTCCGGCGCACCTCGTGTACCCGATGTTCGTCGAGCTCGGCACCGACCAGCGCACGCCGATCGACGCGATGCCGGGCATCGACCGGCTCTCCATCTCGCACGCAGTGGAGGAGGCCGCCGCGGCGCACGAGCGCGGCGTGCCGGCCGTGCTGCTGTTCGGGATCCCGTCGCACAAGGACGAGCAGGCGTCGGGCGCGTACGACGACGAGGGCGTGGTGCAGCTGGCCACTCGCGCCATCAAGGAGGCGCTGCCCGAGCTCGTGGTGATGACCGACGTGTGCCTGTGCGAGTACACCTCGCACGGCCACTGCGGGGTCGTCCGTACCGACGGCGGCGTGGACAACGACGTCACGCTCGAGCTGCTCGCCAAGACCGCGGTCTCGCAGGCCGCCGCGGGCGCCGACGCGATCGCGCCGAGCGACATGATGGACGGGCGCGTGGGCGCGCTGCGCACCCAGCTCGACGCGGAGGGCCACGCCGAGACGCCGATCGTGGCCTACTCCGCCAAGTTCGCCTCCGCCTTCTACGGGCCGTTCCGCGAGGCCGCCGACTCGGCGCCCGCGTTCGGCGACCGGCGCTCGTACCAGATGGATCCCGCCAACGCCGACGAGGCCGTGCGCGAGGCGCTGCTCGACGTGGAGGAGGGCGCCGACGTGGTCATGGTCAAGCCGGCGCTGCCCTACCTCGACGTGGTGCGCCGCGTGAAGGAGGCCACGCGCGTGCCGGTCGCCGCCTACAACGTGAGCGGCGAGTACGCGATGATCAAGGCCGCCGCGCACGCGGGCTGGCTCGACGAGCGGACGGCGGTGCTGGAGGCCCTGACGTCGATCCGCCGCGCGGGGGCGGACATCGTGATCACCTACCACGCGAAGGATGTGGCCGAGTGGCTGGCGTAACCGCAACCCCCAAGATCCGCTCCCGCCGCGACGGCGCGGCCGTCCCGCTCGACGACCTCGACAAGAAGCTCCTGAACCTCATGCAGGGCAAGTTCCCGCTGGAGCCGCGCCCCTACCTGCGCGTGGCCGAGCTGGCCGGCGTCGGGGAGAACGAGGTGCTGGCGCGCACTCAGCGGCTGCTCGACGAGCGGATCATCCGCCAGGTCACGCCGATCTTCGACACGCGGGCGCTCGGCTACAAGTCGATGCTGGTCGCGGCCAAGATCGACCCGGAGCACCCGCACCGCGCCGCGAAGGTCGTGAACGCGCACCCGGGCGTCTCGCACAACTACCTGCGCAACCACGAGTTCAACCTCTGGTTCACGATCGCCGTGGAGCCCGACTCGAAGCTGGGGCTCGAGGGCACGCTCGAGGCGCTGGGCACCGAGGCGGGCGCCGAGTCGATCCGCCAGCTCCCCACGCTGACCCTCTTCAAGATCCGCATGGACCTGGAGATGGAGGGCGACACGAAGGACCTCGCGAAGGCGGTCGAGGCCACGCCGCCGGCCGAGACGGAGCCGCAGCCCTACGACGACCTCGACGTGGCGGTCATCCGCGAGCTGCAGGGCGACATGCCGGTCGTGCCCGAGCCGTACGCGCCCACCGCCGCGGCGCTCGGAATGCCCCAGGAGAAGCTGCTCGACCACCTCGCGGGGATGAAGGAGCGCAGGCTCCTGCGCCGGGTGGCCGCGATCCTGTTCCACCGCCGCGCCGGGTTCTCGGCCAACGGCATGGGCGTGTGGAAGGTGCCGGAGGAGCGGATCATGGAGGTCGGGCCGCGCATGGCCGCCTTCCGCGGGATCTCGCACTGCTACCAGCGGCCGACCTACCAGGACTGGCCCTACTCGGTCTTCACGATGGCCCACGGCCGCTCGAAGGAGGAGTGCGACGCGATCCTCGACGCGATCGCCGAGGAGACCGGCATCCACGAGCGCGCCACGCTGTACTCCTCGACCGAGTTCAAGAAGATCCGGCTCCTCTACTTCACCGAGGAGTTCAAGGAGTGGGAGGCGGCACGCCTGTAGCCGGGGCCCGGTCGGCCGAGCTGTACGAGCGGGCGACCGAGGTCATCCCCGGCGGGGTCAACTCGCCGGTGCGGGCCATGCGCTCGATCGGGCGCGACCCGGTCTTCGTGGCCGAGGCGAGCGGCGCCGAGCTGGTCGACGCCGACGGCAACAGCTACGTGGACTGGATGCAGTCCTGGGGCCCGCTCATCGCGGGGCACGCGCACCCCGACGTGGTGGCGGCCGTGACCGGGGCGGCCGCGCGCGGCACGAGCTACGGCGCGGCCACCGCCGCCGAGGTCGCGCTGGCGGAGGAGATCGTGGCGCGGGTGCCGAGCGCCGAGATGGTGCGGATGACCTCGTCCGGCACCGAGGCGTCGATGAGCGCGATCCGGCTGGCCCGTGCGGCCACCGGGCGCGACCCGATCGTGAAGTTCGCGGGTGCCTACCACGGGCACGTCGACGGCCTGCTGGCCGACGCCGGCTCGGGGCTCGCCACGGCGGGGATCCCGGCGAGCCCGGGCGTGACGGCCGCCGCCGCGGCCGACACCACCGTGGTGCGCTGGAACGACCGCGAGGGCGTGGAGCGCGCGCTGGCCGAGCGCCCGGCGGCGGCGCTGCTCTGCGAGCCCTACCCGGCCAACATGGGCCTCGTCCCCCCCGACGCGGGCTTCCTCGAGTTCCTGCGCGAGGCCGCGGACGCGACCGGCACGCTGCTCGTGTTCGACGAGGTGATCACGGGCTTCCGGGTCGACTCCGGCGGAGCGCAGGGCCGTGAGGGCGTGATGCCCGACCTGACGATCCTCGGCAAGGTGATCGGCGGCGGCCTGCCCGCGGCGGCCTACGCCGGCCGCGCCGACCTGATGGAGCGGATCGCGCCCGCCGGCGACGTCTACCAGGCGGGCACGCTCTCCGGGAACCCGCTCGCGGTGGCGGCCGGGCTCGCCACGCTGCGGCTGCTGGACGACGACGCGTACGACCGGCTCGGCCGCGTCAGCGCCGCGCTCGCCGCGGGGCTCGAGGCGGCGGCGCGCGAGGCCGGCGTGCCGCTCCAGGTGGTCTGGACCACCGGGCTCGTCACGCCGTTCTTCTCGTCCGAGCCGGTGCGCGACTACGACGGGGCGAAGGCCTGCGACCACGACGCCTACGCCGCCTTCTGCCGCGGCCTGCTCGACCGCGGCGTGTATCCGCCGCCGTCGCAGTACGAGGCGTGGTTCCCGTCGCTGGCGCACGGCCGCGAGCACGTGGAGCAGACCATGGCGGCGGCGCGGGAGGCGCTGGCGGCGCTGTGAGCTCGATCGGGCGCATCGAGGCCGCGGCCGGCCAGGTCGGCGGCGCGGCGGACACGACCCGCGGATGGGTGCTCGAAGCGGTGCGCGAGGGCTACCTGATGCACTACGCGGAGCCCCGGGTCCTCGCCGAGGCGGACGACGACCTCGCGCTTCTCGGCGGCGACGCGATGTACGCGCTCGGCCTCGCCCGCCTCGCCGACGGCGGCGACCTCGACGCGGTGGCGGTGCTCGCCGACCTCATATCCGCCTGCGCCCAGGCGGAGTCGGAGGGCCGTTCCACGGGCGAGTTGTGGGACGGGGCGAGCGTGGCGCTCGCGCACGAGAACCGGGTGGAATAGCGCCCATTCCGCATCAGCAGCGCGTTTGCGGGCGCCGAGGGGCCTCCCCGCGATATCGTCCACTGTCCGCGTGGCAGATCCCTCGAAGCCCCCCCATAACCGGAAGTCCCCGTACACCGTCGACCGCGGCCTGCCCGGCGCGTACGAAGGCGAGACCGTCACCCGCCGCGGCCTGTTCACGGGCGGCGCGCTGGCGGCCGGCGGCATCGCCTCGGCGGCCTTCGCGCTGCCGTCGCTCGGCTTCGCGCTCGGCCCGCTGTTCGAGCGCACCGAGGATCCCCGCTTCACCGACGTCGGCTCCGAGCGCGACTTCAACACCCAGACCTACGTGCCGCGCGTGATCACGCTGGTCGACGACGTCGGCGAGGCCGGCAAGACCACGATCTACATCCGCAAGTTCGACCCGCGGCGCGACACCGACAAGCTCGGCCAGCCGTACGTGGCGATCTCGACCCGCTGCATGCACCTCGGCTGCCCGGTGCGCTACGTCGGCGCCTCCGAGCGCTTCATCTGCCCGTGCCACGGCGGCGTCTACGAGTTCGACGGCAAGGTCGGCGGCGGCCCGCCGGTGCGCCCGCTCGACCGCTTCGAGACCAAGGTCGAGAAGGGCCGCGTCCTGGTCGGCGACCGCTTCTCCCTCAACACGAAGCTCGAGCGCAAGAAGGTGCGCGACCCGTCGAACCACCTCGACGGGCTCTGGCAGTACCTCTATCCCTCGAGGCCGACCGTATGAACCTGCGCTCCGGCCGCCGCCGCAAGGACGCCTCGACCAACGGCGCGAACGGCAACGGGAACGGCAACGGCGCGGCCACGCGCCCGCCGGGCGACCTGCGCGAGGGCTACGAGGAGGGCCTCAAGGAGCGCGAGAAGAAGAACCAGCGCCAGCGCCAGGTCGACGCGGCCAAGGAGACCGGCATCTCCGTCGTCGGCTGGATCGACGAGCGCACCGGCGCCGGCCCCTTCCTGCGCGGCTTCCTCTACCGCAAGACCCCGTACGGGACCAACTGGTACTACACGCTCGGCTCGGCCACGATGTTCGCCTTCGTCTCCCAGGCCGTGACCGGCGTGTTCCTGGCGATGTACTACCGGCCGTCGAGCGACGAGGCCTACGAGTCCGTCCAGCACATCACCAACGAGGTCTTCATGGGCGAGCTCGTCCGCGGCATGCACCGCTGGGGAGCCACGGTGATGATGATCCTGATCTTCCTGCACATGGGCAGGACGTTCTTCTTCGGCGCGTACAAGTACCCGCGCGAGCTGAACTGGATCATCGGAGTGGTGCTGCTCGTGCTGACGCTGATGATGGGCCTCACGGGCTACCTGCTGCCGTTCGACCAGCGCTCGTTCTGGGCGACGGTCGTGGCGGTGAACCTCAACTCGTCCGGCCCGGTCATCGGCCCCTACCTCGCGGACTTCCTGCGCGGCGGCGCCGAGTTCGGAGCCACCACGATCAGTCGCTTCTACGCGCTGCACATGCTGCTGATCCCGGGGCTGATCATGGCGCTGATCGGCGCCCACCTCTACCTCGTCGCGAAGCTCGGCACGACCGCGCCGCCGTGGCTCAAGGCCGAGAAGGCGCGCGACCTCGCGAAGGAAGAGATCTGATGCGTCGCCACGGCCTCGGGGATCCCGCGTGAACGCCCGCGAGAAGGAGGCCTACCTCCGCGAGTACTCCCTGATGAAGTCGCGCGGGAAGCCGTTCTTCCCGTACGCCGTCTTCAAGGACTCGCTGATGGCGTGCATCGTGCTGCTGGTCATCATCGCGATGGCGATCATCCTCGGCGCGGAGCTCGGCCCGAAGGCGGACCCGACCTCCACCACGGTCACGCCGCGTCCCGAGTGGTACTTCTTCTTCCTGTTCGAGCTGCTGCGGATCATCAAGCCGCCGGAGCTCGTCTTCGTGGCCACGATCGGCATTCCGACGATCTGGCTCGTCCTGCTGCTCCTGCTGCCGTTCTACGACCGCAACCCGGAGCGCCACCCGCTCAAGCGCCCGATCGCCACGACCGCGGGCATCCTGACGATCCTCACGATGGCGTTCCTCACGATCGAGGGCGCGCTGGCCGGCTCGCCGACCGACATCGAGATGGAGGTCGCGCCGCGGCTCGAGGAGGGCAAGGCGGTGGCCGCGTCGTCGGGCTGCCTTGGCTGTCACCGGATCGGCGAGAACGGCAACACGGGGCCCGGGCCGGACCTCTCGAACGTCGGCTCGCGCCTGCCGCGCCAGGCGATCGCCCGCACGCTGGTGAACCCGACGGCGCCGATGCCCTCCTACTCGCGGCTGCGCCAGAACGAGCCCGAGCAGTTCGAACAGCTCGTCGAGTTCCTCAGCACGCTCAGGGAGTAGGGCCGGCGTGAGCCAGCCCGGCACGCTGCCGGAAGAGCAGGTGCGGGCGATGTTCGACCGCATCGCGCGGGTCTACGACCCGATCAACTCGGTGATGACCGCCGGGCTCCACCAGCGCTGGCGCGAGCGCGCCGCGGACATGGCCGGGCTCGCCGCGGGCGGCCGCGCCCTCGACGTGGCGACCGGGACGGGGGACCTCGCCGTGGCCCTCGCCGAGCGGGTCGGCCCCTCGGGCGAGGTGATCGGGTCGGACTTCTCGGAGCGGATGCTCGAGCTGGCCCGCGAGAAGGCCCCGGGCCTGCGCTTCGAGACCGCCAACGCGCTCGACCTCCCCTACGAGGACGACGCGTTCGACGCGGCCACGGTCGGCTTCGGCGCACGCAACTTCTCCGACCTCGCGCGCGGGCTGACCGAGATGGCGCGCGTGGTGCGGCCCGGGGGCCGCGTGGTCGTGCTCGAGATCACCACGCCCACGCGCCCGCCCCTCTCGTGGTTCTTCCGGCTCTGGTTCGACCGGGTCGTGCCGCTCATCGGGCGCGTGGCGGGCGATCCCGACGCCTACTCCTACCTGCCCAACTCGGTCCGCCGCTTCCCGGACGCCCGCGGCCTCGGCGCGGCGATGACCGCCGTCGGGCTCGTCGACGTGCGCTGGCTCCTGACCGCCGGCGGGATCATCGCGATCCACGCCGGCACGGTCGAGGCGTGAGCGCCAACGCCCCCGCGGCGCAGCTCGGCGAGGTCCTCGAGCGCGGCGGGCCCCGCCTTCGCGCGCTCCTGGAGGCGACCGAGCGGCGCCTCGGCGCGGTCGCGGACGGCTACGGCGACACGCTGGCCGCGTACGTGTCCGAGACGCTCGCGGCCGGCGGCAAGCGGCTGCGGCCGATCCTGGTGTTCATCGCCGCCGGCGATGCCGAGGGCGCCGATCTGGTCGAGGCGGGCGCGGCCGTGGAGCTGCTGCACATGGCGACGCTCGTGCACGACGACGTGCTCGACCGCGCCGAGCTGCGGCGCGGCCGGCCCACCGTGTACGCGAGCGGCGGCCGCGCTGCCGCCACCGCCACGGGCGATCTGCTCTTCTCCCGCGCCTTCGCCCTGCTGGCGGCGACCGGCAGCGCCGGCGCCGTGCGGGCGCTGTCCTCGGCCTCCTCCGCCCTGGCGCGCGGCGAGCTGATGCAGCGCGACGACGCGTGGGACGCCGGCGTCACGCGCGAGCGCTACCTCGAGCGCTGCCGGCTGAAGACCGCGCGCCTGTTCGAGGCCGCCTGCCGCCTCGGGGCGCTGCTCGGCGACCCGGGGCCCGAGGCCGCGGACGACCTCGCGCGCTTCGGCGAGCGGATCGGCCTGGCCTTCCAGCTCTTCGACGACGTGCTCGACGTGGCGGGCCCGAGCGAGCGCACCGGCAAGGCGCGCGGCACCGACCTGCTCGACGGCACGGTCACGCTGCCGCTGATCGTCGCGCGCGAGCGCGATCCCGAGCTGGCCGCGCTCGACCTGCGCTCCGCGGTGCGCGACCCCGCCTCGGCCGAGGCGATCTGCGACCGCATCGCCGCGACCGGCGCGCTCGAGGAGACCCGC
Organism: Thermoleophilaceae bacterium; assembly: GCA_036386455.1. Taxonomy (GTDB): domain Bacteria; phylum Actinomycetota; class Thermoleophilia; order Solirubrobacterales; family Thermoleophilaceae; genus AC-37. Next base: position 67,715 of record DASVVS010000173.1, read on the forward strand.
GCCGAGGCGGCCGAGCACGTGGCCGCGGCCAAGGCGCTGCTCGCCGACGTCGACCTGAGCGACTCGCAGCGAGCCCTGCACGAGCTCGTCGCGGACGGCGTTACCGAGCGCTACGCCTAGCGGCGCGGCTCGCCGCTGCGCCCAGTGGCCTAGAAGTCGGCGGGGAGGATGGCGTTGGCCTCGAGGGCGGCCGCGAAGCGGTCGATCTCCTCGGCCATGTTCGCCGTGACGAGGCGCTTGTAGTCGCGGCTCAGCGCGTCGGTGCCGGCCTCGAGCTCGTCGTCGAAGCGGTCGCACTGATCCTGCGGGAAGACGTCGGCCTCGGTCCACTCGCACTCGGGGCAGCGGAGCGTGACGTGCCAGGTGCGCTGGTCCGCCTCCTCCCACTGAACCGGGTAGACGAGGTGGGACTCGCAGTTCACGCAGACGTGGAGCTGGCGCTCGCCCTGCTTGGGAGCCGCCGCCTGCTCCGGCTCCGGACGCGGGTCCGCGAAGCTCGAGTGGTCGAAGTAGACCACCTCGATCGTCTTGCCGCTCGGCAGGACGATCCTCTTCATCTGATGCTCGTCGTTGGCCATGTCATCCACCTGTGGGTGCACGTATCGGCACTGGCGCTCCGCACTTGAGCCCCGGCGGCCAGACGTTCGGCCACGCCGTTACAGTGCGAGGCGTGGTTCTGAGCGACCGGACGATCCGGGCCGAGATCGAGGCGGGCCGGATCGAGATCGACCCCTACGACGCGTCGCGGGTCCAGCCGTCGAGCGTGGACCTTCGCGTGGACCGCAAGTTCCGCGTCTTCCACAACGCGCGCCATCCGTACATCGACGTGCGCCAGCCGATGGAGGACCTCACCGAGCTGGTGGAGGCCGAGGGCGACCGCCCGTTCATCCTCCACCCGGGCGAGTTCGTGCTGGGCCAGACCCTCGAGCGGGTGTCGCTGCCCGACGATCTGGTGGCCCGGCTCGAGGGCAAGAGCTCGCTCGGGCGCCTCGGCCTGCTGATCCATTCGACCGCCGGCTTCGTAGACAGTGGCTTCTCGGGAAATCTCACCCTCGAGCTCTCCAACGTGGCCAACCTCCCCATCACGATCTACTACGGGATGCCGATCGGGCAGATCTCGTTCATGCGGATGGACGGCCCGGTTCAGAGCCCGTACGGGTCACGCGAGACGGCGAGCAAGTACCAGGGCCAGGCCGAGCCCACCCCGAGCCGCTTCTACAAGAACTTCGAGCGCGAGTCCTCCTAGGGACTACCATGACTGGACTCCCGCACAGGAGGCTGTGAATGCCCAACATCGGACCACTTGAAATCGCCGTAGTGCTGGTAATCGTCCTGCTGATCTTCGGGCCGAAGCGACTGCCGGACCTCGGACGCTCCATGGGCCGCGGGATGCGCGAGTTCAAGGATTCCGTGACCGGCAAGGACGACGACAAGGCGATCGAGCCGGGCGAGAACGTCACGACCGCCGCCGCGGACGACGAGCCCGTCCCCACCGCCAAGCCCGCCGACGCCTCCTAGGCGCCCCCGCCGCCCGCCGCCCGTGGCCAAAAAGATCCGGCCTGTCGCGCATGACGACCGGCTGACCCTGGTCGACCACCTGGAGGAGCTGCGCTCGCGGCTCATCGTCGCGCTGTTCGTCTTCGCGATCGCCTTCGCCATCTGCTTCTGGCAGGACGAGGTCGTGCTCGACATCGTGAACCGGCCGCTGCCGGACAACACCGAGCCGATCACGCTCAGCCCCACGGAGCCGTTCCTCACCACGATCACGCTCTCCATGTACGGCGCGATCCTGCTGGCGATGCCGGTGATCCTGTACCAGATCTACGCGTTCGTCCTGCCGGCGTTCAGCCCCAGCGAGCGCAAGGTGGCGCTGCCGCTGCTCCTGATGGTCCCGTTCCTCTTCGTCGGGGGCGTGGCGTTCAGCTACTACGTCGTGCTCGAGCCGGCCATCAGCTTCCTGCTGAACTTCAACGAGAACGAGTTCAACACCCAGATCAGGGCGCGCGACTACACGAGCTTCGTCGCGCTCAGCCTGCTGTCGGTGGGGATCCTGTTCCAGATCCCCGTCGGGGTGCTCGGCCTGACCCGGCTGGGGATCACGACTCCCGCGAAGCTGCGCAAGAACCGGCGCTACGCGCTCCTCGGCTGCGCCGTGCTCGCGGCCCTCCTGCCCACGATCGACCCGGTGACCATGCTGATCGAGATGGTCCCGCTGGTCGTGCTGTACGAGCTGAGTATCCTGCTGGCCTCAGCCTGGGGCAGGCCGTCGACGGAGGTCGCGGAGCGACTCGCGTCGGCGGAGGGCTCGTAGGGCACCGGACCAGCAGATGCTCTTCGACCTCAGAGGCAAGCGGCGCCGCGCCGTCCAAGTCACGTACGCGTCACTGGCGCTGCTGATGGCTGTCGGCCTCGTCGGCGCGGGCATCGGCAGCGACGTCTCGGGCGGCGTCTTCGACATCTTCACGAACGACGACGGCGACGTCAGCGACGCCAACAAGCCCACGCAGAAGCGGATCGACAAGGCCAACGACAAGCTCGAGAAGAACCCTCGCGACCAGGCCGCGCTCATCGAGCTGGTGCGCGCCCACTACCAGCTGGCCAGCGCCGACGTCGACCAGCAGGGCAAGTTCGGCGACGACGGCAAGGAGGAGCTGCGCAAGTCGTCGGACGCGTGGAAGCGCTACCTGGCGCTCGATCCGAAGAACGTCGATCCCGCGCTCGCGTCGACGATGCTGTTCGTCTACGGCGACACCGGTCTGAACGAGCCGAAGAACGGGGTGGATGCCGCCGAGCTCATCACGCGCCAGCGCGAGGACCCCGGCGCGTACGTGCAGCTCGCGGAGTTCGCGATCCTCGCCGGGCAGACGCGCAAGGCCGATCTGGCCGAGAAGAAGGCCCTCGAGCTGGTGCAGACCAAGGAGGACCGCGAGACCATCCGGGCCCGGATCCAGCAGGCGGAGGCGAAGGCGCAGGGGGGCGGCCAGGCCGGTGGAGCACCGCCCGCCGGAGGCGCTCCACAGCCCCCCGCCGGAGGCGCTCCACAGCCCCCCGCCGGAGGCGGCGGCTAGGCCAAGGCGCCCATCTTGCTAGAAACACGTCACAATCCCGCAACCCGAACGTAGGAGCCAGGTGAACTTCCACATCGACGACGAATCGATCGACGCCGAGACTCACGTGATCGAGCTCGGCGGTGAGGTCGACCTCTACACAGCGCCCGAGTTCAAGGAACGCCTCGTGCAGGTGATCGAGGACGGCAAGAAGCAGCTCGTCGTCGATCTCTCCAAGGCCACCTTCATCGACTCCACGACGCTCGGAGTCCTCGTCGGCGGCGTGAAGCGGCTGCGGCCCAGCGGCGGCTCGCTGGCGCTGGTCTGCACCGACCAGAACATCACCAAGATCTTCGAGATCACCGGTCTCGACCGGGTCTTCCCGATCCACGCGTCGCGCGAGGAGGCCCTCCAGGCCGTCGCCGCGGGCGAGGGATCGGCCGCCGAGAGCGCATAGGGCGTCCTACAATCGCTCAAGCCCGGGCTCGCCGGGCCGATCAAGTCTCCGGGCCGTTAGCTCAATTGGCAGAGCAGGGGACTCTTAATCCCAAGGTTGCAGGTTCGATTCCTGCACGGCCCATTCGCGAAGCCGCCTGATCCGGGCGGCTTCCGTCGTTGGGGGCCTATTCGCGCCGCACCGCGGCATTGACGCCGGCCACGACCGCCACGGTCAGCATCCAGCCGAGCAGCGTGTACGCGAACGCCCACCACTGGGCCGCCCCGCTCGGCGCGAAGGCATCGCGTAGACCGAGGCTCACCACGGGAATGAGCCGGTCGAGCGTGTAGATGCTCGCGACGAACGGCTGGTGCTCGGCCTTCACGGCGGCCAGTCGGCCATCGCTGTGGAAGGACGAGAAGACCAGCGACCCGACGAGCACCAGCGCACTGAGCACCACGAGCGCACGCAGCGGCTTGTAGCCGTAGCCGACCGTCCATTGGAGGAAGGCGTTCCAGGCCTTGCCGGGCAAGCCGAGCTCACCCCTACGGCGGCGCTCTCGCTCATACGCCACCCGGCGAGCGTCCCCGTCCCGCCCCTCGCCCCGGTAGAACGTCATCAACTGCGTGTACGGCGACGGCGAATAGCCACCACCGGCCGCCGGGGCTGGTGGCGTCACGAGCCTGCCTTCCTCGGCGAGGCGAATCCACCGCAGCCGCCGCTGCACATCAAGCCGCCCGGGGCTAAGGCGCCGCAGCCGGACGGCACGCCGGACGCCGCCGAGCTGTCCTGGCGCTAGCTGCTGCGGCGCATCCTCTGAGGCCTGCAAGCGGGTGTACTCACAGCCTCGGAGCCCTAGCTGTGCCGGCCACGTCGACTCGCTGTCGTACAAGCTGCCCAGGCGCGCACCGGTGAGATCCACTCCGCCCCTGGGGGCCGCGGCAAAGCGCAGGAACAGTCCGCCGTCCACTCGCGCGCCCTCGAGATCGAGCGCCAGACCGGTACTCGTCAGGGCAGCCCCGATGAACACCAGCTGACTGCCGATGCGCGCGCCGAGCAGACGGACCTCGCCCTCGGCGACGAAGCCTTCCGCGCAGAACATGCCCTGGTCGACCCGCAGGCCGTCGGCTCTGAGGCCCTGCCTCAGCGTCGCTCCGTCGAACGCCAGCTGCCCACCGACGTGCGCCCCGACCAAACGGACCTCGCCCTCGGCGGTGAAGCCCTCCGTGCAGAACATGGCGTCGTCGACCTGCAGTCCGTCGGCGTTGAGGCCCCGGCTGAGATTTGCCCCCTCGAACGCCAACTGGCCGCCGATGTGCGCGCTGAGCAAACGGACCTCTCCCTCGGCGGTGAAGTCAGGGGTGCAGAACATGCCCCGGTCTACTTGCAGGCCGTCGGCGTTGAGGTCCCCGCTGAGCGTCGCCTCCCCGAACCTCAACTGGCCGCCGATGTGTGCGCTGACCAAGCGGACCTCTCCCTCGGCGGTGAAGCCCCTCATGCAGAACAGGTCCTGGTCGACCTGCAGTCCGTCGGCGTTGAGGCCCCGCCTCAGGGTCGCGCGCTCGAACGACAGAAGGCCGATGTGCGCGCCGAGGAGGCGGACCCCGCCCTCGGCGGTGAAGCCCGCCGCGCAGAACATGCCCTCGTCGACCTGCAGGCCGTCGGCCACTAGCGCCATCCCGTCGAGTGATTCCGTGGGGATCTCGTGCGGTTGCAGAGTGCCGTCGCCCAGGTCGGGCGGGTAACCACCACCTGTCAGCGTGGCCCCGGAGAGCACGAGCTGGCCGCCGATGTGCGCGCCGAGCAACCCGACGAGCTCGAGGGTCGACCGGGACAGGTCGAGCGCGCCGCGAGTTTCGAGCTGGTCCGCGGCGAGACCGGGGAGATGGCAGGCGGTCAGACTGATCTCGGGTGCCTTGGCGGCGATCAGGTTGACCGGCGCGTCGAAGTGGCAGTTGTGGGCGATCAGGGGGGCCTGCAGGTCGGCGCTCTCGAAGTTGAGGCGACCGGTGATCCGCAGGCCGACGAGGATCGCGGCCCGCGGTTTCGCGTCGCTGTCCGGGCGAACCAGCAGCTCGTACAGCAGGTCCGCGGGAAGCTGGCGGTCCTCGCCCCAGGTGTGGCCCTCGGCGGCCGGTTCGCCGGCACCGCGCCGGACCGGACGGCCGGCCACGATCGCCGTCTTCAGCTCCTCAGCCGGAGGGGTGGCCTCTCCCATGCGCTCTCTGTACCCGTCAGCCGTGCCAGTCTGCTCCTGGACCGTCCAGTGGTGAATGGTCGCCCCCCAGGCAGGGGGTACGCACGACCGGAACCGCTTTCCGCTGCACTTCAGGGCCTTCGCTGCCGATAACAGCCGGAGTCCATGGATCCGTCTGTCTTCGAGAGGCTCGGCCTGCGCCCTGTCGCGCGCCCGCAGGGACGCGGCACCGCCGAGCGTGCGGTCGCCGCGCGATCGCTGATGTACCTGTTCCTCGTCGGCGCCCTCGTGGCCGGCGCGGCGCTCGCGGCGGACCTGAGCCCGGCCGTGGACCACGCCCGCATCGCGATCACCGCCTGCGGCGCGCTCGGCATCGCCGTGGCGCTGTTCCTGGGCTACGACACGACGCCGCGCTGGGCGCTGTCGCTCTTCCTGCTGATGGGCTCGACCCTGATCGAGTGGGCCGTCTACGCGAGCCGCGACCCCCAGAGCCCGTTCCTCCTCTTCTACCTCTGGATCGCCTTCTACGCCTTCTACTTCCTGAGCCGCGGCCAGGCGGTGCTCCAGATGGCCTTCGTGGGCATGGCCTACGCGGCCGTGCTCGAGCGCAGCACGGAGCCGATGCGCACGTCGGTGCTGCGCTGGGTCGTCTTCACGATCGCGATGATGGTGGCCGGCCTGCTGGTGCGGATGCTGCGTGAGCGGATCGACCACCTCCTGGCCGAGCTCGACGCCGGCTCGCGCACCGACATGCTGACCGGGCTGCTCGACGAGCGCGGCTGGAGCGAGCTGCTGCACAAGGAGCTCGAGCGCGCGCGGCGCAGCAGCAACCGCGTCGGCATCGTGGTCGGGCAGATCGACGGCGACCCTCTGAGCGAGCAGCTCGGGGAGCGGCACGCCAACGAGCTGATCGCGGAGGTCGGCGGCCTGCTCGGCAAGACCATCCGGCTCAACGACGAGGCGGCGCGCGTGGCGGGCGAGCAGTTCGCGGTCGTCTGCCCGTACACCGACGAGCGCGGCGCGACGATCATGGCCGAGCGCGCGGCCGCCGTCGTGCGCGAGCGCGATCACGAGGAGCGCCGGACGATCAGCTTCGGGGTCGCGAGCTATCCCAAGCACGGCACCACGCCCGCTGCGGTCATGCAGGCCGCACGCCACGCCCTCCAGGAGGCACGCGACCTGGGCGGCGACCGCTCGGTCTCCTTCTTCTCGGCCGAGGACTCGATTCAGGAGCGGATGCGCTCCGACATCGACATCGAGGTCCTCGCCTCCGAGCCTGGATAGCCTGCGGCGGGTGGAGCTCACCTGCCTCGACGGAACGGTGACACCGACCGCCGAGGCGGTCGTGCCGGTCACGGAGCCCGGATTCCTGCGCGGCGACGGGGTCTTCGAGGTCATCCGCATCTACGACGGGCGCCCGTTCGCGCTCGATCAGCACCTCGATCGGCTCGAGCACTCGGCGGCGAACCTGCGGCTCCGGCATGCCGCTCCGCGCGCGCTGCTCGAGGAGGAGGCCGCGGCCCTGCTGGCGGAGCGCGGCGGGCCGGCGTTCGACGGAGTGCTGCGGATCGTCCTCACCCAGGGTGGCCGCCGCCTGCTCCTGACCGAGCCGCTGCCCGAAGCGCCGGAGCACGCGCGGCTCGGATTCGTGACCTTCGCGCCCACGCGGCTGCTCGACGGGATCAAGTCGCTGTCGTACGCGTCGAACATGCTCGCGGGCCGGCTGGCGTCGGAGCGCGGCTTCGACGAGGCGCTGCTCGTGACGCCGCACGGGCGGGTGCTGGAGGCGCCCCGCGCGTCGCTCTTCTACGTGGCCGAGGACGGCGTGCTCTGCACCCCGCCGCTCGAGGACCACATCCTCGCGTCGATCACGCGCAACGCCCTGATCGCGCTCACCGGCGCCGAGGAGCGGGCGGTGACGAAGGACGAGATCCTCGGATGCGAGGAGGCGTTCCTCGCATCCACCACGCGCGAGGTGCAGCCGGTCGCGCAGATCGAGAGCAGCGAGCTGCGCGCGCCCGGCGAGCGAACGCGGGCCGCGGCGGCGGCGCTGCGCGAGCACATCGAGGCCGAGCTGGCCCCCTGATCGTCAGCGGCCGCGGCGGCGCAGGTCGCGCTCGCGCTGCGCGCGCGAGTTCCCGTCCATGCGGTAGAGCAGGTACCAGCTCGCGTGGCGCGCGGCGTTCGCGCCCAGCGCGGCCGCGCCGCGGACGGCGCCGGCCAGTCCCTTGGCCATCGACGTGACGATCGCTGATCCCCCCTCGTTCTGCGTGGCCATCGTATGGCCTCATCGGCCGCTGCGCCACAGCGGCTGAGGCTCCGGCGGGACCGGCTGTCAGACTGGCGCGCGTGGGGGCCATGACGCGCAGCGCAGCCACCGTCCGCCGCCGCCTGGCGGGCGCGGCGCTGCGCTCCGAGGGATGGGTGTGGGCGCCGGACCGCCGCACGATCGCGCTGGGCGTCGTCGCCGGCGTCACGACGGGCGCCGTGGTGGCGGTCGAGGTGGGCCGGGTCTGGCGTCGCGGCTCGGCTCCGCTCCCGAGCGAGACGGACGACCCGCTCCTGGCCGCGCAGGAGGCCGTGACCGAGACGGTCGAGGTGGCCGTCGCGGGCTACCAGGACCTCTCCACGCGCGCGAACGCCGCGTTCAACATGCTCACGTCGTTCGTGCTCACGTTCGTGACCGTGCGGACGCTCACCTGGATGCTGCGCAGCCGCGAGCGGATCGGCCCGTTCCGCAACGTGATCGTGGGCCGCCGGCACATCCACCACTACGTGCCCGGGATCGTGCTCGCGTTCTCGGCGGGCGCCGCGGCGATCCTCACCCGCAACGAGGACATCGAGCCCAAGCTCGCGATCCCGTTCGGCGCCGGGATGGGGCTCACGCTCGACGAGTCGGCGCTCCTGCTCGAGCTCGAGGACGTCTACTGGAACCGCGAGGGGCTGCTGGGCGTGCAGATCACGCTGGCGGTCGCGGCGCTCATCGGAGCCCTGTCGCTGGCCGTGCGGTTCATCCGCCGCGGCGAGGAGATCGTGCTGGACGAGCGGGTCAGCCCGCCGGAGCCGCCGGAGCGTCCGCCGGCTCCGGGAGCAGGCGCGCCGGCGCCGCGCCCGTCCTGATCACCTGCTCGCGCCCCGGGCCGACGCCCACGAGCACGATCGGCACACCCAGGCGCTCGGCGATGAAGTCGAGGTATGCGCGGGCGTTGGCGGGGAGGTCGTCCATCGTGCGCGCCCCCGTGATGTCCTCCTCCCACCCGGGCAGCTCCACGATCTCGCCCTCGGCCTTGTGCACGATCGACTGGTGGTACGGGAACGTGTCGAAGGTCGCCCCCTCGGGGCCCGTGTAGCTCACGGCCACGCCGAGCGGGTCGATGCCGGTGAGCGCATCGAGCTTGGTGATCGCGATGCCGGTGAGGCCGTTGATGCGGGCGGCGTAGCGCAGCGCGACGAGGTCGAGCCAGCCGCAGCGGCGCGGGCGGCCCGTGGTGGTACCGAACTCGCCACCGGCCTCGCGGATGCGGTCGCCCAGGTCGTTCTCGAGCTCCGTCGGGAACGGGCCGGCGCCCACGCGCGTGGTGTACGCCTTGGTGATCCCCCACACGTCGTCGATGTCGCGCGGGCCCACCCCGGCGCCGATGCACGCCGCGCCGGCGATCGGGTTCGACGAGGTGACGAACGGATAGGTGCCGTGGTCGATGTCGAGCAGCGTGCCCTGGGCGCCCTCGAAGATCACGAGCCGGTCGCGGTCGAGCGCGTCCCAGACGATGCGCGTGGTGTCGGCGATGTAGGGCTCGAGCCGGTGGCCGAAGGCGCTGTACTCCTCCGTCATCGTGTGGAGGTCGAGCTCCGGGAACTTCGCGAACGGGCGCAGCGACTGCCGCTTGGGCTCCAGCGCGGCGGCGATCTTCTGGCGCAGGATCTTCTCGTCGAGCAGGTCCTGCATGCGGATCCCGAGCCGCGACGCCTTGTCCGCGTAGCAGGGCCCGATCCCCCGGCGGGTGGTGCCGATCTGGAGCTTGCCCAGCCGCGCCTCGCCCGCGTGGTCGAGCAGCCGGTGGTAGGGCATGATCAGGTGCGCGTTGGCCGAGATCTTGAGGTTGGTGAGGTCGATCCGCCGCTGGTTGAGGCCCGCGATCTCCTCGGTGATCACCTGCGGGTCGAGCACGACGCCGTTGCCGATCAGGCACTGCTTGCCCGGATAGAGGATCCCCGACGGGATCAGGTGGAGCTTGAAGACCTCGTCGCCGCGCACGATCGTGTGGCCGGCGTTGTTGCCGCCCTGGTAGCGGATGACCACGTCCGCCTGCTCGGCGAGCAGGTCGGTGACCTTCCCCTTGCCCTCGTCGCCCCACTGGGCGCCCACGACCACGAGACCGGGCATCGCGCTAGTCCACCTCGAGCGGCGCCATGCCGTCGGCCTCGCGGCGCGTCAGGTTCATGAACTTGGGATAGCGCTCGAGGAACGTGAGCACGACGTTCCCGACCGGGCCGTTCCTGTGCTTGGCGACGATCACGTCGGCCTCCCCGGGGCGCTCGCTCTCCTCGCGGTTGTAGTACTCGTCGCGGTAGATGAACATCACGAGGTCGGCGTCCTGCTCGATCTGGCCGGACTCGCGGAGGTCGGAGAGCATCGGCTTCTTGTCGGGGCGCGCCTCGACCGCGCGCGAGAGCTGCGACACCGCGATCACGGGGATGCTGAGCTCGCGCGCGAGGATCTTGAGGCCGCGGCTGATCTGGCCGATCTGCTCGACGCGGCCGACGGAGGTGTCCTCGGGGCGCATGAGCTGGAGGTAGTCGACCACGACGAGGCCGAGCGGGCTGCGCGAGTGGAGCCGCCGCGCCTTCGCGCGCATCTCGAGGATGCCGAGGTCGCTCGAGTCGTCGATGTAGAGCGGCGCGGCCGCCAGCGTCTCGGTGGCCTGCATGACCTTGGGCCAGCGGTCGGGGCGGACCTTGCCCTTGCGCAGGTCGTCGCCGTTGAGCTTGGCCTGCGACGCGATGAAGCGCTGGGCGAGCTCGGTCTCGGACATCTCGAGGCTGAACAGCGCGACCGGCCGCCCGTGCTTGACCGCGGCGTTCTCGGCGATGTTGGTGACCAGGGCCGACTTGCCCATGGAGGGCCGCGCCGCCAGCACGATCAGGTTGCCCGGCTGGAAGCCGCCGGTCATGTCGTCGAGGTCCTTGAAGCCGGAGGGCGTTCCGGTGAGGGCGACGCCCTCGCGCGAGACCCGCTCCAGCTTCTCCAGCTCGTCGTGGAGGACGGCCTCGATCGAGCGCAGCTCGCCGCTGTGCTCGTCGTGGGCGATCCGGTAGAGCTTGGCCTCGGCCTGCTCGAGCAGCTCGCGGGGCTCGCCCGCGAAGTCGAAGACGTCCTGCTGGATCACGCGCGTCGTGTCGAGCAGGCGCCGCATCAGCGCGTGCTCCTTCACGATCCGCGCGTACTGGCGGACGTTGCCGGCCGACGGGACGAGGTTCGGCAGCGAGTGGACGTATGCGGTGCCGCCGGCCTCCTCGAGCTCACCGGCGCGATCGAGCTCCTCGGCCACCGTCAGGACGTCGACCGGCTGCGGATCCGTCTTCTCCTTCAGCCGGATCATCGCGCCGAAGATCAGCCGGTGGCGCTGGCGGTAGAAGTCCTCCGCGCGCAGCTTGACGTCGATCTGCAGCGCGTCGAGCGCCTGCTCCGACAGCAGGATGGCGCCGAGGACCGAAACCTCTGCTTCCTGGTTCTGCGGAGGGACCTTGCCCGCCGCGTCAGGCGGAACGGAGATAGCCATGGGGGCCTACCGAAGTTGACGGCCGAGACGGCCCGAAGATGCTGGGGACGCGAAAACCGAGCATGCCAAGGACGCAGGGAGCGAAGCGTGCTTCACGCACGCGAGCGACCGAGGACGCAGGCAGGCGACGGTTTGCAGCGTCATCCAGCAGCGGTGACGATCGTTTTGACGCGCGCCATGACGCCGTCGTGCACCTCCACCTCGACCATGTGCGTACCGGTCGTGCGGATGGGCTCCTCGAGCTGGACCTTGCGGCGGTCGAGCTTGAGGCTGCGGGCCTGGCGAATGGCGTCCGCGATCTCCTGGGCCGTGACCTGCCCGAACAGCCGGCCGTCCTCGCCGGCCGGGTGCGAGATCGTGAGCACCGTGCGCGAGAGCAGCGCGGCGTTCTCCTGCGCCCGCTCGGCCGCCTCGCGGGCGGCGCGCTCGGCCGCCTCCATCCGCCGCTTGGCCTCGGCCAGCGCGCCTGGGGTGGCGGCGTGCGCGAGCTTGCGGGGCAGAAGGAAGTTGCGGAGGTAGCCGGGCGAGACGTCGACGATGTCGCCGCGCGCCCCCAGCGTGTCCACATCCTCCAGGAGGATCGCCTGAGCCATTACGAGAACAGCCTCGCTAGCGATCTGAGACGTACGGGAGCAGGCCCAACTCCCGCGCGCGCTTGACGGCAAGTGCGAGCTGGCGCTGGTGCCTCCGGCACGACCCCGTTATGCGGGCCGACCGGATCTTGCCCTTCTCGCTCATCGCGCGCCGCAGGGTGCCGACGTCCTTGTAGTCCACCACGTCCACCTTGTCGCGGCAGAACTGGCACGGCTTCCTGCGGCCCCCCGAGGCGGGCTTCCCTCTGTCTCGCCGGCGCGACTGCGTCCGGCCTCGTTGCTTCGCCATTGGCTAGGTAGTCACCTTCGCGTCGTTGATCGACGTCGCCGAGTGTAGCCATGGCGAAGCCTCGAGCCCTTCCGGTTAGAACGGGATGTCGTCGTCGGCAGCCCCGCCGCCGCCGCCGACCTGCGCCGGCTCGCCGAAGTCGCCGGTGTCCGCCGGGACGTCGCTCTGCGGGGTGAAGCGGTTGCCGCCGCCGTTCTCGTAGTCGCCGCCGCCGCCGGGCGAGCCGAGGAACTGGACCGAGTCGGCCACGATCTCCACGGCCTGGCGGTTGTTGCCCGACTTGTCGGTGAACTCGCGCCACTCGAGGCGGCCGTCGATCGCGACCGGCCGGCCCTTCGAGAGATACCTCGAGGCGTTCTCGCCCTGCGCGCCCCAGACCGTGACGTCGAAGTAGTTGGGCTTGTCGACCCAGTTGCCCGAGGCGTCCTTGCGACGCGTGTTGCAGGCGATCCGCAGGCCGCAGACGGCCGTGCCGCTGTTGGTGCTGCGCAGCTCGGGATCGCGCGTGAGGTTGCCGGTGATGACGACCCGGTTGATGTTGGTTGCAGCCATTTGCCGAAGCTCCTTGCCTCTCTGAATCAGCTCTCGGGCGAGGGTACATGCGGGAATGGACGGGCCGGGCGGATTCGCCCCGGTTGTGACCGAGAAGACGCCGCTGTTTGCGAGGTTGTAACGCTCGGGTGCCGCGCTGTGACGCGGCGGCGGGCTACTCGCGCTCGGGCTGGTCGGCGTCCGCGGCGGCCCGCGCGGCCACGCGGGTCTCCTGCGGGCGCTCGCGCGTGGGCCGCGGCGCCTCCTGGCGCGGGGCCGGCGGCGGCGGCGTGCCGGGCTTGACCTTGATGATCCTGAACCTGAGGACGCCGTCGGCGATCCGCAGGTTGTGGTTCAGGCGGTCGAGCGTGTCGTTCGAGTCGGTCTCGAACTGGTACAGGTGATACGCCGCCTCGGGACGGTGGTCGATCTCGAACGCGATGCGGCGCACGCCCCAGTCGTGGTGGCCGACGACGGAGCCGCCGCCGGTCTGGACCATCGTCTCGATGTTTCCGAGGATCTCGCCCTGGCGCTCCTGGGGCGCTTCGGGATCGAGCATGACCATGAGGTCGTACAGGTTCGCCACGGCGGCGCAAGATAGCAATGGGGCGAGTTTTTCCCGCTGGGGCCTTAGGGATGTATGGACCCACATCGACACCGAGACCTGGCCGCCCTGCTCGCCCGCATCCGCTGGGGGAACCTCGCGAGACTCGCCGCGATAGCCGGCGCGGGCGTGCTGATAGCCGCCGGACCGCGCGGCTGCGCCGGCGCCGAGGAGCTGCCGACGCTGCCCGTCGACCCACCGGCCGCGCACCGGCCGCCGGCGCCGCCGGGCTCCGCCCCGGCCCCGCCGAGCGAGCCTGAGCGGGCGAATCCGGATCGCGCGCGGGCGAGGGAGCGGCGCGCGAGGCGCGAGCGCCGCCGGGCGCAGCGGAAGCGGCGGGCGGAGCGGAGCGCGCGGGCGGAGCGGAAGCGGCGGGCGGAGCGGAACGAGCGGGCGGAGCGGAACGAGCGGGCACGGCCGGCGCCCACGGGACCGGCGGCGGCACCGCCGGCCACCCCGGCCCCGGTGCGGCCGGCCCCGCCGGCCCGGCCCTCGCCGCCGCGCCGATCACGACCGCGCTCGCCGGAGTTCCTCTGAGCGCAACTGGTCGACCTCAAGCACCGTATAGGTGGTGTTACCTCGACCAGTTGCGCCTGAGGCCGGCGGAAGCCGGGGCCGGAGGGCCCTAGGCCGCCGCGACCACGCCGCCGGGCCCGAGCCGCGCGCCGGAGCGCTTCGCCTCGATGTCCGCGAGCTGATCGTCGACCCAGTCGCCCGGGTCGCGTGAGGAGATGATCCCCTTCAGGCCCTCCGCCCGCCAGGAGCGCTCCTCGGCGGACATCGTCAGCGCCCGGTGGATCGCGTCGGCCTGCTCCTGCACGTCGAACGGGTTCACCGAGAGCGCGAACTCGCCCAGCTCCTCGTGCGCGCCCGTGTTCTCGGACAGCAGCGACACCCCGTGCCGCTCGTTCACCAGCGGTCCCTCCTTGGCCACCAGGTTCATGCCGTCGAACATCGCGTTGACCATCAGCAGGTCGTAGTGCTTGTAGCGGGCGATCGCCTGCTCCACGTTGTCGACGAGGTGCAGGTCGATCGGCATCCAGTCGGTGGTCCCGTGGCGGTGGTTCACGACCGCGACCAGCGCCTCGATCTTCTCGAGGTACTCCGCGTACTCCGGCACGTCCTGGCGCGAGGGCATCATCTGCGCCACGAACGTGACCTTCTCCCGGAACTCCGGGTGCTGCTCGAGGAAGAGGTCGAACGCGCTGAACCCGCGCAGCACGTTCTTCGAGAGGTCCGCCCGGTCGACCCGCAGGATCAGGTGCTCGCGCCGCCGCCGCAGCACCTCGCGCTCGTACTCGTGCACCGCGGGCCGCTGAGCGGTCTTCCGGAAGCTCGAAGCCGAGATCGGCAGCGGGTAGTGCCGCACCCAGGTCTCGCGGTCGTTGTGGCGCACCACGCCGGCGGCCATGTCCACGTCGAGCCCGAACAGCTCGGAGCAGCAGAGCAGGAAGTTGCGCCGGTACGCGCGGGTGTGGAAGCCGATGATGTCGTTCGCCAGAAGCCCCTCGTAGATGTCCTCGCGGATCTCGGTGGGCAGCACGCGCCAGGCGTCCGGCTGGGTCCACGGGATGTGGATGAAGTGGTGCAGGAACAGCTCGGGCCGCACCTCGCGGATGATCTTGGGCGCCACGTAGAGGTGGTAGTCGTGGAGCATCACGACGGCGTCGCCCATGTCCTCGGTCTCCTCCACGACGGCGCGCGCGAGGTCCTCGTTGACGGCGCGGTAGCCGTCCTCGTATGCGGTCACCTCCTCGCGGGTGATGTCCGGCGCGTTCGAGAGGTCCCAGAGGTAGTGCTGGATGAACCACAGCATCGGGTTCGCGATCACGTTGTAGAAGTGGTCGTAGGCGTCCGGATCGCTGTCGACGAGACGCAGGCGGTAGCTCGTCTCGTCCACGTCGCAGCTGAAGCTGCGGCCACCGTGGCGGCGGCTCATCTCGCTGTCGCCCTCGGTCATCGTGGACGCCACCCACAGCGCGTCGCGGTGGTCCACGAGCCCCTTCAGCGCCGTGACCAGCCCGCCGCCTCCGCGCGTGGCCCGCAGCTCGCCCGCGTCATCGGGCTCGAACGTCGCGGGTCCGCGGTTCGAGACGAGTACCAGGGGTGTGTCGGGGCTCACTGCAGGTCCGAGAAGATGCGAAGCCAGTCGCGCAGCAGGCGCGGGGTCAGAAAGTGGCGACGCACGTGCTCCTTACCCGCTCGGCCCAGCTGCTTACCCAACTCGGGCTCCTGGAGTATCCGCAGGCTGCGGTCCGCGCACTCCTCGGGCGAGGAGACGAGGAAGCCCGTCTCCCCGTCCTGGACCTGCAGCGGGATCCCGCCGACGTCCCCGCCGATGAACGGCCGCGCCTTCCAGAGCGCCTCCGACACCGTCAGGCCGAACCCCTCGCGCGTGGACTTCTGGATCACGACCTCGGCCTGCGACTGGAACGCGTTGACCTCGATCGAGCCCACCTGGTTGAGATTGTTGAGGATCTTGATGTCCTGATCGCCCTGCGCGTATTCGAGCGTCGAGTTGAAGAACTCCCAGCCCTCCGGGTCGTCCGTCGCCATCGACCCCACGAGCGCGAGCTGCACCTCGGGGATCGTCTCCTTCACGATCCGGTACGCGTCGATCACGCCGTGAGGATCCTTCCACGGGTCGAAGCGCGAGACCTGGCACATCAGCGGCCGGTCCACGTCCACGCCGAACTGGTCGCAGACGAACGCGGCGTCCTCGGGCGAGAGGGCCATGTTCTTGGGCGACAGCGGGTCGATCGCCGGCGGGATGAGGTGGATCGGGCCCACCGCGTCGAGCCCGTCCGGCACGTACTGGTCCACGTGCCAGACCGAGCCCCCGTCGTACTCGCGGATCAGCGGCTTGATCCGGTCGATCGTCGGCGGGTGCGGCGTGGAGAGGTCGATGTGGCAGCGCCAGACCCAGTGCTTCGACTTGTCCGCCACGTGCTGGCGCACGGCCAGCGGCTGCGGGTCGTGGACGATGATCACGTCCCAGTCCCCCGTCAGCTCGCGCGCGTTGATCTCGTTGTACTCCTCGTAGACCTTCCACTGGTGCGGGTCGAGGTCGAGCGGGTTGCCCTGGAGGGCGTTGTGCATCAGCTTGGTGGCGTTGTAGAACTCCTCGCGGCCGATGATCACCTGCCACTCGGCCTCGATCCCCACGTCGCGCATCAGCGGCACGAGCGTGTAGAGGATCTCCGAGACGCCGCCGCCGAAAGCGGTGGCGGACATGTGCAGGACCCTCAGTCCGGACAGCTCGTCCGAGAGCGTCCGGATCTCCTCGATGAGGGGGCGCCCCACGAGGTGTGTGTAATCAGCCAGGGACTTGTGTCCGACCCCTACCGGCTGCAGCAAGACGCGACTCCTTCGTCGGGCTGGAGGACGGCGGCCAGACTACTCGGCGGAGAGGCCGAGTCGCTTCCTGAGCCGCATGGTGCCGTCCTCGAGCTCGCAATCGTCCACGGTCGCGTCGATGATCGCGCGGCTCAGCTCGCGCTCCTCCTCGGAGAACGTGCGCCGCTCGGAGCCGGTCACCTCGATCACGATCTCGTCGTCCTGGAGGTCGAACGAGAAGCGCATCGACTCGGCCGCCTGGTCGTCCTCGCGTGCGGCGCTGCGCCGGTCGCCGCCCATCAGGAACGTGGCCGCCTCGGTGATGGCGAGCTTGAGGTCCGCCGCCGCCTCCAGCTCGAGCGGCGCGATCCGGCAGACGGCCGACAGGGCCAGCCGCGCCAGCACGACGTAATCCGGCTTGGCCGGAATCGTCAGCGAGACGGTCCTGTTAGCGGCAGAGGCTTCCATCAGGGCCGAGTCACTCGGCGTGGTTACACCCTACCCGAGGACAGCCGAGCTACGCCAGCATCCACGGCAGCGAGGATTTCCGCGTGCAGAGCGGGATTCGAGCTGGCGACGACGGACATCTGGAAGTCGGCCCCCGACCCGAGCAGCGGCCGGCCGGCGAGCGAGCGGCCGCGGGCGTCCGTGACGATCGCTCCCGCCTCGGTCGCGCACAGGGCCGCCGCGGCCAGGTCGTAGGGCGAGTTGTTGAGCACGGCGCCGCCGCCCACGCGCTCGAATTCCGCCCTCATGCCGGGCACCTCGTCCACGAGCAGCGGGCCCGGCTCGACGTAGGCGTCGAGCTGCCCCGTGACCACGCGGGTCATGTCGAAGGCCGCCGAGCCGAGGTCGAAGGTGGCCCCGCCGACCGACGAGGCGTCGATCAGCTCCGCCAGCACCTCGGTGAGGGCGCGCGCGGGGCGGCCGCGGAAGCCGTAGGTCCAGAACATGCGGTCGAGCCGCTCGTTGGGCGACAGAACGACCGGCGGCCCCTCGACCAGGCCGCGGCCGCGCTCGGCGAGGAACACCGTGCCGGACGGATCTCGACCACGCACCCGACGCTCACCTCGCCCATCGTCACGCCCTCGCGCAGCGGCGCGGCGGCCACCGAGACGCAGCACGACTCGAGCCCCGCCATCGCGGGCCGCGTCCCGTCGATCGGGTCGACCACCAGCACCTCGCTCGCGCCGCCGCCCGCCGGCGCCACCAGGCCGCGGTCCTCCGAGTAGAACGCCACCTCCGGCGCGTGCTCGGCCAGGAACTCCTCGAGGAAGCTCTCGGCCTCCTCGTCGATCGCGAACGTCACGTCGCCCCCCTCGCCCTCCGAGCTGTGCACGCGCCCGGCGTGCGAGCCGAGCAGCGGCAGCACCCGCTCGCGGAGCGCAAGCGACAGCTCGCGTACGAGATCGGCGGTCCGCACGCTCAGATCAACGCGGTCGGCTCGGGCTCGCGCGTGCTCTCGGCGGCGGGCAGGGCCAGCCGGAAGACCGTGCGGCCGGGCTCCGAGTCGAGCTCGATCCGACCGTCCATGCGCTCGGCCAGCTCGCACGCGATCGCCAGGCCGAGCCCCGATCCGCGCGCGGCGTCGGCCGTGAAGAAGCGCTCGAAGAGCTGCGGGCGCGCGGCCGGGTCGATTCCCGGGCCGCTGTCGATGACGGCCAGCTCCGCGTCTCCGTCGCCGCCGCCGATCCGCACGGTCACGGCGGTCCCCTCCGGTGTGTGGCGTAGGGCGTTGTCGAGCAGGATGCGCAGGATCTGGACCGTACGCTCCCGGTCGCAGAAGGCCGCCACCGACTCCTCCGGGAGCTCGATCCCCAGCTCCGTGCGGTGCCGGTCCACGGCGGGGCCGAACTCGAGCGCCACGTCGCGCGCCAGCTCGCCCAGGTCGACCTCCTCCGGCGAGAGCTGGAGCGAGCCGGCGTCGAGCCGCGAGAGGTCGAGCAGGTCCACCGCCAGCTTCTGGAGGCGCTCGACCTGCTCGCGCATCGTCTCGAGGAAGTGACGCCGGGTCGCGTCGTCGAGCTGCTCGTCCTCCAGGAGCTCGACGAAGCCGGCCAGCGAGAAGATCGGCGTGCGCAGCTCGTGCGAGGCGTTCGCGATGAACTCCTTGCGCGCGCTGTCCACCCGCGCCAGCTGGCGCTGCATCTCGTTGAAGGTGCGGGTCAGCTCGCCCAGCTCGTCGCGCGACTCGACCGGCACCGGCGCCACGGTCCGGCCCGCGGCGACCTCGCGGGCCGCGTACTCCAGGCGGCCGACGCGCCGGGCCAGCACGCGCGCGACCAGGAACCCGCCGATCAGCGCCACCAGCAGCGCGACCCCCGCGGCCACGAACATCCGGTTGCGCACGAGTGCCACCGAGTCGTCCACGTCCACGAACGAGCGCGTGTAGAGCAGCACCCAGACCGGCTCGCCCTCGAAGAAGATCGGGATGGCCACGCGCCCCTCGCGGCCGCGGTGCGTGTAGATCTGGTCCGGCTCGTTGGCCCTCGCCGCGCGCCGGGCGAGGGAGTAGTCGGGTTTCACCTCGCGACGGACGTTCGAATCCGAGATCACGTAGGGCAGAGGCTCCTGAGTGGTCGACCGCTGGATCGCGAGGAGCGTCACGCGTGCGCGGGTGGAGTCGCCGACCGCCCGGATCAGCTCGTCCTTCTCCTTGTCGGTGACGTTCTCCCCGACGATGGCCTCGACCGCGGGCGACGACTGGCGCGCGACCTGCTCGAGGTCCACCAGCTGCTCCTGCTGGAGCTCGGACGTGAGCCGCGGCAGGACGACGAAGATCGCGGCCGCGAACGCCAGGGCCGTGATCGCCAGGAAGAGGAGGGCGAGCTTGTTCTGCAGCGACCGCAGCCGCATGCGTCCAGCCTAGGTCAGCGGTCGCGGAAGTGGTAGCCCACGCCGCGCACCGTGAAGATCAGCTCCGGCTCGCGCGGGTCGCGCTCGAGCTTCTCGCGCAGGTGGCGGATGTGCACGTCGATCGTGCGCGGGTCGCGGTAGGCGGAGTCGCCCCACAGGCGCTCGAGCAGCATGCCGCGGCTGAAGACGCGCCCGGGGCTGCGGGCCAGCGTCGCGAGGATCTCGAACTCGACGTAGGTGAGCCTGACCGGCTCGCCGCGCAGCTCGACCGAGCGCTTGGAGAAGTCGATGCGCAGCTCGGCGTGCTCGAGCGGCTCCTCGGGCGCGTCGCCGTTGCGGCTCAGGCCGGCGCGGCGCAGCACCGCCTTCACCCGGCTCGAGAACTCGCGCATCGAGAAGGGCTTGGTGATGTAGTCGTCGGCGCCCAGCTCGAGGCCCAGGACCTTGTCGACCTCCTCGGTCTTGGCCGTCAGCATGATGATCGGCACCGAGCTGCGGGCCCGGAGCGCCTTGCAGACGTCGAAGCCGTCGACCTCCGGCAGCATCACGTCGAGCACGACGAGGTCGAAGCGGCCGTCGCGGAAGCGCTCGAGCGCCTCGCGGCCTGTCGTGGCGGCGACGACCTCGTAGCCCTCCTTCCTCAGCGGATACGACAGCAGGGTCTGAACCGACTTCTCGTCGTCGACCAGGAGGATCCGGGGGGCCTCGGATGACATTCCGTCGTCCTTAACCCATGAGATTGTAGGTTGGAGCGGTCAGTGCGAACTTGAGAACGTGATCGAGCCCCGTATCTACCGCGCGGCCTTCCTCCCCGCGCTGTTGGGGCTGGTGGTGGCGATGTTCTCGCTGGAGAGCCCGCCACGTGCGCTACCGCAGGCGGCACCGGCGGACGTGCTCTTCGAGGGATCCGCGGCCACCAACACGGTGCGCTCGCTCGTGGAGCGCACGCCCGACCGCCGCCACGGGTCGCCGGGCGAGGCGGCGGTGGCCGACCGGGTGGCGGAGTCGTTCCGCCGCTTCGGGCTCGAGACCTCGGTCGACCGCTCCGAGGACGGCGGGACGCAGGTGCGGAACGTGCTCGGGCGCCGGCCCGGCCTCTCGCGGCGGCAGGTGGTCGTGATCGCCGGGCGCGACGCGCAGACCGTGCCGGACGCGACGTCGAGCGCCGCCGACACGGCCGCGCTGCTCGAGTTCGGGCGCGTGCTCGAGGGGCGCGCCACGCGCAAGACGATCGTGCTCGCGTCGGTGGGCGGGGCCACGCGCGGCGACGCGGGTGCGCGGCGGCTCGCCGAGCGGATCGCGGGGCCGGGGCCGGTCGACGCGGTGATCGTGCTGTCGAACCTCGGCGCGCCGCGCTCGCGGGGCCCGCTGCTCGTGGATTGGTCGAACGACGCGAAGCGCGGCTCGCTCGGACTTCGGCGCACAGCCGCCAACGCGCTCCGCAACGAGGTCGGCGAGGACGGCGGCGGACCCGGCAGCCCGCCCGCGCAGATCGCGCGCCTGGCGTTCCCCGTAGGCGACGGCGCCCAGGGCGTGCTGCTCGAGTCCGGGCTCGACGCGATCCGCGTGTCGGCCAGCGGCGAGCTCGCTCCGCCGGACGACCAGCGCGCGCTCGACGACGTGAACGTGGAGCGCTACGAGGAGTTCGGCCGCGCTGCGCTGCGGCTCCTGTTCACGCTCGACGAGGGCGCCCGCCCGCCGGGACACGGCCCGCGCTCGTACGTGACGCTGGTGGAGCGCGTGGCGCCGGGGTGGGCGCTGTCGCTCCTGGCGCTCACGCTGATCCTGCCGGCGCTGGTCGCCTCGATCGACGCGCTGGCGCGCGCCCGCCGCCGCGGCGAGGCGGTGCTGCCGTGGCTCCCCTGGGTCGCGGCCGGGATCGTCCCGTTCGTAGCCGGGCTCGCGATGGCGGAGTTCCTCGTGCTGGTGGGGCTGGCCGACGACGCCCCGGCCACCCCGCCGGACCCGGGGGTGGCCGAGGTCGACGGGTCGGCGATCGGCGTGCTCGCGGGCGTGGTGCTCACGATCGGTCTGGCCTGGATCCTCACCCGCACGTCGCTGCTGCGCGGTGGCCGGCCGCTGCCGGACTCCACGAGCCCCGGCGCGGGGGTGGCGACCGCGCTCGTGCTGTGCGGGCTCACGCTGGCGGCCTGGGCGATCAACCCGTTCACCGCCCTGGCATTGGTGCTGCCGCTGCACCTGTGGATGCTCGCGACGCTCTCCGGGGCGCGAGGGCGCACGCGGATCTGGCTGACGCTGGCCGGGCTCCTCCCGGCGGCCGCGATCGTGGCGACGTACGCGCAGCACATGCGGATGGGGCCGCTCGAAGGCGCCTGGTACCTGTTCCTGCTCGTGACCGGCCACCACGTGGGCCTGGCGAGCGCCCTGCTGGGCTGCGTGGCGCTAGGCGTGCTGGCCTCGGTGGCCGCGATAGCCGTGGCGCACGCGCGCCGGCGCGGGCCCGGCGCACCTCACGCGCCGGGCGGCCGTGGGCGCCCGGCGGTGGACAGGCGTTCGGTCAGCGGACCCATGGGTCCTCCACTCGAGCGTGTCCGCCGATAAGGGTCGGGTTGAGAGGCGTATGGTGCTCGGAACAATGGACAAGGAAGAGCTGATGCGGAAGGTGCGGGCCGGGGAGTACGTGGTCGACCCGCACGCGGTCGCCGACGCCATGCTCGGGCGCTCCTTCGTGCGCCAGGCGCTCATGGGCTCCTCAGAGGTGCTCGAACCCGCTGACGTCGACCGGGCGCCCGCCCGGTCCGACGAGCCCGACGCCCTCCCCCGCCACCGCACGTCCTAGCCAGCGCACGTGGGTGCCCGCCGCGCGGGCCGCGGCCTCCACGGCGGCGCGGGACTCCGGCGGCGCCGTGAACAGCAGCTCGTAGTCGTCGCCCCCGCCGGCCGCCAGCTCGAGCGGATCGCGCCCGGTCGCCGCGGCGACCGCCTCCACGCCCGCCGCCACCGGCAGGGCCTCCAGCCTGACCTCGATGGCCACGCCGCTCGCCTCCGCCAGGTGGCCGGCGTCCGTGGCCACGCCGTCGCTCAGGTCGATCATCGCGCTCACGCCGGCGCGGGCGAGCGCGCGGCCGGCCGCCAGGAGCGGCGTGGGGCGACGGTGGCGCAGGAGCAGGGCCTCGCGCTCGGCGTCGTTCAGCGCGGCCTCCACGCCGCTCAGCAGGAGCAGCCCGGCGGCGGCTCCCCCCAGCTCGCCGGTCACCCCCAGCAGGTCCCCCTCGCGAGCGCCGTCGCGGTAGGCCAGCTCCTCCTCGCCGCCCGCCCACCCGTTCACGCTCACCGCCAGGGCGAGCACGGGGCTGGAGGTCACGTCGCCGCCGGCGATCGTGGTGCCGGTCTCCTCCGCCAGCGCCTCCATCCCGTGCACGAGCTCGAGCGCGGCGCCGGCGCCCAGGTCCTCCGGCGCCGCCAGCGCCACGTACGCCTCGCCGGCCTCGGCACCCATCGCGGCGAGGTCGGAGAGGCCGCGCGCGAGGGCCTTGTGGCCGACGTCCGCGAACGAGTGGGTCGCGCGCGTGAAGTGCACGCCGTCCACCACGGAGTCGATCGAGCTGACCGCGACGCCACTCGCGCGGGCAACCGCGGCGTCGTCGCCGCTGCCGCGCACGACGCGGTCGCCGCGCACGGACACGAGCTCGCGGAACGCTCGGATGAGGTCGCGCTCCGGCACCCTAGTCCAGCGGGATGGCGATCGGGAGCATCCAGGCGCACAGCGCGACGGTCGCCCAAACGAGACGGCGGTCGGCCGCCAGCGCCGCCAGAGGCAGGAGCCACAGCACGTACCACGGCACGAGCCAGGCGGACGCCACGAGGATGGCCAGCGTGGCCCAGCCGGCCATCGCGATCGGGTCGGCGCCGCGCCGGGTGCGTACGAGCAGCCAGGCCAGGAGGGCCGCGAACGCGAGGCCGTACGCGGCCCGCACCGCGCCGCGGTAGTCGAGCCGGTCGCCGGGCAGCAGCGCCCCGAGCAGCTCCGCCGTCTTGTACGGGAAGCTCCAGCTCGAGGTCCGGTCCTGGTTCGAGCTCAGGACGCCGAGCGCGTCGAGAGCGTTCGTGCCGAAGCCGGCAAGGGCGAGCACGACGATCGCCAGGCCGGCGGCGACCGCCGCAGCGAGGACCGCGCGCCAGCGCTCGCGCGCGCCCGCGATCAGAAACGGGACGACCAGCCCGGCCGACGCCTTCAGCCCCGCCGCCCCGGTGGCCCACGCCGACGCAGCGCGCGGCGAGCCGGCCGCCCATGCGGCGAGGCCCGCGGTGGTGAGCAGCACGACCAGCGTCTCGTTGTGGGCCCCGGCGACGTCGTGCACGAGCAGCAGCGGGTTGAGCCCCACGAACATGGCCGCCGGCACCGGGTCGCGCCCGAGCCGCTCCGCGGTTCGCCACACGAGCGCGACGATCCCCAGCGAGGCGAGCGCCGCGACCGCCTTGAGGATCCAGAACGCCGCCGGGACGCCCAGCGGCGACAGCGGGTAGGTGAGCAGGGTGAACGCCGGTCCGTAGACCGACTCGGCGCCGCGCGAGCCGGCGAACGGGAAGACCTCGTCGCCGCGGATGTCGACCGGCGCGTGCGTGTACGGGTCGAGCGAGTGCTCCACCCCGAGCCGCGCGTACGCGATGTACGAGAAGACGTCCTGCGAGAGCAGCGGCGGCGCCAGGAGGAAGAGCAGGTGCAGGCCGGCGATCGCGCCGAGCGCCAGGCGCGGCGTCACGTCGGCGGCGCGCAGCAGCACGAGCGCGTACAGGCCGAGCGCGACCCAGAGCCCCGTGTAGAAGAGCGGGCCGCTGAGCGGTCCCGCGGCCCCGTCGAGGCCCGCGAAGCGCAGCGGTCCGAGCAGCCAGCCGGGCGAGCCGCCGCCGTGCTCGACCGCCAGGACGAGGTTGGAGCCGGGCGCCGCGGGCAGGGCCGCGAGCGCCACGTACAGGAGGCAGAGCGCCGCGAGGGCGAGGACGCCGAGACGTCCGGCGCCCCTACTCGGCGCCGTTACCTCCGGCGTCCGCGCCGCCACCGCCGCCGCCGCCACCGGCGTCCGCGCCGCCACCGCCGTTGCCCTTTCCGCCGCCGCCTCCGCCCGCGCCGCCGCCGTCACTCGGCGGCGCCTGCGTGTCGGGCGGGGCCTGGGGCGGCTCGGAGTAGAGGCGCGGGTCGTAGCCGCGGTAGCCGCCGCCGCCCGCCGAGTTGCCGCCACCGCCGCCGCCCGGCGCGTTGTAGCTGTAGCCCGGGCCGCGGGCGCCGCCGGACGAGGAGTTGCGTCCGTAGAAGCGGCTGAAGCGGGCCGGGTTCTTGGGCGGCGGGAACGACTGGCAGCTCTTGTGCGCCGGGGCCATGAAGTCGTGCCAGATCTGCGTGGGGAACGTGCCGCCCGCGACCTGGATGCCGTGCACGTTGCGCATCTCGCGGAGCGCGTTCGGGTAGCCGACCCACACCGCCGCCGCCAGCTCGGGCGTGTAGCCCACGAACCAGGCGTCGTTGTAGTTGTCGGTCGTGCCGGTCTTGCCGGCCGCCGGGCAGCCGAACTGCGCCTTCGTGCCGGTGCCCCGCTGCACGTTCTGCTGGAGGATCTTGGTCGCCTCGTGCGCCACGCCGTCGCTGATCACGCGCTTGCGCTTGGGCTTGCCGAGGTTGTCCGACTTGCCGTCGGGGAACTCGACCCGCCTGATCGCCTTCGGCTCGCTGTACATGCCGCCGGCCGACAGCGTCGCGTAGGCGCTCGACATCTCGAGCGGCGAGACGCCCAGGCGCAGGCCGCCCAGGCCCTCGGACGGGATCCCGTCGAGCTTGGTCCGCACGCCCAGCATCCGCGCGGTCTCGGCGACCTCCTTCGGGCCGACGTCCACGTCGAGCTGCGCGTACACCGTGTTGTCGGACTTGACGGTGGCCTGCACGAGGTTCATCGCGCCGCCGTAGCTGCCGTCGTAGGTCTTCACGCGCCACGGCCCGTAGCCCGGCACGTTGAGCTGGAGCGGCTTCGACACGTAGACGGTCGAGTTCGGGTCGATCCCCTTGCGCAGCGCCGTGACGAGCACCATCGTCTTGAACGCCGAGCCCGGCTGGCGGTGTCCCTGCGCGGCCAGGTTGAAGGTGCGGTCGTTGTAGGTGCCGCTCGAGGCCATCGCGCGGATGTAGCCGGTCTTCGGGTCGATCGCGACGACCGCGCCGCTCGGGTCGCCCGGCTGGCCGAGCTGCCCGTTGATCGCGCTGCGGCCCATCTCCTGCATCTTCGGGTCGATCGTGGTGTGGATCTTGAGCCCGCCGCGGCGGTAGATGCCCACGCCGTAGCGCTCGATGAGCTGGTCCTGCACGTAGTCGAAGAAGTACGGCTCGCGGCGCTTGTCGAAGATCGTGCTGCGCTTGAGCCCGAGCGGCTCCGCCGCGGCGTTGCGCGCCTCCTCCGGCGTGATGTAGTGGTGCTCGGCCATCTTCTCGAGCACCAGGTTCCGGCGCTCGAGCGCGTCGGTCGGGTTGCGGATCGGGTTGTACTGCGACGGCGCCTGCGGCAGCCCGGCGAGCAGCGCGGCCTGCGTGAGCGTGAGGTCGTCGGCCTTGCGCGAGAAGAAGAGCTGCGCCGCCGCCTGGATGCCGATCGCGGTCTTGCCGTTGACCGTCCCGTACGGGATCACGTTGAGGTACTCGCGCAGGATCCACTGCTTGCTGCGCTCCTGCTCGAGGTCGGCGGCCATCTTCGCCTCGCGGATCTTGCGCTGGATGTTGCGCTGCGGCTTCTCGATGTAGAGCTGGCGGACGAGCTGCTGCGTGATCGTCGAGCCGCCCTGCTTGCTGCGCTGCGCGATCACGTCCTCGAACGCGGCGCGCCCGACCGCCTGCACGTCCACGCCCTTGTGCCGGTAGAAGCGCTCGTCCTCGATCGCGACGGTCGCCTGGCGCACGATCGGCGGCATCCGCTTCCACGGGATCGGCGTGCGGATCGTGTCGGACTGCACGTAGCCGAGCCGGGAGCCGTCGCTCGCGTAGATGATCGAGCTGGCGCCCTTGTCGATCGGCTTGAGCTTGTCGATGTCGGGGGCGCCCGCGGCGACGGCGAACACGTAGCCGACACCGGACAGGCCGGCGATCAGCACGACCGCCAGCAGGAGCATGGTTGCGAGCAGCGCGCCGTTGCGGCCCGTGTGGCCGCGGCGTCTACGGAGTCTTCTCTGACGTGCGGTCATCGCGCGAGGGGTCCCTTTCGGGCCCGGTCGAGGATAGTCCCTCGCGCTTCAGTCGTTCGAGGCAGGCGACACGCAATCCTGCCTCCACCGCGGCCCGCTCCGCCCGGCCCGGCGCCGTCGCGCCCGCCACGATCCGGACGGCGTCCCTCTCCACGTCGGCGACCCGCACGTCCACGCCCTCCTCGCGCCCCAGCACCGCCAGCGCTCGCATGACGTCGGCGTCGGGCGCCAGGTACAGCGCCACCTCGGCCCGCACCGGGCCGGTGCCGATCGTGTGGTTCTCGACCGTGTTCTGGGCGAGGCGCTCGTTCGGCACGATCACGCGCGTGCCGTCGTCGCACGCGATGTAGGTGTAGGTGAGGCGGATGTCCTCGACGGTGCCGGTCTTGCCCTCGAAGGTGACGCTGTCACCGATCCGGATCGGCTGGGTGATCGCGATGAGGGCCCCCGCGACCACGTTCGCGAGCGTGGCGCGCGCGGCGAAGCCCACGACGAGGCCGAGCACCGCGGAGGAGGCGAGCGCGCCGGTGGCCACGCGGCGGACGCCCTCGAACTGGCTGAGCGCGAGCGCGACGCCGACGAACAGGATCAGCGCGTAGACGAGCCGCCGCAGCAGGCGCAGGCGGGTGTCGGTGACCGGCGACCTGGCGCCGCCCGGCAGCGCGGCGGCGAGCGCCTCGGCGCGGCGCGCGACCGCGCGGTCCACGAGCTGGGCGACCGCGAAGGCCACCACGACGGTGACGATCGCCGTGATCTCCGCGCGCACGACCGGCAGCGTATGCGCCGGCCCGGACCGTCCCGGTTCGCCATGATCCTCCGCCGATGCCCGCCCTCCGCGCCGTCCTGCTCGACTCGCTCGGCACGCTGCTCGAGCTCGACGATCCCGTGCCGCGGCTGCGGGCCGAGCTGGCCGCGCGGGGGTTTGAGCTGGAGGACGAGCGCGTGGCGCGCGCGTTCGGGGCCGAGGTGGCGTACTACGTGGAGCACCACGTGGAGGGGCGCGACCAGTCCACGCTCGCCGAGCTGCGCAACCGCTGCGCCTCCGTGCTGCACGGCGAGCTCGGCGTGCCGGAGCTGCCGCTGCCGGACGCGCGCGAGGCGCTGCTGGCGGCGCTCGCGTTCCGCGCGTTCGGCGACGTCGCGCCGGCCCTTCGCGAGCTGCGCGAGCGCGGGCTTCGTTGCGTCGTCGTGAGCAACTGGGACTGCTCGCTTCGGGAGGTGCTGGACGGCGCCGGGGTGCTCGGCCTGGTGGACGAGGCCGTCTCTTCGGCCGAGGCCGGTGCCGCCAAGCCGGACCCGCGCGCGTTCGAGGCCGCCCTGAAGGCCGCCGGCTGCGGACCCGAGGAGGCCGTGCACGTGGGCGACTCGGAGGAGAACGACGTGGCCGGCGCGCGGGCCGCCGGGATCCGGCCGGTGCTGCTGCGCAGGGACGGCGGAGGCGGCGGGGCGATCGCCTCGCTGGCCGAACTCGCGGGCGTACTCTAGGTACGGATGGTCGATCCGGCGCCTCCGTACGGCCCCCAGTACGGACACGGCTACGCCTTTCCGCACCCGCCGCCGCCGGACCCGCCGGAGGTCCCGGAGCAGGTCTCGCGCTGGCCGGCCTGGTCGCCGTGGTACGGGCCGGCGGCGATCCTCATCGGGATCATCGCCACGTTCTTCCTCCTCGGCCTCGCCGCCGCGGTCGCGACGGCGTTGGGCGCGGAGAACGTCGAGGACTCGAAGGGCTTCCTGCAGGTCGGGACGGTGGCGCAGCAGGCCATCTTCATAGGCGCAGCGGTGTTCCTGGCGAGCAGGACGCTGCGGCCGCGGGCATGGCACTTCGGCCTGCGGCGGGCGCGCTTCTGGCCGACCGTGGGCTGGGCCGCGCTCGGGCTCGTGTCCTACTGGATCCTCGTCTTCGTGTACTCGGCGCTGGTGCGGACGGACGCCGAGCAGGAGACGCTCGACGACCTGGGGATCGACGACGGCACGCTCTGGCTCGTGGGCGCGGCGGTGCTCGTGATCGTGTTCGCGCCGGTCGCCGAGGAGCTCTTCTTCCGCGGCTTCTTCTACCGCTCGCTCCGCACCAAGCTGCCGATCGCCTGGGCCGCCATCGTCGTCGGCACGCTGTTCGGGGCGATCCACGCCGGCAGCACGCCGCCCGAGATCCTCCCGGTGCTCGCCTTCCTCGGGATCATCTTCTGCCTCGTCTACGAGAGGACCGGGACGCTGTTCTCGGTGATCGGGCTGCACGCCCTCAACAACACGCTCGCGTTCGGCAGCGAGACCGGCGAATGGGGCATCGCGGGCGCCGTCGGCTGCCTCACGCTGGCGGCCTGCGCGATCGTGCCGCGGCTCATGTCGCCGACCGCCGTCCCGGCCCGCGCATGAGTGCAGCGGCGCCATCACCGGGTAGGAGCGGAACGCATGGGACAGAATGGACGCATATGAGAACTCGCTCGCTGCTCTTCACGCTCGTCCTCGCCTTCGCCCTCGCCGCCCCCGCGCAGGCGCAGGTGCCCGGGGTCGATCCGGCCCCCACGACCCCGCAGCCGGGCACGCCCGCGCCCGCCGGCGCGGAGGCCAAGCTCACGCTCGGCGTCGCCTCGCTCGGCGACCGCGGCAAGCGCTGGGTCCTCGCGGGCGAGCCGCTGGTCGCCTCCGGCCGGCTCGATCCGTACGTGAAGGGCGAGAAGGTCTCCGTCCACCTCTACAGGGGCAAGAAGCGCCTCGGCACCCGCACCGTCGAGGTGCGCGACGACAAGGGGCACGGCAAGTTCACGGCGACCTTCGGGGCGGTCAAGAAGCCCGGCTCGTACTTCGTGGTCGCCGAGCACGAGGCGAGCGCCGCGCAGCAGGGCGCGAAGTCGGGGCGCGTGCGCTTCGGCGCCGTGCGCGCGGCGTCGGGGAACGGCTCGAACGGGCAGCACGTGCGGCTGCTTCAGATCGGCCTGCGCCGCCTGGCCTTCGTCGCGCCGCTCAACGGCCGTCACGACGCCGCCACCGGCCGCGCCGTCATCGCCTTCCGCAAGACGAACGGCATGTCCCGCATCACGTCGGCCAACCGCAACGTGATGAAGGCGCTGTTCGCCGGCCGCGGCGGCTACAAGCTGAAGTACCCGAAGGCCGGCAAGCACGTGGAGGCCGACCTCTCGCGCCAGGTGCTGGTGCTGGCCGACAAGGGCAAGCCGGTGCGGATCTACCACACCTCGAGCGGCGCGCCCTCCACGCCGACCGTGCGCGGCACGTTCCGCTTCTACCGGCGCCAGCCCGGCACCAACGCCAAGGGCATGGTGCACTCGATGTACTTCATCCGCGGCTACGCGATCCACGGGTACAAGTCGGTGCCGACGGGGCCCGCCAGCCACGGCTGCCTGCGGGTGCCGATCCCGAACGCGCGCGCGATCTACGACTGGATCGATCTGGGCGACCAGATCATGGTCTACCCGTAGCCCGAGCGGATGTGGTCCGGCCAGCGGCGCCGGTCCAGGAACAGCCCGTAGAAGGACGGCGGCGCGTCGCCCGCGTCGAGCGTGGGGCCGTCCGGCTCCAGCAGCTCGCGCGTGAAGCCCGGCGCGCCGCGGCCGTCCACGTAGAAGCGGCCCTCCAGGCGTACGGCGTCGGCGCGCCGCGGCGGCGCCACCGCCACGCGCGCGAGCTCGCCGAGCGTGAGGTCCGGATGGGTGTCGCTCCCCAGTAGCTCGAAGCGGCCCGCGTCGAGGTCGTAGGCGAGCGTGCGGAACGGGATCTCGGTCGCGCCCGCGCTCATCCGCCAGACGCGGCGGTCGAAGAGCTGCTCCACGGCGCGGCCGCGCCCGAGGCCGCCGAAGCCGCGGGCCGATGCGAGCGCGAGCCGCGGCAGTCCGGTCCACTGCACGCCCAGGTGGTCCTGCGGGCGCCAGAGGAGCGCGTGGCCGGCCATCTCCTCGGCGCTCGTGCCCGCCGCCCACATCGCGCCCCAGAGCACCGAGGCCGAGCAGACCGAGATCGACTCCGGGCGCTCGCCCGCCTCCTCGAAGGCGTGCGCCAGGCCGATCATGGCGACCGACCCGCCGCCGCCGTGCGAGCCGACGACGTGCCGGCCGGCCAGGTCGGGGCGCTCGCGCGGTTGCGGCGGCGGCAGGACGCCGGCCGGGGCGCGCGGCGAGCCGTCCACGAGCGGGAGCGGCAGGAGCGCCTCGCGGGCGTTGAGCAGGATGCCGATGTCGACCCTCACGGCGCGGGTAGATTACGGCCGCTGTGTCCTTCCTCGTCGATCCTCCCTGGCTCTACGCGAACGGCCTGGCGTACGCGCGCCTGGCTCCCGAGGAGGCGCAGGGCGGTGTCGCGAAGGCCGCCGGCGCGGCCTGCCTGGCCGTCTTCTGGACCGCCGGGGTGTCGCTCTACCTGAACGCGCCGCACACCAGGCCGCTGTGGCCGGTGCTGCCGCGCCGCGACGGGCGCGACTTCATGGTCAACTGGCCGGGCCTGCGCGTGCGGACGAAGAAGCGCACGCAGCGGCTCGACGCCGCCGCCGCGGCGATCTTCCTCGGCGTCTACCCGCTGGCGCTCTGGCTGGGCTGGGACCGCGGCCGGCGCGCGCGGCCGCGCGGCGCGTGAGCGCGTGAGCGCGCACGAGGATCTGGTGGCGGCCCTGCGCGAGCACGCGCTCGTGCTCGGCGAGTTCACGCTCACGAGCGGCGCCACCTCGACCTACCTGATCGACGCCAAGCGCGCGATCCTGCGGCCGGAGGGCTTCGCGGCGCTGGCGCAGCTCGCCGCCGCGGAGGTGCACGCCACCGGCGCGGGCGCGGTCGGGGGCATGACGATGGGCGCCGACCCGATCGCCTGCGCCGCGCTCGCGGGCGGGGCGGACGTGCCCGCCTTCTTCGTGCGCAAGGAGCGCAAGGAGCACGGCCTCTCGCGCTGGATCGAGGGGCCGCCGCTCGAACCCGGCACGCGCTGCCTGATCGTGGAGGACGTGGTGACGACCGGCGGCTCGACGATCCGCGCGATCGAGCGCGTGCGCGGCGAGGGCCACGAGATCTGCGGCGTGCTGGTGATCCTCGACCGGCTGGCGGGCGGCGACGAGGCGATCCGCGAGGCGGCCGGCCGCGACGTGCCCTACACGGCGCTCACCACGATCGACGACGTGCACCCGGAGCGCGACGACCGCTAGCCGCGGCCGGCGCGTCGCAACTCGGGCGTACACGTAGGGTTCCTTCGACTGTGCGCACCGGCCCCCTCGTAACGGCGCTCCTCGCGTGGCTCGCGGTGGCCGCGGTCCCCGCCGCCGCTCAGAGCCCTGTCAGCGGGCTGCGCGCGCACGGCCCGTGGGTCTCGTTCGAGCGTGACGGCCACCGCGTGCTCGACCAGCGGGGCGCCCTGTCCGCGTTCCCCACCGTCGGCGAGCGCCTCGACCTGGCCGCGGACGCGCGTGGGCGCGGCGTCGGCGTCTACGCGGCCTGCGACGGGCGCAGCGATCCCGCGGAGCGCACGTGCGCGATCCGCGAGCGGCGGCTGACCACCGGGCGCACCCGGACGCTGCTCGCGAAGCGCCGCGGGATCACCGCGGTCGGGCACGACCGCGGGCTGCTGGCGCTGGCCATCTGGGCCGGCGACGGCGAGGCCCCCGGCGACGGGGGCGAGCTCTCGAAGATCGTGATCCGCCGGCCCGGTGAGTCGAAGCTGCGCACGATCCGCCACCGCCAGCGCGCGACCCGGCTCGAGGTGGGCGGCGGCTTCGTCATGTTCTTCGACGAGACGTCCCCCACTCAGCAGCGCGTCGGCGTGATCGACGTTCGCGGAGCGAAGCCCAAGCTGGTGTTCACGACGGCCTCGCGCGAGCCGTGCAAGTGCACGTCCACGTCGACGATCTTCGACGCGACGCTCGACGGCCGCCACGTGTACTGGACCGAGGTTGCGTACTACTCACCGGACGGCCTCGGCACGGGCAACGCGAACTACGAGACCTTCCGGCGGATCCGCCGCGTGGACTTCCGCGCGCCGGGGCGGGTGGTCGAGGAGCACCGCACCCAGAACGAGGCGCGGTCGATCGCCGTCGCGGACGGGGTCCTCTACCACGACGCCGACGAGGCGTACGCGGAGGGGCGCCGGCCGAGCTGGCAGGCCGTGCCCGAGTTCCCCTAGCCGCCGGCCTCGCCCTCGGCGCCGGCGCCGGCGTCGGCGCCGGCCGGGCGCGCCCGGAACAGGCGCACCGGATCGCGCACGCCCTTCAGCCGCCGCCGCCCGGCGGGCGACCAGCGGAACCCGTCCCCGGCGGCCTCGCGCGCGCCGGCCGTGCACAGCACGCTGCCCGGCCGCGCGACGCCTGTGACGCGGCTGGCGGTGTTCACCGGGCTGCCGTACCAGTCGCCGGCACGCTCGAGAGCGGCGCCGTACGCGACGCCCGAGCGGAGCGCCGGGAACTCCTCGCCCGCCTCGTCCGCGCGGCGGACCAGCTCGAGCGCAGCCTCGACCGTGGCCTCCGCGTCGCGGCCGACGAGCATCGCGGCGTCGCCGATCGTCTTCACGAAGTGGACCGGCTTGTCCACCACGTCGGAGGCCAGCTCGCTCAGCCGGCCGGCGACCCGGCTCAGGTCCTCCGGCGGGATCTGCTCGCCGAGCTTGGTGAAGTCGACGAGGTCCGCGAAGCAGACCGTCACCTCCTGCGCGCCCGCCATCTGGCCGGTCTCGAGCTCCACCCGGCTCACCACGTCGTTGCGGATCAGCTCGCGCAGGTGCACGCGGTAGACGTACTGGAGCTCGGGGCCGATGACCGGGATCAGGTGCTCGGCCGCGGCGGCGAAGCGCAGGCCCGCGTCGCGCTCGGTGAGGCCCGGCTGCGCCAGCGTCTGGCCGACCAGCTCCATCGAGGCGTCGGCGATCCGGCGCATCCCCTCGCCCATCACGCGCGCCACCTGGGCGATGCCCTCCTCGGGCAGCCCCGCGTCGAGGAACTGCTTGAGCAGCTCGGCGCCGGTCAGGTCCTCGTCGCCGTAGACCCTCTCGTCGTGGTCGGCGACCGGCAGCCCGAGCGCTCGCCACTGGCGCTCGAGCACCTCGATCGGCACGCCGGTCCTGCCGGCGAGCTCGTTGGCGCTGTACTTGCTCTCGGCGCCCAGCACCTGCTCGACGGGCAGCAGCGCCAGCCGCTCCTCCGCGATGGCGGTGCGCAGCTCGTCGATCGTGACGCCGGACTCGTGGAGCTGCTGGAGCAGGTCGAGACGGCCCGCCCGGGCGTCGTCGTCGTCGAGCCCGTCGAGCAGCCCCTCGGCCGCGAAGTCGGGCTGGGCTATGCGCCCTCCCGGAGCATCTCGCGCATCCGCGACTCCGGGATCACCGACGGGACCGTCTCGTCCATGAAGTCGAGCAGCGCGCGATTGAACCGGCGCGGGTTGTCGCGGTGCGGGAAGTGGCCGGCGTTCGGGAACGAGACCAGGCGGCTGCCCGGCATCGCCTCGCTCGCGCGCAGGCCGTGGCGGTACGGGATCACCGGGTCGCGCTCGCCCCACACGATCAGCGACGGCATCTCGCGCGCCAGGTAGAGGCGGTCGGTGGCGCTCACGCGCTGGCCGCCCGGGTCCACGATTCCGCGCAGCGTGTGGATGAACGCCGCGCGCGCCTCGTGGTCGCACAGCGAGCAGAAGCCGGTCCACATCTCCTCGAGGTCAGGCCCGGCGCGCATCCCGATCCGGCCAAGCGCGCCGGCCACGGCGTTGCTGACGTTCACGATCCCCTGCGCGGTGAGCACCGGCAGCACGAGCTCCGAGCCCGGCAGGGTGGCGGCGCGCAGCAGGATGTTCACCTCGCGGCCGAGGCCGCCGCTCGAGACCAGCGCGAGCCGCTCCACGCGCTCGGGGAACTGGTAGGCCATCTGCATCGCCACGCCACCGCCGAGCGAGTGCCCGACGACCGTGGCGCGGTCGTGGCCGAGCGCCGCCAGCAGGTCGCGGATGCCGCTGGCGTAGGCGCCGAGCGAGTAGTCGCCGCGCGGCTTGGCGGACTCGCCGTGGCCCAGCATGTCGGGGGCGACGACGGTGTACTGCTCGGCCAGCTCCTCGATCGTGTCGAGCCAGGTGTCGGAGCTGCCGGTGATGCCGTGGATCAGCACGATCACCGGGCCCCAGCCGGCCTGCCGGTAACTGACCCGGTGGCCGTGCAGAACTATCTCTTCGCGTTGCATCGAGGCTCCTCCTGGAAGGCTACGAGGGTGGGGGTCAGGCTGTCGGCACGTCGCGGCGCCCGGCGTCGGGCACGCGCGCGGAGCGGCCACCGCTGAGGCGGCCCATCGAGATCGTGAGGGCGGTGAGAAGGGCGAGGACGATCGCCAGCACCACGAGGTAGGCGGCGGTGGTGAGGCCGCCCGCGACGCCCTCCTTCTGCTCGCGCTGGAGGTTCTCCCTGTCGAGCACGAAGGCGCGCTCGAAGCTCCGCGGGGCGGGGACCTCGGCGGCCGGGATCGCGCGGTCCTCCGGCATGAAGACGGGCATGCCCGCGATCGAGTCGCCGCGGTGCAGGCGCAGGATCGACTTCCAGGTCCCGTGGACCGGGATCGGCTCGGCGCTGCGGTAGGTCCCGGGCGCGATCTCGTCCATGCGGACGAGGCGGCTGCCCTCGCCCTGCCAGGCGGTGACGTTGAACCACTCGGCGTCGCGCGCCGCGCCGGCCGGGTCGAGCCGCACGGTGGCCACCACCTCGCGCTGCGGCGCGGGGCGCGTCTCCTCGAGGCTCACCCGCGCGCTCACGGGCTCGCCGCGCTCGACCGGGAGCGTGTAGGCGATCGCGGCCACGATCACGAGCGCGGCGGCGGCGAGCGCCGGGCGCTGCCCGCGCGGCGCTCGCTGCGTGACGTCGTCGCGGAAGGCGCGGCCCATGGCGCCGCCGATCGTGCCGGCGGCCACGGCCGTGACGAAGCCGAGGATCGCCGCCTCCGGCAGCAGCGCGGCCGGCCACTCGAACGGCATCCAGAGGTGCGACCAGCCCCACTCGGCGGCGAGGCCGACGGTGCCGATGGCGGCGCCGGCGAGCGCGCCGAACGCGAGCGGACGGTCCGTGCTCACGCGCAGCGCAACGGCCTCGACCAGCAGCGCCTCGACCACGTAGAGCGGCATGTGCGGCAGCGTCTGGCCGAAGACGGGGCCGACCAGCAGCGTCACGATCCCGCGGATCACGACGTAGCCGGCCACGGCCACGAGCGCGCCGCCGCGGCCGATCCGGATGCGCGCCAGCACGAGCGCCACGCCCGCGGCCAGCATCAGCAGGATCGGGTGGAAGAGCAGCCGGAACTGCGGCACGCCGAAGTCGAACTCGGCCTGGAAGGTGGACAGGCCCACGAGCAGCCCGCCGGCCAGGCCGGCCTGGCGGAGCTTGACGAGCGGGACCCTGCGCACGGTCGGGCCGCGGCGGGCGGTGCCCTCCACGAAGAGCACCCACGAGGCGATCGTGGCGAGCGAGGCGCCGCCGATCAGCATCAGGTGCGTGGGGCCCCAGAGGGTCACGTCCTGGCCGAAGATCCGGTGCCAGAAGTCGTCGAGCGGGAAGCCGGCGAGCGAGAACGCCGCGCAGCCCACCATCAGCACGCCGCCGAGCGGCGCGTACCAGCCGGGCCTGATGCGGACGGCCACGTCGCTCGGCTTCTCGTGCGGGAGGCAGACGGCCACGAGGCCGGCGAACATCACGCCGAACAGGCCGATCAGGATCAGGTAGTGCGCGGGGTTCGCCAGCGGGCCGGCGTCGCGCCCGTTGTCGATGTGCAGCGAGATGTCCCAGTACATCCCGACCAGCGCGACGAGCAGCGAGATGCCCGAGATCGCCGACGGCAGCGCCGCCCAGCCGGGCAGGCCGGTCTTGCCCTCGAGCGCCGTGGCGGCGCGGCCGAGCGGGTTCGGGCGGCCGAGCCGGTGCGGCACCAGGACGGCCAGCATCAGGGCGGTGAGCACGAGGGCGCCGATGGTCGCGCCGATCGCCTCGCCGGCGGCGGCGCCGCCCGCGGGCTCGGTGTCTGCGGCGAGCTGGAGGATCACGTCGGTGGGCATCGTAGTATCTAACTAACCGTTCAGTCAGTTATTGGAACGTGACTTCACGCACTCAAGGACAGCGGCCTGGCAAGCGACGCCCCTCGGGCGCTGGGGAAGCACCGGGGGTTCCCTCGGCGGGTGGCGCGCGGAGCAGCGACAGGACCCGCCCCCCGAAGCGCTCGACCCCGAAGCACGCGAAACGCCGGATGTCCGCCGAGGAGCGCCGCGCGGCCATCCTCGACTCCGCCCTCGAGGTCTTCGCCCGCCACGGCTACCACGCCGCCTCGATCGACGACATCGCCGGGGCTGCGGGCGTCTCGAAGGCGCTGATCTACGAGCACTTCCCCTCCAAGCGCCACCTCCACGCCGCGCTGCTCGAGAGCCACGTCGGCGAGCTGTTCGAGCGCCTCGCCGAGAGCGCGGCCACCAGCGAGCCCGGTGAGGTCCGGCTCGAGGCGGGGGTCGACGCCTTCCTCGCGTTCGTCGAGTCCCGCCCCGACGCCTTCCGCATGCTCTTCCGCGACGCCGTCGAGCCCGAGGTGGCCGAGAGCCTGCGACGGCTCGGCCGGCAGGCGGCCGCGACGGTGGCCGGGCTGATCGCGTCAGAGCCGCGCGAGCGCCGCGGCGACGACGCGCGCGAGACCGAGGGGATCGAGATGTTCGGCGCGCTGCTGACCGGGGCGGTCCAGTCGCTGGCGCTGTGGTGGGACGAGCACCCCGACGTGCCGCGCGAGCGCCTCGTCGCGCGGGTGATGGAGTTCGCCTGGATCGGCTTCGAGCGCCTGCGTGCGGGCGAGCGCTTCGAGCGGTAGCGTGCCAGTGTCATGAGGTTCGGTCTCTTCTACGAGCACCAGGAGCCGCGGCCGTGGGAGGAGGGCTCCACCGAGCGCCTCCTCAACAACGCGCTCGACCAGGTCGAGCTGGCGGACCGCCTCGGCATCGACTACGTCTGGGAGGTCGAGCACCACTTCCTCGAGGAGTACTCGCACTCGAGCGCGCCCGAGGTGTTCCTGGCCGCGGCCAGCCAGCGGACCGAGCGGATCCGCCTGGGCCACGGCATCGTGCAGCTCCCGCCGGCGTTCAACCATCCCGCGCGCGTGGTCGAGCGCGCGGCCACGCTCGACCTGATCTCCGGCGGGCGCGTGGATCTCGGCACCGGCGAGGCCAGCTCGCAGGTGGAGCTGGGCGGCTTCGGCGTGGACCGCAATTCCAAGCGCGCGCAGTGGGAGGAGTCGATCGACGCCGTCGCGCGCATGTTCGTGGAGGAGCCGTTCGCGGGGCTCGACGGCGAGTTCACGAGCATCCCGCCGCGCAACGTCATGCCGAAGTCGAAGCAGAAGCCGCACCCGCCGCTGTGGGTCGCGTGCAGCCGCCGCGACACGATCCTGATGGCCGCGCGGCGCGGCATCGGCGCGCTGTCGTTCTCGTTCGTCGAGCCCGAGCAGGCGAAGGAGTGGGTGGACGAGTACTACGCGCTGATCGAGTCGGACGAGTGCGTGCCGGCCGGCTTCGCGGTCAACCCGAGCTTCGCGGTCGTGCTCCCGATGATGATCGCCGAGGACGAGGCCGAGGCGATCGAGCGCGGCATCGACGGCGCGCACTTCTTCGGCTACTCGCTCGCCCACTACTACGTGTTCGGCGAGCACACGCCGGGCCGCACGAACATCTGGGAGGAGTTCCAGCGCGACCGCCGCGAGAAGGGCTTCGCGCGCGAGATCGTCGCCCCCAACGACGCGCCGCTCGGCGTGAAGCTGCTGCAGGAGGGGCTCGGGTCGCTGCGCGGCGCGATCGGCACGCCGGAGCAGGTGCTCGAGCTGTGCGAGCGCTACGAGCAGGCCGGCGTGGACCAGATCATCTTCGCCGCCCAGGCGGGTCCGAACAAGCACGAGCACGTGTGCGAGGCGCTCGAGCTGTTCGGCGAGCGGGTGCTGCCGCGGTTCGCCGAGCGCGCCGACGCCGTGGAGGCCGAGCGGCGCGAGCGGCTGGCGGAGGCGTGCGAGCGGGCGCTGGCCCGGCGCGAGCCGCCGCGCACGGCCCCGGACGGCTACGTGATCACGCCGCAGTCCGAGCCCACGCCGGCCGATGTGATGAGCGCGGCCCGGCGCGGCGCGCGGCGCGCGGCGGCGAGCGCGAACGGAGGCGGGCTCTCCGACCAGCTCAACAAGCTCGGCGAGAGCGCCTTCGCCTCGCTCGTGCGCGGCCGCAGCGACGAGCAGATCGAGCGCGCGCTCGGCAACGACGTCGCTCTGCGGGTCGTGTTCGGCGGCATGGAGCGCGCGTTCGTGCCCGCGCGCGCCGAGGGCTTCGAGGGCGAGATCCAGTACGAGCTCGAGTCGAGTCGCGGCACGCGCGCCTGGCACCTGCGCATCCGCGACGGGCGCGCGTCGGCCCGGCCCGGTCGCGCCCAGGATCCGCGCGTGACGCTGCGCGCTCCGCTGCCGCTGTTCGTGCGGCTGTTCGCCCGCGAGCTGCACCCGGCCAAGGCGCTGCTCGAGGGCGAGCTCACCGTCGAGGGCGACTTCGCCGTGGCGAGCCGCGTGGGCTACATGTTCGGCGAGGACTCGCAGTGGTAGAGGGCACCGGCGTGCGCGGGCGCGCCTCGGCCGTGCAGTACCGGACCGAGGTGTCCGGCGGCGGCGGGAACACCCAGACCAGCACGACCCACATCCTGCTGTTCCGCATCGAGCGGCCGGGCGAGCCGCCGATCCAGGTCCAGATGAGGGGCCGGTTCATGAACGGGACGGTGGCCGACGGCGACGACGTGATCGCCTACGGCGACCCACCACGACCGGGCAAGGTCATGAAGACCAAGTACGTCGAGAACATGACGACCGGGATACCGGTCCACACGCGCTGGCCGCTCTACGCGAAGATCTTCGCGATCCCCGTGATCGCGATCATCATCGCGATCTTCTCGTTCCTCGCGTACCAGTTCGCGACGAACCCGCCGTAGCGGCTTAGTACGAGCGCGGCAGGCCGAGCGAGTGCTCGGCCACATAGTTGAGGATCATCTCGCGCGAGACCGGCGCGGTGCGCACGAGGCGCACGGCCCACCAGAGGTCGGGCAGGCCGAACTCCGGCGTGAAGCCGTTGCCGCCGTGGGTCTGGATCGCGCGGTCGACGCAGTGGATCCCGGCCTCGGCCGCCGCGTACTTGGCCATGTTGCTGGCCTCGGCGGCCGGGGCGCCCGCGTCGTAGAGCGCCGCCGCCTTCATCATCATCAGCCTGGCCAGCTCGAGCTCGATCTTCGCCTCCGCGAGCGGGTGCGAGATCCCCTGGTGGGTGCCGATCGGCGCGTTCCAGACCACGCGCTCGCGCGCGTAGTCAGCGGCCAGCTGCAGCGCACGGCGCGAGCTGCCGTTGCAGACGGCGGCGCCCATGATCCGCTCGGGGTTCAGCCCGTCGAAGACCGCCTTCAGCCCGGCTGTCTCGCCACCGACCAGCCGGTCGCGCTCGATCTCCACGTCGTCGAAGAACAGGAGCCACTGCTTGTCCGGCCCCGGCGCCACGGTCTCCACGTGCTGGCGCTCGAGGCCCGGCGCGTCGGTGTCCACGAGCGCGATCACCGGCAGGCCCAGCGAGCCGTCGGGCTCGCGCATGCGCGCCACGACCAGGATCGCGTCGGCCTCCTCCACGCCCGAGATGAACGTCTTCTGGCCCCTGAGCGCGTAGCCGCGGTCGGTGCGCACGCAGCCGGTCGAGATGTTGTGCGAGTTCGAGCCGGCGTCGGGCTCGGTGATCGCGAACGCGACCTTGGTGGTGCCCTGGCCGATGCCGCGCAGCCACTGCTCCTTCTGGTCCGGCGTGCCGTGGCGCACGAGGATGCTGCCCACGATCGCGGGCGATACGACGATCAGCAGCAGGCCGGTCCCGGCCGCGCTGATCTCCTCGCCGACCGCCGCGAGCGCGGACATGCCGAGCCCCCCGCCGTCGTACTCCTCGGGGATGTTCACACCGAGGTAGCCGCGGCTCGCGAGCTCGTCCCACAGCTCGGTCGGCGGCTCGCCCGCCGCGCGCTTGCGGCGCGAGTACTCGGGCCCGTACTGCGCGCAGATCGACGCGACGGTCTCGCGGATGCGCATCTCCTCGTCGGAGGGGACCAGGGCGAGTGCCGGGCCGGTCATCGCAGGCCGATCGGCCTCTCCGTGACCGCGCGCTCGCCGCCCGCCGTCGTGGCGGTGGTGACGATCGTGGCCGTGACGGGTCGCCCGGTGCGCTTGAGGTAGCCCTTCCCCTTGCGCGTGAGCGCGAGGGTGAGCTTGGCGCGGCCGACCGGCAGGCCCCGCCCCGTGGCGACCGCGAGCGTGACCGGGGCGCCCTTGGCCCCGACCGGGGCACGCAGCACGCAGGTCACGTCGGCGGCCTTGTTGAGCGCCACCCCCACGCGGAAGCCCTGCTTGGCCAGCCGCGTCTTGAGCGTGCGCCGGTAGGCGTGGGTCGAGAGCTTGAGCGCCGCCTCGCTCGGCTTGGGCGCCTGCGGCAGCGACCGGAACGGGCCGCTGACCTCGTAGATCACGCCGAACCCGAACGCCCGCTGCGAGGCGAAGTAGAGCCGCGTGCCGCTGGGATCGAACGAGGGCCCGGTGGTCTCGGAGGACGCGTCGGTCCCGGGTGCCCCGTGCATCACGCCGTCGAGGTGCACGAACCGCGAGACCTCGCCGTCCGGCGTGATCAGGCAGATGTCGAGGTCGCCCGAGTCCTCGCACACGAACAGGTCGCGCGAGCGCTCGGAGACCGCGATGTTGTCGGTGTCGGTCAGCTCGGGCTCCTTGAAGTCCGCCTCCGCGTAGATCTTCTCGTAGGTCTCGGTGGAGGGGTCGTACTGGAAGATCCGGCCCGCGCTCGACTCCACGAAGTAGACGAGGCCGGTCGCGTCGTGCACGCACAGCCCCTCCGGTCGCGAGAGCCGCGAGGAGGGGACCTGCTGCCGCGTGGGGGTCGTCCTGGCCAGCGGGTCCGGGATCACGCGCCACTCCACCACGCCGTTCTGGTTGAGCGTCGCGATCTCGAGCACGCCCGCGCTCAGGTCCTGCCACTTCGACGGCGTGAACCGGTAGAAGCCGCCGCCGGACTGGTCCTCGGTCAGGTAGACGCGCTTGTCGGCCCTGTGCACGACCGCGTACTCGTGCGAGAAGACGCCCATCGCCGGGCGCGGCACCGCCGGCTTCTCACCGAGGAGGTCCGCCTCCCAGACCAGGCCGTCGTCGACCTCCTCGCCCGAGAGCCAGGTGCGCCACGGGGTGATCCCGCCCCCGCAGTTCGAGCGCGTGCCGGTGAGGATCCGCCAGGCGTCGATCGAGTTGCCGTGCTGGTCGAAGCGGATCACGCTCGCGCCGCCGAAGCCCTCGCCGGGCGCCGGCGACTCGGCGTTCGACGCGAACAGCCAGCCGCCGTCGGACATCGGATACGACCCCGACCCGTCCGAGAAGACGTGCCAGACGTAGTCGGTGCCGGGCACGAGCGAGTTGCCGCGGGCGATCTCGCGCACCGAGAACCCGGCCGGCACCTGGACTCCGTCGCCGAGGTTCGACGGGCCGAGCGGGCCGTACGGACCTATCCCCTTGCGAGCCGGCGGAGCCGCGGCCGCCCGCTCCGCGAGCGGGCCGAGGCGTGCGAGCGCGGGCCCGAGCGTGAGCGCACCCGCGCCGACGGCTCCGCGTCTCAGCAGCTCCCTGCGTCTGATCTCGCCCCCCAAGTGCCCCGAGCAGGATTCGAACCTGCGGCCTGTCGCTTAGGAGGCGACCGCTCTATCCGACTGAGCTATCGGGGCCTCGCGCCAGCGTAGTCGCCGGTAGCGTGATTCGCCATGTCCGGGAGGTTCGTTCGCGTGCGGCAGGTGCTGGCCGTGGCCGGCGTCGTGGTGGCGACGCTCGCCGGCGCGCTCACCGCGTTCTCCGCCTACACCGAGGAGAGCGACGTCTCGGTGGGCACTGTCCAGCTCTCGATCGAGCCGTTCGACCCCGGCGCGCTCGACCTGTACGCGCCGATCGTGGACTGGGGCGTGCGCTTCCCGGTGGTGCGGATGCCCGCGCGCGTGAAGGTGGACGTGCGCAGCGTGGACCGCGAGGCCGTCGGCCGGGTGGCGCGCGGCGGAAGCGTGGACGTGCGCGCGCTGCGCGCCGACGCCGAGGACGCGATCGCTGCCTACCTGAGCAAGCTGATCGCGATCGTGCTCGCGGCGGCGCTGCTGGTCGGAGGGCTGGCGGCGTTCGCCCTGCGCTCGAGGACCGCGGTGCGGCTGCCGTGGCTCCTGGCCGTGGCGGCCGGGACCGCCGCCGCGCTCACCGTGATGCTCGTGGTCCTGCTCCCGCCGCGCGGGCCGTTCGACGAGCCGGAGTACTACGCCCACGGAACCGACATCCCGCGCGCGCTCGAGGCGATCGAGGCCGCCACGCGCTCGCCGGACGTGCTGTCCGAGGAGCTCGACCACCAGCTCGTGGGCCTGGCGAGGCTCGTGGTGTCGCCGGCCGGACGCCCGGCGCCGGGCGGGCTGCCACGGCTCACGCTCGCCTCGGACCTGCACAACAACGTGCTGGCGCTGCCAACGCTCGAGACCGCCACGCGCGGCGGGCCGCTGCTGTTCGCGGGCGACATGACCGACCAGGGGCGGCCGTTCGAGTTCGAGCTGGTGCGCCGGGTCGTGTCCGCCGGGCGGCCGTTCGTGTTCGTCTCCGGCAACCACGACTCCGACGCGTTCGTGCAGCGGCTCGTGGGCGAGGGCGCGCTCGTGCTGACGCAGCGCGGCGTGCTGCGCCGCGGCGGCGGCTACGGCCCGCTCGTCCTGAACTTCAACGGCGTGCGCGTGGCCGGCTACTCCGACCCGAACGAGCGCCGTAGGGCCGACGGCTACCGCAGCCCGCCGGACCCCGCGCCCACGCCGGGGGAGAAGGACGCGTTCGCTCGCTGGCTGCGCGAACGGCTCGGCAAGGCAGACGTGATCATGGTCCACGCGCCCGAGCTGGCCGAGCGGGCGATCGAGCAGCTGCGCGCCGACCCTCCGGGCGCCCCGCTCGTGCTGGCGGTGGGGCACACGCACCGGCCGGGGGTCGAGCAGGTGGCCCCCAACGTGACGCTGCTGAACGGCGGCACGGTCGGCGCCGGCGGCAGCGGCAACCTGGGCGAGGGCCAGCCGATCGGCCTCGCCGTGCTCACCTACCAGGCGCGGCCCGCCTTCGCCCCCGTGGCGGCCGACGTGGTCGAGATCGACCCCGGCGACGGCGCCGCGCGCGCCGAGCGCCACCCGCTGCAGGGCGCCGGCGGCTAGTCCTCGTCGTCCTCGTACAGCGACTCGGACGCGATCTCGCGGCCGTCCGAGCCCCACAGCACGACCTCGACGTAGTCGCCCGTGTAGTTGTCGAGCGAGACCAGCGTGAAGCGGTCCTCGACCAGCGCGCACTGGTCGGTCGTGGTCGGGCCGAGCTCGGTCGTGACCACTA
This sequence comes from Thermoleophilaceae bacterium, assembly GCA_036386455.1. Taxonomy (GTDB): domain Bacteria; phylum Actinomycetota; class Thermoleophilia; order Solirubrobacterales; family Thermoleophilaceae; genus AC-37. Next base: position 111,982 of record DASVVS010000173.1, read on the forward strand.
GGCCCTTGTGCTCGAGCGCAACGCCCCAGACGAGCGTGATCTCGCCGCGGCGTCCCTGCGGCCCGCGCCAGTGGCCGATCTCCCAGTCGCTCAGGTCGAGCTGCCAGTCGGGGTTGGCCTCGGCGGTCTCGTCGGTGAAGTCGGCGACGGCCGTGAAGTCGCGGGCCTCCGCCCCCTCATGCTCGCGCGTGTAGGAGACGTAGCCGAAGACCTCGAAGCCGTCGGTGGTGGTGGACGTGGCCGGGACGTAGATGCGCCCGCCGTAGGTGCGCTCGGGGAACCAGACGACCGGGCCGGGGTCGCCGTGCTCGCCCTCCTCGTCCATGGAGCGGGCCACGTCGAGGAAGCGCTCGGCCAGGGCGTCGGCCCAGCGCCCGTACGGGTAGCCCTCCTGGGGCGGCTCGGCGATGAAGCGCGGTATCGGTCGCTCGTCGGGGGCCATCTGCGCGCGGACGCTAGCGATCCCCCGCCGCGCGCAGCCGCTCGGCAGCCGCCTCGGGGGCGATCACGTTGAGGTTCAGGCCGGTGCCGAGCTCGAGGCCGGCGAGGTTGGTCAGCCGCGGCAGCAGGTCGATCCGCCAGCAGAAGTGCTCCGCCCCGCGGGGCGCGGTGCGCACCCAGAGGTTGAACGGCGGGACCGCCCCGAGCGCCTCCGCGAGCCGGCCGAGCACGTCGTGCAGCAGGCGGGCGGCGAGCGGGCCGTCGTCCTCGAAGCGCGGCCGCGGGCTGCGCGGCACGATCTGCACCTGGTACGGGGTGCGCGAGGCGAACGGGCAGATGGCCACGGCCTCGGGGTCGATCGCGACGATCCGCTCGCGCCGGCGCACCTCCTCCTGGAGCAGGTCCTCGAGCAGGTTGCGGCCCTGCGTCCGCTCCCAGTGGGCCGTGAAGCGCTCGCGCTCGCGTGCGATGGCCGCCGGCACGAACGGCAGCGCGTAGAGCTGCGCGTGCGTGTGCGGGAGCGAGGCCCCCGCCGGGCGGCCCTCGTTCACGATCAGGTGCACGCAGGCGGCGCCGGAGTGCGCGCGCATCCGCTCGCGCCAGGCCTCCATCGCCACCTCGAGCTCGTCGGGGGTCAGCTCGTGGAGCGAGCCCGCGGCGCGCGGGCTGTTCACGATCACCTCGTGGCCGCCGTGGGCCGGGCGGGAGGTGAAGAGCTGCGGGTCGCCGCGGCCGGCGGCGAGCGGGTCCGCGGGTGCCTCGGCGGGCGCATCCGGGTCGAGCGACGGGTACAGGTTCGGCACCACGCGCACGAGCCACCCGGGCGTGTCGGGCTCTCCCCCGCCCGGGCGGAGCGCGAACAGCTCCGGCGGCGTGCGGTCCTCGTGGCCCTCGAGGAACGGGTCGGTCTCCGGGTCGAACGGCGCCGCCGGCTCCACCCGCGGCTCGCCGCCGGGTCGCGCGGAGCGCTCGGCCGCGACGATCGTCCGCAACCCGGTCAGCGGGTCGATCCGCAGCTCAGGCACGAACGCGCTCCATCGTGACGTGGTCGATGCCCTCCTCCACGAAGGGCTCGCCGACCTGCTCGTAGCCCGCGCGGGCGTACAGCGTGACCGCCCGCGCCTGGGCGTGCAGGCGCATGTGGGTGATCCCGGCCGCGCTGGTCGCACGCTCCGCCTCCTCGAGCAGGAGCGCACCGATCCCGCGGCCGCGCGCGGACGGCTCCACGGCCATCCGTCCCAGCCGCCCGACGCCCTCGCGGATCAGGACGCGGCAGGTGCCGAGGACCCGACCGTCCTCGACGGCCACGAACTGGAGCGCCTCCCCGTCGAGGCCGTCGCGGTCGGCGGCGGGGTCGACCCCCTGCTCGTCGCAGAAGACGCGCTCGCGCAGCGCCAGCGCGCGGTCGAGCTCGGCGGCGTCGCGGACCGGGCGGACCTCCACGGCCCCGACGCTACCTGGCATAGCGCTCGATGTCCTCGCGCAGCCGCGCCTCGCTCGCGTAGCCGCCCTGCTTGAGATAGGTGAGCTCCCCCTCGCGGTCGTAGAACGCCGTCGCCGGGAACGCCAGCTGGCCGTTGAACACCCGCGCCACCTTCTGGTCGGGGTCCTCGTAGCTCGGGAAGCTGACCGGGTAGTCGCCGAGGAACTCGCGCGCGTCGCCCGCGTTGTCCTGCGAGTCGACGCCTACGAACGCCACCTCGCGCCCCAGCTCGACCGACAGCCGCTGGAAGTACGGGAACTCGTTGCGGCAGGGGCCGCACCAGGAGGCCCACTTGTTCACCACGACCGGATGTCCGCGCAGCGCGCGCACGCGCGCCTCGAACGCCGCGGCGCCGCCGGGGAGCAGGCGGTTCGACTCGCGGTGCAGCGCGGCGAGCGGCGCGGGCGCACCCGCCAGGCGCTCGCGAGCCTGCTCGGCCGGCGGGGCGGCGCTCTCGGGGTCGTCCTGGCAGCCCGCCAGGAGCAGCGCGCACAGCACGATCGGGAGGACTCGCCGCACGCCGATCAGGTTCGCACACCCGAATGTCTGGTCCCGGTGGCGCGGGTGCGTTAAGATTGCGGGTGCATTCGCTCCCCGATTGGGGGACGGACGCCGCCGCCGAGCGGACTCCTCGATCGGCGGCAGCACAGGGGACGTCCGGCCGTGTCGCTCTGCGGCCCAGACCGCACCGCCACACCCCCGCACGTCCCACCCACCTCTTCATCCAGAGAGCCCTAGTTGGCCGACAGTCAGTCCGTTTCCGCCGCCTTGCCGGTTGCCGAGGAAGACCTCGCACGCGTCGAGGACTTCACGCGTGAGCCGTTCGTCCACGAGGACGAGGATCCCGCGGTCGTCCTGGCCAAGGACGCCCCGCGCCGGCGCGCGTTCGACGCGGCGCTGAAGGAGGTCGAGGCCGGGCGCGAGCACCCGTCCGTCGCGTGGCAGCAGGAGTTCGCGCTGATGCTGGGGCTGGAGCGGCTGCTCTCCCAGGACGAGCCGCACCTCGCCGACGGCACGCTCCTCTCGGCCCACCAGGTGGACGCCCTCTCGGGCACGCTGATCGCCCTCCTGACCGAGGCCCAGTCCTCGCAGCGGCCCGGCGGGCGCAATGGCAGCGGCAACGGCGCCGTGGCTCCCGAGGAGATCGGTGAGCTGCCGTCGGGCGAGGTCGAGCTCGAGGGCGACGAGGAGATCGGCGAGGAGGACGAGCCGCTCGACTGGGACCCCGCCGCCGAGGTCGAGGAGGAGGAGGTCGACGCCGATGGCCCGCCATCCGACGACCCCGGCGCCACGCGGCGCTTCTGGTTCGAGCACGCGACCGGCGCGGGCAAGACCGTGGCCGCGCTCGGGTTCGTGGAGGCCACCCGGACGGGTGGCGTCCTCATCCTCACCCACCGGCGCAACCTGGTCGACCAGTTCCTCGGCGAGCTGAAGGACCGCGGCTACCGCAAGCTGATCAGCCCGCCGCTGCTCGACGGCAAGGGCGAGGACAAGGCGAAGGCGCCGGTCACCGTCGAGACCTACCAGTGGTACGTGCGCAACGCCGGGCGGGTCTCGGGCGCGTACTCGATCGTCATCTGCGACGAGGCCCACACCGCGCTCGGCGAGAAGACGAGCGCGTCGATCCGCTCCTGGCAGGGCCCGATCTTCATCGGCATGACGGCCACCGGCGCGCTGATCGCGCGACACGTCACCGACCTCTTCCCCACCCAGACCTCGCGCTTCGACCTCGCGCAGGCCGCGCGCCGGGGGGTGATCGCGCCGCTGCGCTGCGTGCGAATCCCGCCCGGCGTCGGGGTCCGCACCATCGCCAAGGTTCCGCTGCGCAAGGGCGAGGTGGACCAGGACTTCGACCAGGAGGAGCTGGCCGAGCTCCTCGACCAGGCGCCGTTCAACAGCGCGATCGCCGATCTGTACCGGGTTCGCTTCAAGGACCTGCCCGGCGTCGTGTACTCGGCCGGCGTGCGCCACGCGCACAACGTCGCCAAGGCGTTCGTGGACGCCGGGCTGAAGGCGAAGGCCGTCTCCGGCGAGACGCCCAAGCGCGAGCTCACCCGCGTGCTCGCGGCCTACGAGCGCGGCGAGATCGACGTGCTCGTGAACGCGCAGCTGCTCGCCGAGGGCTGGAACTCGCCGCGCGCGACGGTCTGCATGCACCTCGCCCCGACGGCCTCGCGGCGGATCTACCAGCAGCGGGTCGGGCGCGTCACGCGGCGCAACCCCGGCAAGGAGGCCGGCATCGTCGTGGACTTCGTCCACCCGGCGACCACGCACGACGACCCCGTGGTGACGCTGCACTCGCTGCTCGACCGCGATGTCTACCGCGGCGGCGCGATCGTCGTCGGACCGGTGCGGCGCGGGCGCGGGCGGCGGCTGCGGGTGGAGCGGCGCGTGCTGCCCGTGACGCCCGATCCGGACCGGCGCGCGACCGTTTTCGAGCGCGAGCTGTGGCGGATCGCGGTGGAGCACCTCTCGTGGCAGGAGCAGCACGTGTGGGCCGCCCTGGCGGGCGCGCGCGTGGCGTCGAACAACTGGCGGCGCGCGAAGGCGATGCTGCACTTCGACTCGACCGGCGAGCTGCGGCGGCGGTTCGTGATCACGTGCCTGCAGCGCAACCGCAACACGCAGCTGCGGATCCGCGCGCTCCAGGAGATCGCGATCGCGCGCGACGCCGAGGCGTTCGACGAGGCCGTGAACATCGTTGGCGGCTGGTCGCGCGACGAGCGCCGCGAGGGCGTGAAGGTGCTGCTGCAGGCGCTGGCCGAGCGACCCATCGGGCGCCGCGACCAGGCGACGGCGTGGCTGTGGCACCTCGCCGAGTACTCGCGCGAGGTGCACGAGGAGTACGCGGTGCAGCGCTGGCCGGAGACGAAGCGGCTGCTGGGGCTGCTCGTGAACTCCTCGGGCGGTGCGCACGCGCGGAACGCGCGGCGGCTGGTGCAGGCGTCGCGCAAGCAGGACCGGCGGCTCTCCGCGGCCCTCCTGGCGGCGGCCCTCGCTCACACGCCCGAGGCCGAGGAGGTGCTGCGCGGGGCGCGCACGCGGATGGCCCGCAAGCCGAGCGCCCTGGCGCGCGAGCTCCTGAGGAACTTCCCGAAGGGCAGGCGCCGGCGCGGCGGGCGGCGGCGCAAACGCAGCGGGGGCGGCGGCGAGGAGGGCGCCGAGGGCTCGAACGGCGTGGCCGAGGGCGCGGTGGTCGAGAACGGC